>CAYNDR010000113.1:17154-17435 GCA_964395295.1 uncultured Planctomycetales bacterium
TGAGGAGCTGGCGGGTCAGGAGGGCGGCCCGGTCGGCCGCCCGCTCGATGACGTCGGCGGCCTGGAAGACGGGATCCCCGGGCTTGGCCTCCAGCTTGATCTGGTTCGCGTATCCGAGGATGCCGGTGAGGATGTTGTTGAAGTCGTGGGCGATGCCGCCCGCGAGCCTGCCGATGGCCTCCATCTTCTGCGCCTGGCGGAGCTTCTCCTCGCTCTCGCGCAGCACCGTCTCCATCCGCTTGCGCTCAGTGATGTCGGTGATGATGGACATGATTCTGGTG
>CAYNDR010000114.1:0-17420 GCA_964395295.1 uncultured Planctomycetales bacterium
CGCTCAATGCGCGGCAACCGCCGCAACAACCCTTTTGGTTGCGGCTCGGCCGCGCTGAGCCTCCTCCCGCGCATTTCCTTGCCCGCCCCCGCCCCCGCTTCATAGAATCGCGCCACGCTTCAAGCGAGGGACGAATGAGAATCAGCGCCTGGGCCGCGATCCCCCTCTCCGCCGCGCTGGCCGGGGCCGCCTGGGCCCAGGACTTCCAGGTGGGCAGCCGCGCCAAGGGCATGGGGGGGAGCTACACGTCGTTCGACGAGGATCCCGTGTCCATCTGGCTCAACCCGGCCGGGATCGCCGGGGCCCCCACCCGCCTGGCGATCGACTACCAGTCCTTCACGCAGTACGAACTGCACGACGCCGGGACGACCCTCGGCGCGGTGGGCGAGCCCCAGTTCGGCCTGCTGGAGCCCCCCATCGTCCCCTCCTTCCTCGGCTTCACCACCGCCATCGCCGAGACAGGATCGATGCAGTACGAGTTCGGCATCGCGATGATCCGGCCCTTCCAGAACCGGCTCACCTACGTCAACGGCATCGACCGCGTCCAGACCGAACAGCAGTTCTCCCGCTTCCGCGCCGCCGCGGCCGCCGAATACCGGCCGTCCGAGGACGGCCTCCTCCACTCCCTGGCGCTCGGGGCGGGCCTGGACCTGGGCTTCAGCCTCTACGAGGAGAGCGACGACGCCGGGGCGCTCGACCGGAGCGACACCGACACGAAGTTCGGCGTCTGCCTGGGCCTCTTCGCCGGCCTCTACACCAATCAGCAGGACCTCTCCGTGGACTTCGGCATCGCCTACCAGTCCCGCGTCGACTTCAAGTTCCAGATCGACGACCAGTTCTTCCCCGTCTGGGACTGGCCCGCCATGCTCAACCTCGGATTCACCGTGAAGCTCCTGGACAGGATGGACCTCCGGCTCACCGCGGACGTCCAGATCATCTTCTGGGACGCCGCCACCGGGAACGACCTCACCGGCGCGGACGAGAACTTCCGGGACGCCGTGAACTGGTCCTTCGGGGCGGAGTACTACCTGCGCCTGACGGAGACCGTGAGCCTCCTCCCGCGCGCGGGCTTCCGCGTCTACGACGCGCCCTGGGCGGACGAGGACGTCCTCCCGGCCATCGGCCAGAACATCCTGTCCATCGACACCAAGGACAGCCGCTTCGAGATCTTCACGTTCGGCGCCACGCTCCAGTGGATCACGGAGAACAAGGTGCGCGCCTTCGACGTCGGCGTGGAGACGGGCGGCGACGCGCCGAACTTCTCCGTCGGCTACCGCCACGACTTCTAGGTGTTAACGCTGTCGCGACTCGACAGAGTTAACAGAAGGGACATCGACGGATGGCCGGGATCAGCGCCGAAGACAGGCTCCTGGGCCCCATGCTCGTGGGCGCCGGCCTGCTCAAGCCAGAGCAGCTCGAGGAGGCGATCCGGCACCTCGATGCGTCCCCGGGGACGCGGCTCCGGGACGAGCTGGTCCGCCGCGGCTGGGTGAGCGCCGACGTGATCGACGGCGCCACCGAGGCCTCGATCCAGGCGCCGGCCTCCACGGCCCCGACCCTCCCTCCCCGGGCCCCCGACGCCGCGGTCAAGGCCGGCCCGGCGCCCACCCGGCCGACGATGGCGGAGGGCCCCTCGCCCACCGCGCCCACGCTGAAGACCGGCGGCGAAGCCCACGCGGCGCCCGGGAAGACGCCGCCGGAGGTCGCCCAGGCGTCCGAGGACCCGAAGAACCGCTTCGGGAAGTACGTCCTCGTCAAACAGCTCGGCCAGGGCGGGATGGCCGTGGTCTACAAGGCGTGGGACACGTTCCTCAGCCACTTCGTGGCGCTCAAGTTCATCCGCACCCAGGACATCGCCGGGGGGGAGTCCTCCGCCGCCCAGGAGCAGGTGGACCAGTTCATGGCCGAGGCCCGCCTGGCGGTCCGCCTCAACCACCCGAACATCGCCCGCGTCTACGAGCTGGGCAAGCACGAAGACAAGTTCTACAT
Source organism: uncultured Planctomycetales bacterium (assembly GCA_964395295.1). GTDB lineage: Bacteria > Planctomycetota > MHYJ01 > MHYJ01 > JACPRB01 > CAYNDR01. The sequence goes on from CAYNDR010000114.1 coordinate 1,990, forward strand.
GGCCCAGTTCTTCATCGACGGGCCCGCCCTCCACGAGGTGATCCACGGGACCAAGGCCAAGAGCCTGGACACGCTCTTCTACCAGGACCCGAAGCGCCACGTGAAGATCATGCGCGACATCGCCGACGCGATGGCCTACGCGCACGGCATGAACCCGCCGATCATCCACCGCGACCTCAAGCCCGCCAACGTCATGCTCGACTCCTCCGGCCGCGCGTACGTGGTGGACTTCGGCCTGGCGAAGGAGCTCCGCGTCGAGGGCGGCTCGATGTCCGGCGCCGTCAAGGGCACGCCCAAATACATGGCCCCCGAGCAGGCCGAGGGGCGCAGCGAACTCATGGACGGCCGCACGGACGTCTGGGCCCTGGGCGTGATCCTCTACGAGATGCTCGCCGGCCGCCCGCCCTTCGAGGACGAGAACATCCACCGGCTCCTGAGCAAGATCATCAACGACGAGCCCGCGTGGCCCCGCCACGTGGTCACGCCGCAGACCGCGAAGCTCAGCGCCTCCACCAAGGGCGTCCTCACGGTCCCGAAGGACCTCGAGATCATCGCGATGAAGTGCCTCCAGAAGGACCGGAGGCACCGCTACCCGAACGCGCGGGATCTCGTGGAGGACCTGGACCGCGTCCTGGGAGGCCAGGAGGTCTCGGTCCCGGAGCACTCCATCTACTGGATGATGGGGCGGTGGGGGCGGCTGGCCCGCAAGCACCGCTGGACGCTCCTGCCCGTGGCGGTCCTCCTGGCGGTCATCGCGGGCCTGGGCCTCCGGGCCTTCCGCCGCCCGCCCTCGGCGCCGGCCGCCGCGCCCGCCGGGCCGGAGAGCGCGGCCCGCGAGGCCCTCAGGCGGGAAGCGGTCCGTCTGCGCGACGCCTTCCTCGGGCGCCCTTCCGTCGAGACGATCGAGCCGCTGGCGAAGAAGCTCGAAGGGCTGGAGCCGGTCCTGGCGCCCGTGGCCCGGCAGGGGATCGGCGACTGGTGGGTGTCCTACGCCTCCCAGCGCGAGGCCGAGGGCGCGGCCCTGGGGGCCCGGCCGCCCAAGGAGCGGCTCTCGCCGGCCGTCCGCGCCCGGGCGGAGGCGCTCCTCAAGGACCTCGAACTCGCCGAGGCGGTGAACCGCCGCGCGGCGCTCCTGGACGTCCGCCCGGCCGACCTTTCGAAGGCCGCCGGGGCGGCGCGTGCCGTCCTGGCCTGGCGGGGCACGTTCGCGCTCGCGGCCGACGCCCATCCCTGGGCCGAGGTGCGCGTGCGGGTCGGCGGCCGGGACTTCGCCGGCGACGCCGCCCGGCAGGAGAACGTGACGCCCCTGCGCGTCGCGGACCTCCCCGTGGGCCCCGTGCGCCTGGAGTTCGTCCGCGACGGGGCCGCGAGGACGCTGGAGGTGCCGGAGTCGGCGCTGAAGGACGGCGCGGTGCTCCGGGTCTGGGGGACGCGGGAGAAGCTGGAATGGGCGGTGGAATGAAGGCGCTCGCGGCGGCGCTGGCGCTCCTGCCGGCGCTCCAGTCGAGCGAGCAGGTCCTGGGGAACTATCGCAAGGCCTCCGACCACGTGGCGCGCGGGGCCTACGCGGAGGGGCTCCGCCTCTGCGAGGAGCTGGCCCGGCAGAGGCCGGACAAGGAGGGGGTCCTGCGGGTCCGGGTGGGGGACGGCCTGGAGGACCGGGAGTTCGAGCCGCGCCGCCTCGCGGGCGACGCCTGCATGAGGCTGGCGCTCAACGCCGCCGACCTCGAGGCGCGCCTGAAGCTCCTCGCCGACGCGGTCCGCTGGTACCAGGCCTCCGCGGACCTGGGGCTGGCGAAGGCGAAGGGGCTCCTCGACGCGGCCCGCGCGGAGAAGGAGAAGACGGAAAAGGACATCGAGGGATCGAAGGGGGCCGAGCTCCTGCGCCGGAAGGTCGAGGCGGTGAAGAGGGAAGTCACCGAGAAGATCGTCCGGCGCGAGTTCGAGGCGGCCTACGCGGCCCTGGAGAAGGCCCGCCCGGACTTCGAGGGGAACGCGCCGGCCCTGGCGGGGCTCCAGGCCGACCTGGACGCGGAGTTCCGGCGGTGGCTCGACGGCCTGGTGGGGGATCTGAGGCGGGACCTGGAGGCCTTCCGTCCGGACCGGGTCCTGCAGGAACCGGGCCCCACGGCGGAGCGCTTCGCGCGGTACCGCGTGCCGCCCGCGCAGGCGGCGCCCGCGCGCCTGGACCCGATCCTGGGGTGGGGCGCCCGGCTGGGGGTCCTGCTGGAGGGCCAGTCCCCCGATCCGGTTGCGGCCCTGGCCCTCGGCGAGGAGGGGATCGGCTTCGGGGCCACGGCGTGGCGGGCCGCGGCCGGCCTGGCGCTGGAGGCGCTGGCCTCGCAGGTCAAGGATCCAGGTCCGGCGGTCTCGCTGGACCTGAGGTGGGAGGCCGTGAAACGCGCGGAGGCCGTCTTCGCCGCCGCGGCGGCGCTGGCGCGGAAGGCGGTGTCGGGCGCGGCCGGGGAGGACTTCAAGCGCTGGCTGGCGGAGGACCTCGCGGCGTTCGAGGGCCGGGCGGCGCGGGCCGTCCGGTCGCTCCCGGACCGCGACGCCCCCGCCGCCGTGGACAAGCTCCTGGCGCGGCTGGAAGATCCGGCGGTCGTGGCCGGGGCGCGCGGCGAGGGCTACGCGGCGGTGGAGAAGGAGATCCAGGGGGTGCTGTCCGGGGCCGTCGTGGAGCCGCCCGTGCGCGGCCGGGCGCTGGCGGGCGCGGCGGCGGCCCGGGCCTGCGCGCTGTTCCTGGAAGGGCTCCCGCGCGAGCAGGTCCTGGAGCGGTGCCGGAGTCTCCTCGAGGAGGCGTACCGCGCCGACGCGCCGGCGGTGGAGGCCCTCGCCGGCCCGCTCTCCCCGCGCGTGGCCTGGGTTTTCCGGCAGGCCAGGCCGTGAGGGGGCTAGAGGCTCCAATCCGGATGCTCCGCCCGGAGCCAGGACAACGCGTCCCTCTGGGGATCCTGGGCGCTCCGCAGAAGATCCAGTGTGTCCTGTCTCTGGACGAAGCCCACGTCGTCGTATGTTGATTGATGCCTGAGCTTGCTGCAAGCGTGCAGGTATATCAGCCTTCCCCGTTGCCCCTCTCCCAGCGTGTGGATGAGGGACTCTATAGTGTAATAGTGGTTGTTCTTGCCCTTGACGACCCTGTAACCGCGGGAATACAGGGCCGCACTGCATAGCCGGAGGCATGCGTTGTAGGCGTGCTGGTGTACCGCCTCGTCAGAGAGTCCCGCCGTGGAGGCATCCTTGATTTCCCGACCTGCGATGGCCAGTTGGCTGGCCGCATTCGCCTTGGCGATCGCGACCTTCATGAGCCAGCCGTTAGCCAGCCACTGATCCAAGCTCATCGGTCCCTCCCACCAGGAAGTCCTTGGGCCCATCGAGTGCGGCGTTCACGAAGGTGTTGCCCGACCGTCTCAGCTCCCGGAGTTTCTCGGGGGAATAGACGACGGCATTGACCTCCCTCGCCAGGTCCGACTCCGCGGCGCGGAGGAGGGGTGCCAGTTCCATGAGGGAGACGCGGCCGACCACGAAGAGGTCGATGTCACTGGCGTCGGTCTGTTCCTTGCGTGCCGCGGAGCCGAATACAAAGGCGGCGGCGATCCGGTCCGTGATCGGGCTCAGGCGTCTCCGCAGGATTTCATTCCGGCCGGGTCTCGCACCGCGGATCTCGGACGCGTCGAGGATTCCGGTCAGGGTCTGCCAGACATGGGGACACGGGGCGTCGGTTCCGGACAACGTTTCCTTGATCTTCTCAAGGGGGACTTCTCCCCACGGAATTCGGCCGTCGCAGGCCATTTCTCCGAGCGCCTGCGCGGCGACGAGCCGGACCTTTCGAGGGTAGGGCTCGCCGACGGCTCCGATCAGGATCTCCAGGACCGGCCGGTCTTCAGGCGCGACGCCCATCAGCGCCCTGACGCACGCGGTGCGAACCTCCTGGGATTCATCCTTGCCGTTCAACCAGGAAACTATCTTGCTTCGGAGCCCGGGATCGTCCTTGAGGAGCCGGGCGGTGCCTAAGATGGCCCCCTCTCTTACTCTCGGATCCCCTCCCGGCCCCGCCAGATTCAGGATGACTTCGCGGAGATGGGGGTCCTTCTTGGCCGGCCTGCCGAGGATCCAGGCGATCGTGCCGCGGACCTCGGGATCGGATTCCGTTTCCAGTCTTCTCTTCAAGGCGCCGAGGACGTCCGGATTCCCAAGGGCGTCCACCAGCGCCTCTGCGGCGCTCTCGCGGACTGACTTTGAGGAGTCCCCCTCCAGACGCCTGATGAGGATGTCCCTGACTTCCGCCCTGGAACGCGCATGCCTTGCGAGGATCGAGCACAACAACTCCTTGTGGGAATCCTTCTTGTGCTGGATATCGGCGGCGACATGGGCGATCGTCTTCGGATCTCCCTTAAGAATTCCCTGGAGTTCCTTGCGTATCCCCTTATCAAGGTCGGGATCGTCCAGGCCCTCATCTCTGCCGGAAGCCCCTTCTTCCTGGAAGACCCGCTTGTAGACGAGTTGAACCTCCTTGAGGTCCTCGGGATCCAGGCTCCGTGATGCCGCCTCAAAATACTCCGAGGCCGTCTTACGCCAGAAATCCCACTGGGGAGTGTCGCGCAGCCGGCCGATCAGGTCGATGCACCGCATCCCGATGCCCAGCCACTTGGAACGGCCGAGCGAGACGACGCGCCTGCCCATGTCCTCCAGCAGCTTGGAATCGTAGAGGGGGGCGCCGTCGCCCGCGCATTCCAGCGCGATGAGCAGGCCCCGCTGAAGGAAGCGGCCGGTCGCGTCGGGATCGTCCAGGAGGTCCCTCAGCGCCTCCGGGACGCGGCGGGGATCGAGACTGGCGCAGGCGAGGCGGACGACCTCCCGCCACCCGGGATGATAGCGGACGCGGGAGATGCGGCGGACGGGATCCGGGTCCCGCAAGACCGCCTCCGCCGAGAAGAAGTCCTGGAAGGCGCGGTGGGAGAATCCCCAGCGATCGGGACCCCTCTCCTGGAACAGGCCGGAGCGCTCATTCAAGGCTTGCAGCAGCCGATCGACGTCCACCCCCGTGGTCCTGCCCAGTTCCTCCCGGAGATGCGCGCGGATGGAATCCGTCACCCACCACCGGGGGACGAGCGTGACGTTCTTCTCCTGCATGCGCAGGGCCAGGGCCTGGAGCGTCCACCGTATCTCGCGGGGCTCGAATTCGCAGATCCCGCTCCGGGGCGGGGGAGCATCCAGTTCCTTGCTCTTTTCCCACGTGACCAGGAGGACATCCGCGATCCTCGAGTAGATCTCGGTCCTGTGCCGGGGCAGTGTGGCCCGGCTCGCGTGCAAGTGTGCGAGGACGCAAAGTGTCAGAGGATTCCTTGCCAGCCGTTCGAGCGAGTCGTGAGATAAGATCGTTTGCGCGATCCGTTCGACATCCCCCTTGCCGGCCGCGGAGGGGCTCCCCGGCCCGGGTCTCCGCGGGAGATGGAGCCAGCGCTCGATGAATCGGCGTACTTGGGTGTCGGAAAAGGGGGCGATTTCGTAGACCTCGAATTCTGCGAAGGCCGCGGGGCGGCTGAAACCCACGATGCGCGAGGCTATGAGGCAGCGGGATTGGGGATGCTCCCGGAGCAGCCGTGAGATTCCGTTGACGACCGCTGTCCTTCGATCTTCGTCGAGGACTTCATCCAGACCATCCAGAAGAAATATCGCCCGGCCTTCCTCCGCCTTCCGGCGAAGGAAGGGAAGCGGATCGAAACCGCTCTTCCTCCGGCAGACCGACGCCGCGTGCGAGAGCAGATCGGTTCCTTCCTCGGATTCCAGTTGGGCCGCATATTCGGGGAGGCGGACAAGGATGGGGAGCGGAGACCCTCGCGCCGCCCCGCTGTCGGGCGTCTCCTCGGCGATCGTCCTGGCCACGTGGCGGAGCAGGGTGGTCTTCCCTGAGCCGGGATCCCCCAAGATGACGGCGAATCGGTCTCGTGCGAGGATATCGTCCATGTCCTTGCGAGGGCCTTTTCGCCAGGCAGATTTTTTCCCGCATTCATCTCTCGGGGATTTCGGGACCTCCCCGAGCCGTCTAAGCGAAGGAGACACATAAAGATCGTCCAGCCGGCAGGATGTCGAGCCCGTGAGCAGGCCGAGCCCAAAGAAGCTGATTTCTCCGGTCTCCTTTCGGATGTAATTTGCATAAGCCTCGCGTTCTCCATCACGAGTCAGGCTTAGAGGATGAATCCCCAGGGCTTGGGCCAACCGTTCAAGCGTTCGATTCCTTGAGTGAAGGATTCTCCCATGGACGATCTTGGACAAGGTGATTCGTGATAGTCCCGAACGACGGGCGAGTTCCGCAAGGGATAATCCCTCGTCACGTATCTTGTCAGCCAGTATGCCAAGGGCGATCTTCATGACGAATTACATGTGTATATTAATGATTAATAATATGCGCTACTTACAAAGATAGTATACACTCGTATGCATATAAATCAACATTGATTTACATATGAATTGCATTACATGTACTGCCGATCGCAACCTATTGAGTTACAGGTGGATCTGTGGCGAGCGTGCAGGCGGTCAACCTGCTTGGCTTGGCCGGAGAGGCAGCTGGAAGACGAACCTGAACTCCATCCCCTCGATCCGGGCGTCCGGCTGGACCGTGACCTCCGCGAGCGTGACCGTCTTCCCCTCCGGGTCCTTGGCCTGGACCGGGGCCACTTTCACCGCCGCCTCCGGGGCCTTCCCGGCCAGCGGCCCCAGGAACGCCAGGAGCGCCTGCCGGAGGAACTCCGCGGCCTCGGGCGCGGGCCCCGGCAACTCGTCCATCAGGAGCCCGCAGATCTGGGCCAGCCGCCCGGCCATCATCTGGTAGGCCAGCGTCCCGCTGACGGTGAGGCGCCCCGGGGCGCTCCGGTGCGCGTTCACCGCGATGGGGATCATCACCACGCCGCTCCCCGTCCGTCCGGAGATCGGGAGGAAGCCCCCGCGCGAGATTTCCTGCGCCGCCGTGTCCGGCAGTTCGATCTCGGTGGAGAGCGGCACGGACTGGTTGGCCGCCTTGGCGTACGGGCGCGTGGGGAGGTCCGCGAACCCGCCGGCGCGCGGCCCGGAGAGGTCGAGCGCGTGGCCGGTCCCCCGCACACTGCGGGCGACCGCGGCCCCCACCAGCCACACCCCGCGGCCCCAGAGGTGGCTCTCCGGCTTCTCGTCCGCGCCGGGGGCCCGGACCAGCCAGCGGTTCACCGTCAGGACCACCCAGCGGGCGGCCTCCTGCTTCTGGAAGCGCTGCCAGCCGGCGTGCGCGCCGTCCATGAGCCGCTGGGGGAGGTCCTGGAGCTTCGAAAGGAGCTTCAGCTCCTTGAGGCCGAAGAACGCGGGCGAGGCCCCGGCCACGACCGGCGCCTGCGCCACCTTGGCCATCTCCGCCATCTCCTGGAGCGCCGCCAGGTCGCCCGACAGGTGGGAGAAGTCGAAGTCGAGCAGGACGAGCCCGAGCGGCGGGTTGCGCAGTTCGCGGACTTCCGGCTCCAAGACCGCCTCCCGGAAGCGCGCCGCCAGGTCCTTCGCCGCGGAGGAAAGGACGTCCACCTGGACCGCGTCTCCCGCGTGCTTCATGAGGAAGGAAAGGCCCTGGAGCGCGGCCTCCGAGGAGAGGCCGAGGGCCTTCCGGATCTCGTCCGGCCCGCCGGCCGGGACCCGCACCGGCTCCCTGGCCGCGAGGCCCAGGTCGGACACGACGACGAACCGCCATCCCATCGGCTTCATGGATCTCTCCTCTATCGCAGGGGGATCGGCACCTCGAAGTCCAGGCCTCCCAGGCCGCGGAGCCGCGGCCCCGCGGGCCGCACGCGCAGGCGCGCCCGGGGCGGGTCCTCCGCCGCGGAGGCGTCCACCGCGAGGTCCGGGAGCCCCAGGAGCTCCAGCCCCGCGCCGAGGGTCCGGGCGATCTCATCGAGGCCGCGGGAGGGATCGAGGTGCGGCAGGAGCGACTCGATCTTCGCCGAGACCTGGGAGGCGAAGAGGGCGTCGCGGAGCGTTCCCCCGCCCGCGGCGAAGGGTCGGCCGTCGCCGCGGCGGCAGGCCAGCGGGAGGAAGCCGGCCTCGGCGAGCGCCCGCGCGGCCGGCTCGCCCAGCTCCTCCTGCATCGGCCCGGGGATGGATTCCAGGGACTCGGCGGCCTCGCGGCCGGCGAAGTCCACGCCCCACCCCGTGCGGACGACGGCCGCGGAGATCAGGGCCCCGAGCAGCCACGCGGGCCGGCCCCACGGGCCGGGATCGCCCGACTCCTCGAAGGGGAAATCCCGGACCGGATCGCCCTCCTTCCCGTAGGGCGCGCGCAGGAGGAAGCCGTTCACGGCCGGCGCCAGCCAGCGCGCGGCCTCGAGGGAGCGGAGCGCCTCCCACGCGGGGTCGGAGGCCGCCGCCGCCGAGGCCAGGATCGGGACCGACCGCGCCGCGGCCGCCCGGGCGAGGCCGGCCGTCTCCTCCGAAGGGTCGAGCGCGAAGTCGAGGAGCAGGACGGCGAGCCGCCCCTGGGAGCGGCTCTCCTCCGCCAGGGGAAGGGCGATCTCCTTCGCCGCGCGGAGGAGGCGGTCGGGGGGGACCGACAGGACGCGGAGGCGGCAGTCCGCGCGGAAGTCGAGCGACCGGACGAAATAGCGGAGCCCTCTCCAGGCGGCCTCCAGGCGGCGGAAGGCCGGGTCGTGGAGGACCGACCGGAGCACGCCGCCCAGCGCGTCCTCGGCCCGCGCGGCGAGCTTCCTGAGCGCGGCGGGAGCCGGGCCGCCCGCGGCGCGGCCGGATCCCAGGATCTCGTCGAGCAGTCCCTTGAGGCCCGCCTCCGGGGAGGGGACGGGGGGCCTCGACCCTCCCGCGTCCACGAGGTCGAAGATGCCTCCCGAGGGGGACGGCGCGGGGGGAGGCGCCGGGCGGGGCGGCTCCGGGGCGGGGGCCTTCGGGGTTTCCTCGAGGGCCGAGGCCAGGTCGGGATACGCGGCGAGCCGCTCCCGGAGCGATTCCGCGGAGCCCTTGCCGGCCACGAGCTCCAGCGCCTGCTGGCGGAGATCCAGGAGCGCGGCCGCGTCGGGGAGCCCGCGGGCCAGCCGCTCGGGCCGGAAGTCCTTGAACTCCCGGAACGCGAGGGTCCGGCCGGCGATCCCGATCGAGGGCTCGCAGGCCTTCAGGAAGTCGTCGAGCGAATCCTTGTCGACCTGGGCGGCGCGGCCCGAGGGCTCGCGCCCGGGCACGAGGTCGGCCAGGACGACCCAGTCGATCGAGGCGCCCGAGGATTCCATGCGGCTACTCCACCGCGCCGCCGCGGCCAAGTCAAGGAAAAGTCCAGGAATTGAGTCATTGAGTGATCGGGTCATTGGGTCATTAAGCGTCCCCCCCGGCCCCCGGGGGGCATGGGGATTGGATCATTGAAGATTTTGTGATTGAGCGATTGAAGGGTCCCCCCGACCCCGGGGGAGATACGAAAGGCGAACGAAGGTACTGTTGTTCCTCCCCCCCGGGGGCGCAGGGGGGGGACTCACTCAATCCCCTTTTGACAGCCCCGGGGGGGGGAGTTAAGATTGGTCCGCCGCGATGAATCCCGCGAAGAGTCCAGCTGTCCCTGCCGAAGTCCCGGTCCTCGGACCGGGCGGGGGACTCCTGCGCTTCGAGCTGGCCCTGGCGGAGGGCGACGCGCTGGAGAAGCTGGAGGATCCCTTCGTCCCGCTGAGCGACTCGGGGCGCCTCGCGCGCGTGCTCCTCGGGCGGATCGCGGCGGGGAAGGACGGGACGCTCGTCCCCCTGGCGGTCAAGGTCCAGAGGAGCGCCTACCGGCCCACCGCGGGCGGCGCCCGGATGGAGACGCTCACCAACCCGCAGGTCGAGGAGATGTGGCGGCGGGAGCGCAAGAACCTGGCCCTCTGCGCCGGCACGGACATGGTCTCCCTCGTGGACCTGGGGGAGGAGGCCTTCCACAGCCGCCCCGTGACGTTCTGCAAGAAGACGCGGGCCTATTTCCACCCCCTCTGCCCGCAGTGCCGGGCGTTCCTGGAGGACTGCCGGGACGACCCGCTCCTGCGGGACCACGGACTGCCCGAGTACGGCTCGTCCCTGGCGCGCTACCTCCACTGCCGCTCCTGCGCGCGGTCGGGCGCGGGACCGAAGGTCTTCTACACGCTGGGGCCGGCCTCCGAGGAGCGCCTGAAGGGGAAGGCGGAGGTCCGCCGCCGCGGGGAGCTGTACCGCGACCTCGCGGCGATCCTCCGGGAGAAGCTCCCGGACGAGGACCGCCGCCGGCTCGCGCGCGTCTTCCCCTGCGCCGGGTGCGCGCACCGGGAGGAGTGCTGGCCCGCCTCGGCCGGCGCCGGCCAGCCGGTCCCCGCCGAGGCGCGGCTGGTCCCGCTCTCCTACTACGAGTTCCACATGCTCCCCATGGAGGCGCTCGAGCTCCACTTCGACGAGTTCGCCGACCTCCTGGGCGGGGCGGTCTGGGAGTCCGTCCGCGCGCGCGCCCGCCAGCGGGGGGGCGCGGGCCGCGAGCCCCTCCTGGCGCGCCTCGACGGCGTCTTCTCGTCGCCCCTCCAGCACCTCTACCGCGGGGACGGGTCGGGGCGCTTCGCGCTGGAGGTCCTGCGGCTGAAGCTGGCGCTCTTCGGCCAGCTCTGCCGCGCCCTTCGCGAGTACCACGCCCGTTGCCGCGAGCCGCACCTGGCCCTGGATCCGTCCAAGGTGATGGTCCGGCCCGGGGAGCCCTCGCGGGGCCTTCCGGCGCGGTGGGGCTTCCGGGTGAAGCTCGGCGGGGTGGCCGGGGCCCGGCGCCTCCCCACGGACGAGGGCCCGGAGCTCCTCCAGCCGAGCCTGGACGCGGACAAGACCTGCCTCTCGCCCCTCCTGCGGGAGACGGAGTTCGGCCACGAGGAGACGATGCGGGTCTCCATCCAGTCGATCCAGGCCGAGGGCCCGCGGGTGCGCCTCGAGGGGACGGTCTCCTCCGACCGTGCGCGCCTGGACGCCTTCCTGCCGGGGGACGCGATCCGGATCATCCCCACGGGCGCCGCCGGCCCGCTGGAGAACCTGACGTTCTGGGGGGTGCTCGGCGAGCGCATGGACCGGAGCTTCCGCTTCACGGCCCTGCTGGCGGAGGGGACGGTGGGCTCGCCCGCCTCGATGAAGGCCCAGGAGTTCGACGCGGGGGTGGCCTTCTTCCGCCGCTTCCACGTGCCGTGCGACCTGTACCCGCTGGGCCTGCTTCTTTTCCGGGCGCTCCTGGTGAACGACGAGAGGGACGCCTTCGCCGTGGACGACGCCCTCCAGCGGGTGCTGAAGAAGCTGGCCCTCTGGCTCGAGGACCGGGACCGGCCCGACGGCCCGAAGGTCGCCGCCCAGGTCCGGTCGCTCCTGGAGGCGGAGGAGGTCTTCAGCCCGTCCTCGGTCCTGTACGCGCGCGAGGACCGGCAGGGGGCGCAGGCCTCCGTGCCGGGGCGGCTCTGGTCGGACCTGCTCCTGCTGGGATTCAAGCTGGTGACCTGCGTGTCCGGCTTCAGCGTCTGCGCCCACCATGCGGACTATCCGGCCGACCGGCCGGAGGAGGTCCTGGACCGGATGCTCGGGAACCTGGGGGAGCTGGAGACGCAGGCGGACGTGGAGCTTTTCTCTCGGGCGGCCCGCGACGGCGAGATCTACGACGTCTGCCGGGAACTTCTGGGGGAGATGTCGGGACCGGCGGGTCCCTGAGGGTGCCGATGGCCTCGTACAAACTGGTCGTGGCGATCTCCGGGAGCGAGCAGAAGGCGCTGGCGGAGCACCTCTGCGAGAAGGAGCACATCGCCATCGGCCGCGCCGCGGCGAACGACGTGGTCCTGCCGGACGTGGAGAAGCGCATCTCGGGCCGCCACGCGCGGATCGACCGCGCGGGGGGCTCCTTCAAGGTCATGGACCTCGGCAGTACGAACGGGACGTTCCTGAACGACCGGAAGCTCGAGCCCAACAGCGGCGTCGAGATCAAGGACGGCGACCGCATCTCCATCGGGAGCTACCTGCTGAAGTTCCTCCTGATGGAGGGGGCCACGGAGCAGACCGTGGTCCTCGTGGACCCCTCCCGCCTGTCGTCCCGGCTGGCGGAGGAACTGCCGGCGCTCTACGCCCGGCACGCGGGGCGCGCGCCGGAGGAGCGCCGGAAGGTGCTCAAGGAGGCGATCCGGTCGGCGGTCAAGTCGTCGGGGCCCGAGGCGGGCCGGGCCGTCCTCTCCCAGCTCCAGGCGCGCTTCCGGCCGGGGGAGGCCCCCTCGGCCGGGGACAAGGGCACGCTGGTGCGCCAGAGGGACGCGGAGATCCAGCGGCGCGAGGAGCTCTTCCAGGCGGGGGCCAAGGCCTTCGGCGAGATGTCCCAGCACTTCGTGGGGGAGGGGGCGTTCGAGACGGCCCCCCAGGTGGAGCTCTTCGCGAAGCTCCTCACCCAGGCCATGGACCTCACGCTGGAGTGGATCTCGAGGAGCCTCAAGGGCCGCAAGGAGTTCGAGTCCCAGTTCAGCGCCGACCTCACGATGGTCTTCTCGCACGAGAAGAACCCGCTCAAGGCCGCCTCGGGGCCCCAGGAGATGGGGAAGTTCCTCCTGGACTGGCGGAGCCCCCGGTCCCACACGGGGGTGCGGGACTCCCTGGAGGGGGCCTACAAGGACCTGACGATGCACCAGCTGGGGCTCCTCGCGGGGGTGCAGGACGCCCTGGGGGCCGTCCTCCAGCGCCTGGACCCCAAGGCGGTGGAGGCCGAGGCCAAGAAGGGCGGCGGGGGGGTCTTCACGAGCCTCGAGAAGCGGGCGTGGAAGCGCTACTCGGAGGTCTTCCAGGAAATCTTCGCGGAGAACAGCAAGCTCTTCAACGAGCTGATCTATCCCAACGTCCGGAAAGGATACCTGGGCTCGCACTCGCCGCCGGAGGGGAAGACCCCCGTCCCGCCGACGGCCGAGCGCACGATCAAGAAAGAAGGAGAGTCGCCATGAGGGAGAAGGTCATTCTGGCGGCGGCCCTGGCGTGCCTGGCCGCCTGCGGCGGCCCGGTGAAGCTCCAGGTGCGCGGGATCAAGCCGCTCAACGAGAACGACCGCAAGGAGTCGACGCCGGTGGACATCCGCGTCTACCAGCTCAAGGACAACGCGCGGTTCGAGCGGGCCACGATCGACAGCCTCTGGATGAAGGACAAGGAGACGCTCGCCGAGGACCTGGCCGGCGTGAAGACGGTCACGGTCTTCCCCGCCGAGGCCCAGGACAGCGCGCAGGTGGTGGACCTGGGGGTCGTGGACCCGTCCGTCCGCTTCATCGGCCTCCTCGCGCTCTACAACAAGGAGGAGGAGGGCCAGCCGCGCAAGATCGTGGTCCCGGTGGCCGAGGCGGACGACGTGGTCTGGGAGTTCACCGGTTTCCGCATCCGGAAGGGACAGTAGAGGAGCCTCGCGTGGATTATCTCCAGAAGGTCCTGTGGAGCGAGGGGATGTTCCTCACGCCCCACCACTTCCAGCAGTGGGACCGCTACCACGAGGGTCTGCTGAACCGCCGCCTGCAGGCGATCCAGCCCCTGGGATCCGGGCTCCTGCGGCTGAAGATCGACGCCGAGGCGCTGGCCAACGGGGAGGTCGTGCTCTCCCAGTGCGCGGCGGTGTTCCCGGACGGGCTGTGCGTGGACGCGCCGGACCTGGACCCCCTGCCGCCGTCCCGGCCCGTGGCGGCCGCCTTCGACCCCAAGAAGACGTCGCTCGGGATCTACCTGGCCTCGCCGCTCGTGCGGCCGGGCGGGACGGCCTGCGCCGCGGAGGGGGCGGCGGACGGCGGCGCGGCGCGCTACCAGCGCCGGGTGGCCAACGTGGCGGACGAGCACTCCGGGTCGGGGGAGCGCCCGGTGACGGTGGCGGTCAAGACCCTGAGGATCCTCTTCGAGGGGGAGCCCCTCAACGATTTCTCGGCGATCCGGATCGCGGAGCTGGGCCGGGGCGCGGGGGGGAAGTACGTCCTCAACGAGGGCTGCGTCCCGCCCTGCCTCCACCTTTCGGCCTCCGGCCAGCTCGCGTCGGTCGTGCGCCGGGTCCTCGAGGTCCTCTCCTCCAAGAGCGAGGACCTCTCCCGGGCGCGCCGCCAGCGGGCCCAGGGGCTGGTGGAGTTCACCCTGTCGGAGGCCGCCAACTTCTGGTTCCTGCACACGGTCAACGCGGCGGTCCCGGTCCTCATGCACTACCACGCCCATCCGTCCGCGCACCCGGAGCCGGTGTTCCTGTCGATGGCCCGGGTGGCCGGCCAGCTGATGACCTTCGCCGGGGAGGGCCATCCCAAGGACCTGCCGCAATACTCGCATGACGACCTGGGCGGCTGTTTCTCCGCGATGGAGGCCCGGATCCGCCAGCTCCTGGAGACGGTGATCCCGACGCGCTGTACGCCGATCCCGCTGGAGCGGCCGCGCGAGTCGCTCTTCACCGGGCGGTTCCAGGACGAGCGCCTGCTGGAGGGGGCCCAGCTCTACCTGGCGGTCATGGCGGAGGTGCCGGAGGAGAAGATCGTCCGCGAGGTGCCGCTCAAGGCCAAGGTGAGCTCGACGGACCGCGTGGACGGGCTCATCGCGGCGGCCCTGCGCGGGATCGTCCTCCGCCACCTGCCCACGCCGCCCGCGGAGATCCCGGTCCAGCCCGGGCGGACGTACTTCCAGGTCGACCGCCAGGGGGACCACTGGGAGGCGGTGCGCAAGGCGCGCACGATCGCGTTCTACATGCCCCCGGAGTTCAAGCAGTTGAAGCTGGAGTTCATGGCGGTGAAGGAATAAGACATGGCCACGATCACCGAATCCCTGAAGGGGAGCCTGGCGGACCTCTGCGCCGACCTCCTGGCGTTCGCGCTGGAACTGCGCCGGTCCGGCGATCCGGGGGACGCCGAGGTCCTCCGCGCCAAGATCGACGAGCGGTTCCGGGACATGGACGTCCGCGCCCGGCAGGCGGACGTCCCCCAGCAGGACGTCCAGCTGGCCAAGTACGCGATCGCGGCCTTCATCGACGAGACGATCCTGACCTCCTCCTGGACGATCAAGGACTCGTGGGCGGACAAGCCGCTCCAGCTGGCGTACTTCAACGACTTCTCGGCGGGGGAGGAGTTCTACACCAAGATCGACGCCGCCCGCGGGGCGAAGAACGCCTCCGTGATGGAGGTCTACTACCTCTGCCTGGCGCTGGGGTTCCGCGGGAAATACGTGGACCTCCAGGGGATGGAGAAGAAGAAGATCCTGATGGACACGATGCTGCGGGAGATCAAGGCGGCCCAGCCCGCGGGGGCTCAGGGCCTCTCCCCCGGCTGGCAGCCCCCGGACGCCCTGCCGGCGCTGGCGCGGAACTTCCCCGCGTGGCTCGTGGCGGCCGCCTGCGGGCTGTTCCTGCTGGGGCTGTTCGTCCTGCTGTCGTTCCTGCTGGGCCTCCGGGCCGACTCCGTTTTGAAGACCTTGGGATA
>CAYNDR010000115.1:0-13587 GCA_964395295.1 uncultured Planctomycetales bacterium
GGAGGCCGCGGAGGCCACCCAGGAGGTCCTAGCCGCCTCGGGCAAGTTCGACGTCACGGTGGTCGAGGACCTGGAGATCCTCGGCAAGAAGGACGAGCTCCAGAAGTTCGACCTCATGGTCTACATGCGCTACAACACGAAGAAGGAGAAGGGCGAGCCCACCGAGGAGGGCAAGGCCAACCTGCTCGACTTCGTCAAGGGCGACAAGGGCTTCGTGGTCTGCCACCTGGCCAGCGCCTCCTTCAACAAGTGGGAGGAGTGGAACAAGCTCTGCGGCCGCTACTGGGTCATGGGGAAGTCCGGCCACGGGCCCCGCAGTGTCTTCAAGTCGAAGATCGTGGCCAAGGACAACCCGATCGCCAAGGGCGTGGAGGACTTCGAGGTGGACGACGAGCTCTACGCCAAGCTCTTCGGCGAGGAGAAGATCAACGTCATCGTGGAGGCCGACTCCGACTGGAGCAAGAAGACGGAGCCCCTGATGTTCACCCTGGAGTACGGCAGGGGGCGGGTCTTCCACAACGCCTACGGGCACGACGCGAAGCCCATCAAGACGCCCGCCGTGGTGAAGCTGATGGTCCGCTGCTGTCAGTGGGCGGCGACGGGGAGGGTGAGCGACTAGCCCGCGCGTCCCGAGTCCATCCGAAGGGCGCCCCCCGCGGGGCGCCCTTTCTATTGGCCCGCGCTACGGCGAGTCTGGGCGCGGAGGCAGGGTGCTCAGCCAGTCCCGGATATGCCGGCCCGCCGAGGTGTCCGCGTACTCCCGGGCGAAATTCTCGTAGCGCCCGCGCATCTCGGAGAAGGGCACCCGCCCGCCCGCCTCGATCGCCTGGAGCAGGTCCAGCTTCCGCCGGGCCTCCTGCTCCCGGGCATCCTGACGCTGAGGGGAAGCCGGGGCCGCCGAAGGATCCGGGGCCGCGACCGGCGACGGGGCCGGCGGCACGCCGGCCCCCGGCCGCGGCTTGGGACGGTGGCGGGTGGCGGCCGCCACGAGGATCCAGACGGCCAGGAAAGCCGCGCCGGACAGGCCGAGGATGAGCCGCCTGGCCGCCTTCCGGCCAAGGGCGTCCCTCTGCCCCCGGGCCGTTCCCGGGGCGGCGGGTTTCCGCCGCGCGCGCGGGGCGGGCAGGGCCACCGAGGAGAGGGACGGGTCGAGGGCCTGGCTCACGGGCGACTTCCCGCGGACCAGCCGGTCGAGGTCCGCCAGGAGCTTCCCGCAGTCGCGGTACCGGTCCCCCGGGTGCTTGGCCATCATGCGCCGGATGACGTGCGCCACCCCTTCCGGGATGTCCTCCCGGACGTCCCGGGGGTCCGGGATCTGGTCCGTGAAGTGCTTCGAGATGATCTCGACCGACGAGGCGCCTTGGAACGGCGTCTCGCCCGTGACGAGGTGGTAGAAGGTGGCCCCGAGGGAGTAGATGTCCGCCCGCCCGTCGATGTCCTTGGCCCCGCGCGCCTGCTCGGGCGAAAGGTAATAGGGCGTGCCGAACGCGATCCCGTCCATCGTGCGGAAGGTCCCCTGGCGCTCGATGTTCTTCGTGAGGCCGAAGTCGTGGATCTTGGTCGTCCCGTCGGGGGCCACGACGACGTTCTCGGGCTTGATGTCGCGGTGGATGAATCCCAGGTCGTGGGCGTACCGGAGGCCGCGCGCCACCTGGGCCACGATGGGGAGCGCCTCCTCGACGGGGATGGACTTCCCGCGCCCCAGCCTTTGGCTCAGGGTCTCCCCCTGGATGAATTCCATCATGTAGAAGTGGCGGCCCCCGTCCTCGCCGCGGGAGAAGGCCTGGACGATGTTCGGGTGGTTGAGGCGGGTGGCCGCGTCGGCCTCGCGGATGAACCGCTGGATGAAGCCCGCGTCCCCGGCCTTCTCCGGGTGCAGGACCTTGATGGCCACCTGGCGCCCCGCGGCCATGTCGTCGGCCAGGTAGACCGCCCCCATCCCTCCCTCCCCGATCTTCCGGACGAGCAGGCACGGGCCCAGCCGCCGGAGCCCCTCCCGCGGGACCCGGAGCCTCTTCAGCACCGTCTCGCGCTGGGTCGGCGTGATGACGCCCAGGAGGACGAGGGCCGCCGCGATCGAGAGGGGGACGACCTTCGTCCTGCTTTTCTCCTGGAGGAGCTGGGCCTCCCGGACCTGCTCCGGGGTGGCCATGAGCGTCTTGAGGACGTACTGGGCGAAGGCCTCGTTCTCGGCCTCGGTGTGGTCGGCCCCCCGGGCGGACGCGGCCGCGGACTGCTGGTCCACCATGAGCGTGGAGAGCCGGTGGTGGTCCAGATGCCCTTTCGTGAGCAGGATGTTCCCGAGCTTCCGGGGCCGCCACCTCCCGTTCGCGATGTCGCGCGCCTGCTCGCCCAGGGCCTCCCGGAGCTGGGCGGGGGTGATCCAGCCGCGCTCGACGGCGATCCTCCCCAGGATGACGTCGGGCTCGTCCACGCCCGCCCCTCCTCGAGAAATGTGAAGTCGGGTAATTATACAACATGCGAGACGGAATCCGGGAATTGGACTTGCCGATGGGGAGTCTACAGGGTAGACTAAATGGGGGGCGTAAAGGACCCTGGAGCCAAGCTGCGGTAAAAACCGGGTCGGCACCCCTGAAGTGAAGTGGGCCGTACCGGGTGCTCCGGACCGCAAGCTGACCCGCTAAAAGGGATGGCCTGAGGGTCCCGCCCCCCGCCTTGTTTTAAACCCAGCTCCGCCTGGTGGATCGATCCTTTCCCTGCGAGTCCCGGTCTTCCATAATGCGTTGCGTGAAGAGGAAGAAGAGGACGCGGCGCGCGGGATTCAACGGCGATCCCGTGTGGCATGGATGCCGCATCTCGGCGCATCATGCCCTTTTGGATAAATCCTACGAGAAGGCCGCGAAGGCCCTCGATGATCCCGAAGTGGATCGGGAGATCGCCCGCGCGATGCTTCCCCACATCGAGAGGGCCCTGGAACGGATCCGCGAGATGATCCGGGCCGGGAGCGGCTAGCGCGGCGGGACCCCCTTCTTCAGCAGTTCCTTCAGCTCGTCCAGGCGGTCCTTGTAGACCCCCCGCGGATCCGTCCCGTGCCGGGAGCAGAGGTACGCGGCCATGCCCACGACCTCGCCCATCATCCCGCCCGTGCGCATCACGCGGACGGTCCCCAGCGCCTCGTGCGTGACGCTGACGTCCCGCCCCGCCATGAAGAGGTTGGGGACGTTCCGGCTGTAGAGGATGCGGTAGGGCGCCCAGAACGGCTTCTGGAACTTCCCGAAGTTGGCCTTGGAGATGAACTCGTTCCCCTCGAAGCCCTTCCGGTACGCCGGGTTGGGCACGTGCAGGTCCAGGTCCCATGTGCAGGGGAAGCAGGCGTCCTCGAACGCGCGCTTGGAGACCACGTCCTCCTTCGTGAGCACTGCGTCCCCGAGCAGGCGCCGCGACTCGCGCTTGCCCGCGACGTACGCGGCCCAGTTGAGCTTGTGGTCGGGATAGAGGCCGTCCACGTTCTTGAGCGCGTCCCACGCGCCGTACATGGCCCGCAGGTTCCAGTCCCGCATCCGCTCGACGTCGAGCGGGTCCCAGCCGAAGCCGCACTCCCAGAACCACTGGCCCAGCTGGTCGAGGGCGGACTTGGCATCGACGCTCTGCGCCGTGCTCTTCCCGCGGCCGGGGAAGGGCTTGTCGCCGAGGTCGAGCGCCCAGGGACAGCGGGGGAAGGGGGAGGGCTGGCCGGCGTTCACGACGTTCCAGAGGTTGCTGGGGCCCATGTGCCCCGTCTCGGTCATGTCGAAGTCCGCGCCCGCGAGCGCCCCCACCGTCCCGTCGCCCGTGCAGTCGGCGAACCAGCGTCCCTGGAGGCGGACGCGCTTCCCGGAGCGGATGTCCTGGGCGACCACGGCGCGGATCCGCCCCTCCTTGATCTCCACGCCGTTCGCCCGGTGGTTGAGCAGGAGGGTGACGTTCTTCTCGGCGCGGACGAGGGCGGTCCGCCGCTCGTCCTCGTAGATCTCGGCCGAGTTGGCCGCCCCCGCGTGGGCGCGCCTCTTCGGCTCGAGTTCCTTGACCACGTCGCCGAGGCGCGGGTAGGGCTCGATGTTCGTCCCGCCGTTGAGCCACACGCGGACCTCCGAGCTGTTGTTGCCCGCGAGGACGGGGCGGTCCTGGACCAGCGCCGCCGTGAGCCCGTGGCGCGCCGCGCTGATCGCCGCGCAGGTCCCGGCCATGCCCCCGCCCGCGATGACGAGGTCGAACGAGCCGGCGTCCTCCGGGTCCTCGGGGATTCCCAGGGCCTTCCGGCGGAAGGCGGCCAGCGCCTTCGGGTCCTTCGGGGGGACGAAGCCCGGGGTGGCGGAGAAGAGGACCGCGTCGCAGCGGCCCTCGAAGCCGGTGAGGTCGCGGAGGGCGATCTCCACGCGCGTCCTTCCGACGTCCACCCGCCCGCCCTCCTGCCAGTGCCACTCGGCGCCCTCGGCGCCGAAGACGGGCTCAAGCGGCTTGCCGTCGACGAACACCTGGAAGCGGCCGGGGGCCTCGCCGCCTTTCCGGGGAAGGGCCCAGTCGCGGGTGCGGACCCAGACGCGGTAGGGGCCGGCCTTGGGGAAGTCGACGGCCGTCGCGGCGTCCTTGACGGGCACCCCGAGGCCGTGCGCCAGCAGGTAGGGCGAGCCCATCCGGTCCATGGACTGCTGGTCGAGGACCCACCCGCCGGGGTCGGCGAAGGACTCGGCCTCGACGAGGACTTCCTGCGCGGCGAGGGCGGCCAGAAGGACGGTGATCATCGCGTGTCTCCTTGAAGGCCGGGCGGTTCCAGTCGTGTCCCCGCGTCGGCGGGGTCTTCCTGCTCGAGGATGCGGCGGGCGGTGTCCCTGAGGATGGCCAGGCAGGGGTCCCGTTTCGCCCGCGGGATGTTTCCCGAGAAGGCGAGGGCGGATTCCGGGGGCTCGCCGACGGGAACGGCCATCGTCACGTGGCGGGGCGATCGCGCGTGGACCAGGTGGGCGTATCCCCGTCTTCGGATCCTCCGGAGATCCGCCATCAGGCCGCGGATGCCCCCGGGATAGCCGGGGATCGCCCGCCCCCGGTAGATCTCGCGGACTTCGTCCTCCGGGAGGCGGGAGGTGAGGACCATCCCGATGCTGGACCGGGGGGCGGGGTAGAGGCCCAGCCGGCCGAGGGCCTCGCCGGGGGTCATCCCCGGCATCGCGTGGTAGAGGTAGCAGACGTGGTCGCGCCAGAGCATCCCGAGCGCCACGATCAGGCGGTGGCGGCCGAGGGCCTTGAGCGGGTCCAGGGCCCGCCGGATGAGGCCGGAGGCGAAGAGGCTCTGGGCGGAGAGGACGTGCATGGCGGGCCCGGGCCCGTACTTCTTCTGCGGCGTCTGCCGCGCGAAGCCCAGGTGGGCGCGGGTCTTGAGGAGGCGGTGCGCGCGGGTGGTCTCCAGGCCCAGCCGGCGGGCCAGGTCGCGCACGCCCGCGGGGGCGCCGCCCGTGGCGAGCGCCTGGAGGCAGGCGATGCCGTCGATCAGGCCGCGGTTCGGCTGGGCGGGCCACATGTTGCTGCTATAGCAATACAGCACGATCCCGCCGGGAGTTGCAAGCCCCGTGACAGCGGCCCGCGCTTGTGGTAAAAAGGGGAGGTGCCTGGAATGACGGCCCCGCGCCCCTCGGTACGTCGGTCCCTGGCGCCGGCACTGCTGGCGGTCCTCCTCCCGGGGGCGGCGGCCGTCCTGGTCCTGGCGCGGGGCGCCGGATCGCCCGTTCCGCCGGCCGCCCCGGCCCGCGAATCGCCCCGGGCCGCGGGATCCCCTCATGAGGCCGACCCCCGCGAGGCCTCGACCGCGCCGCAGGCCGCGCCCGCGCCCGACCGCTGGTCCGACGGCAAGGATTCCAGTCGGGCTTGGTGGGCCGCGGACGAGATCCAGGTCGTGGGCGATCCCGAGGCGGACCTCGCGGCCCTCATCCCGGAGGCGCGGCCCCTGGAGCGCGGGGGATGCGAACTCGTCGCGCGGATCGATGCGGCGGACCGCGGGGCCTTCGCGCGGCTGGCGGTCGGGATCGGGTCGCGGGCCGGCGTGAAGGCGGCGAGGCCGGTCTTCTACCCCGACGAGGAAGCCTGGCGGGGGCGCCGGGCCGGGGAGCGGATGTTCCTGACGCGGCGCGTGGCGGCCACGTTCCCGGAGGGGGCCGACCCGCAGGCGGCCGCCGCCCGCCACGGGGCGCGCGTGGTCTCATCCCTCTCCTTCCTTCCGCGGACGTTCGTCCTGGAGGCCTCCGAGACATTCGGGGCGCTCGGCCTGGCCGCCGCGCTCCGGGACAAGGAAGGCGCGGCCTTCGCGGCCCCGCAGTTCGCGCGGCCCCACGCGCTCCGCGCCTTCGTCCCCAACGACCCCCGGTTCGCCGAGCAGTGGCATCTCCGGAACACGGGACAGTCGGGGGGCACGGCCGGCGAGGACATCCGCGCGGTGCCCGCGTGGGACCTGGCCCGGGGGACGGGCGTCGTCGTGGGGGTCGTCGACACGGGCGTCCAGCACTCCCACCCCGACCTGGGCCCGAACTACCGCGCCGACCTGAGCCGGGACGTCAACGACAACGACGCCGATCCGGCCCCCGTGGCCAACAGCGAGAACCACGGGACCGCGGTGGCGGGATGCGCCGCGGCCCGCTCCGACAACGGCCTCGGCGTCTCCGGCGCGGCCCCGCTGGCGGGCCTCGCGGCGATCCGCCTCCTGGGGGCGGCCACGACCGACGCCCAGGACGCCGAGGCCATGAGCCACCGCAACGACGCGATCCACGTCAAGAGCAACAGCTGGGGCCCGGACGACGACGGCACGCTCGGCAAGCTCTCCGGTCCCCTCACGGACGCGGCGATCCTCAACGGCGTGGCCGCGGGGCGGGGAGGGAAGGGCGTCGTCTACGTCTGGGCCGGCGGCAACGGCCGCGCGAATTACGACAACGTGAACTACGACGGCGACGCCAACAAGAGGCAGGTCATCGCGGTGGCGGCCCTGGACGACAACGGCGACCAGACCTCCTACAGCGAGCCCGGGGCGGCCCTCCTGGTCGCCGCGCCCGGGGGCGCGGGCGGGACCGATGCCGCCCGCGACATCCTCACGACCGACCGGACCGGGAACAGGGGGTACGAGAACGGCGACTACGCCGCGGTGCCGGGGACCTCCTTCGCCACCCCCCTCGTGGCGGGCGCGGCCGCCCTCATGCTGGAACGCAACCCGGCCCTGGGCTGGAGGGACGTGATGCACCTCCTGGCCCGCACCGCCCGCACCAACCGGCCGGCCGACTCCGGCTGGGCGGTCAACGGCGCCGGCCTGACCGTGAATCCCAAGTTCGGCCACGGCGCCCTGGACGCGTCCGCGGCCGCACGGGCCGCGCCGGCGTGGAAGGCCGCGGGGCCGGAGATTTCGGCGGCCGCGGCCTCGCCCGCCCTGGCGCTCCCCATCCCCGACAACCAGGCCGGCGGCGTCACCCACACGCTGACGGTCCCGGGCACGACGCCGCTCACGATCGAGCACGTGGAAGTCCGCTTCCTGGCGACCCACACCTACCGCGGGGACCTCAAGCTCACGCTCACGTCGCCCGCCGGGACCGCGAACGTCCTGGCCGCCCCCCATTACGATCCGGGAGACGGCTACGACTGGACCTTCATGACGACCCTGTGCTGGGGCGAGAGTTCGCCGGGAGACTGGACCCTCCGCGTGGAGGACCTGGCGGCCATCGACACCGGCACGTTCGACCGGTGGGAACTCCGGATCTACGGGACCCCCCTCGACACGACCGCGCCCGTCGCCGGGACGGTGAACGACGGCGCCGGGGCCGACATCGACGTCCAGACCTCCACCACCGAAATCTCCGCGAACTGGACGGGATTCTCCGATCCGGACGGCGCGCTCGGCATCGCGGGGTACGAGTGGGCGATCGGCACGACCCCCGGCGCGGCGGACGCCCAGCCCTTCACGGACGCGGGGCTCGCCACGGGCGCGGCCAACTCCTCGCTCTCGCTCGCGCCGGGCGGCACCTACTACGTGACGGTGCGCGCCCGGAACGGCTCCGGCCTCGCGGTCACCGCCACGAGCGACGGCGTCGTGGTGGGGGACACGATCTCCCCGGCGGTCCTGGGCGTGTCCTCCACGGCGGCCGACGGCGCCTACGGGGCCGGGGCCTCGATCCCGGTGACGGTGACGTTCTCCGAGACGGTCCTCGTGACGGGGACGCCGCGGCTCACCCTGGAGACGGGCGCCGCGGATGCCGTGGTGAACTATTCGTCGGGGAGCGGCACCGCGGTCCTGGCCTTCAGCTACGCCGTGGCCGCCGGCCACGGGACGCCGGACCTCGATTGCGTGTCGGCCTCCGCGCTGGCCCTGAACGGCGGCACGATCCGGGACTCCAGCGGGAACGACGCGGTCCTGACCCTTCCCGCTCCCGGCGCGGCGGGATCGCTGGGGGCGAACAAGGCGATCGTCATCAACACCCTGGGGCCCATCGTGACCGGCGTGGACTCCACGGCGCCGGACGCCGCCTACGGGGCGGGAGGGACGATCCCCGTGACGGTGGCCTTCTCCGCGCCCGTGATCGTCACGGGCACGCCGCGGTTGACGCTGGAGACGGGCGCCGCGGACGCCGTGGTGAACTACTCGTCCGGCTCGGGGTCGGCGACGCTGACCTTCACGTACACGGTGGCGGCGGGCCACGTGTCGCCGGACCTGGACTACGTCTCGGCTTCGGCGCTGGCCCTCAACGGCGGGACCATCCTGGACGGATCGGACAACGTCGCGGCCCTCACCCTCCCGCCGCCGGGATCCGCGAACTCGCTCGCGGGGCATCGGGCCATCGTCGTGGACACGACCCTCCCCGTGGCGGGGGCCGTGAACGACGGGGCCGCGCCGCCGGACATCGATACCCAGGCGTCGGTCACCACGATCAGCGCCAACTGGTCGGGATTTTCCGACCCTCAGAGCGGGATCGCCGGGTACGAGTGGGCGATCGGGACCTCCGCGGGCGCGGCCGACGTCCGCCCCTTCGAGGCCGTGGGCCTGCAGACCCGAGCCTCCACGAGCGCGGCGGACGCGACGCTCTCGCTCGCCCTGGGGGCCACCTACTACGTGACGGTACGGGCCTCCAACGGGGCCGGCCTGGTCCAGGCCGCGTCGAGCGACGGGGTCGTCGTCTCGACCCTCGACGCGCAGGCGCCGGACGCCCCGGCGTACGCGATCGCCCTGCCCCTGCCCCAGGGCGCGCTCGTGGAGTGGGGGCTGAGCCCCAGCGCGGACGTGGTCTCCTACCAGGTGTGGTGGAAGCCCGCGTCCAGCCCCTGGACGGAGGCCGTTCTGGTCGCGGGGCTCGCGGGGGACGCCGTGAAGGTCCCCGGGCTCGTGAACGGGACGGCGTACGACTTCCTGGTGCAGGCGGTGGATTCCAGCGGCAACGAGTCCGAGGGGATCGTCGTCTCCACGGTCCCGCGGCCGCTCATCACGATCGACGGGAGCGGGGACTACGCGGCCGTCCAGGACGCCCTCGCCGCGAGCGTGGCGGGCGACACGGTGGTGCTGGGGCCGGGGACGTTTGCCGGGGGCGTGACGCTCCCGCCGGGGGTCTCGCTCGCGGGGGCCTCGCCCGCGCACACGGTCGTGGAGGGATCGGTGGGGGTGAACGTTCTCACGGTGGCCGGGACGTACCTGACCGATCCCGCGGCCACGATCGGCGGCCTGACGGTCGCCTTGGGCGCCCTGGGCGTGGCGGCCGGCTCGGCCGACGTGATCCTCGACCACGTGGTGATCCACCACGCGGCGGGCCACGCCGCCTCGTCGGGGGCGGCGGGGCGCCTCCGGGCGGTCAACTGCACGATCGTGTCGAACGGAGGCGACGGCCTCCGGGCGCTCGGCGCGGCCGAGGCGAGGAACTGCATCGCGGGGAAGAACGGGGGATGGGGGCTCAACCTGCCGTCCGGAGCCGCGGCGTCTTACAACGACGCCTGGCAGAACGCCTCGGGGGACTTCATCGCGGGCCTCGTCGGGGATGGAAACATTTCCGCGGCGGCGGTCTTCCGGGACGAGGCGGCGTCCGACTACCGGGACGCGGGCGCCTCGCCGACCGTGGACGCGGGCGATCCGGCGGACGCCTTCGTCCTGGAGCCGGGGCCGAACGGCGGGAGGATCAACCAGGGGGCCACGGGGAACACGGTCTGGGCCGCGGCGAAGACGCCTCCCGCGGGGGGCGGGGGGCACAAGAAGCGCTGCGGCTCGGTGGGGCTCGACCTCCTGGGACTGGCGGGGCTCCTCTGGCTCTGGCGCCGGAGGCGCCTTGCTGGCGGGACGGGGTCTCCTCGCGCCGGGAGATCCTGAGGTTCATCTTCGTCGTGCGTCCCGTGCCGTCCTCCTGACGCGACGGGGCCCCGAGGGTCGTTGATATACTAGGCCGCTCTTCAGGAGGCGCTCCCATGCGAAGCCGCATCCGGATCCCCGCGGCGCTGGCCGGGCTCGCCGCGCTGGCGCTCTGCCCGCCCCCGGGGCAGGACATCGACACGATGGACGAGGTCCGCTTCTCGGTCCCCGTGAACGAGAAGAAGGAGCCGCGCGGGAAGGCGGAGCCGGCGGACGGCAAGGAAGGGAAGGCCGTCCGGTTCTCCTTCGACGACAAGTGCTCGGGCGCCTTCTTCATGCGGCGGATCAAGCCGGACGCCTCGTGGGATGCGTCCGCGGGGTTTTCCTTCTGGCTTCGGGGCGACGGCTCGGACCGCCTCGGCGGGATCGAACTCATCCACCCGGACGACTTCGGCCGCCGCTACGCCGTGGCGTTCTCCATCAAGGACACGGAATGGCGCAAGGTCGCCGTGCCCTGGCGCGACGTCCTCCCGGAGACCGCCAAGGCGCCCTTCCTGGGCGCGGAGATGAAGCCCTCGGCCTTCGGGAACTTCTGGTTCGGCAAGTGGTGGTACTGGCGCGACTACGCGGCGCACTCCTACACGGTGGACTCGATCGCCCTGGAGGCGAAGATCGACCTCCCGGCCGACCCGGCGCCGCCCGCGGGCCCGCCGCTGGCGAAGACGGCGGCCAAGCTCAAGGCCGGCCGGCCCGTCACGATCGTGACGATGGGCGACTCGCTCACGGACTTCGCCCACTGGGCCAACCGCGAGACGAACTGGCCCACCCTGCTGGTGAAGCGGATCGAGGAGGAGTGCAAGTCCAAGGTGGCGCTCGTGAACCCGGCGATCGGGGGGACCGAGCTCAAGTCGAACCTGATCCTCATGCCGCGCTGGGCGGCGGCGGAGAAGCCCGACGTCGTGACGGTCTGCTTCGGCTACAACGACTGGGGCGGCGGGATGCGCGGCCCGCACTTCAAGGAGACGCTCGGGGTCGCCGTGGACCGGATCCGGCGGATGACGGGCGCCGAGGTGCTCCTGATCACGACCCTGCCGGCGCTGGAGCGCTGGACGGAGATGGGGGAGCTTTCGCAGGCGGCCCGGGACGCCGCGAAGGAGAAGAACGCGGGGCTCGCGGACGCGGACAAGGCCTTCCACGCCGCCGGGGACGGCGATCCGGCGGCCCGCGCGAAGCTCTACTGCCGCGACAAGTGCCACCTGGGCCCGGACGGCCACAAGGCGGTCGCGGACGCCGTCTTCGAGGCGCTCCGGAAATAGCGGCCCTACGGCCAGAGTCCCTTCAGGTCCTCCGAGCACGGCGAGGGGATGTTGTTGTTGCGCAGGATCTCCGGCCCGAGCTTCTCCGCCTCCCTGGGATTCAGGACGATCCTTTCCTCCCGGTCGTCCTCGAAGCGGATGACGACGAACTCCTTTTCCCGCGCCTCCTTGAAGAGCCCGATCATGTGGCGCAGGTGGCGGACCGGCTGGTCGTTCACGTGGGTGACGACCGAGAGGGGCGTGATGCTGTAGCCCTTCGTGAACCGGTGGGGCAGGATCGGCGCGCAGGTGGCCACCATCTCGGCCTCGGGCTCGGGGCGGGGCTTGCTCAGGCTTGGGGGGATCTTCCAGCCCTGGGCCGAGAGGGCGGTGAGGTAGCGCTCGTTCACGGACTGGATGAGCTCCTGCGTGACGGGGGTGAAGATCAGGCCGCCGTAGATGAAGTAGGTGGGCCGGGGGCCGGACATCCTCGGGATCGCGGCGTCGCGCCGGGTGATCGTGGGGACCTCGACCTCCAGCCGCTGTCCCTCCCGGATGATCTGGAGCCGGACGGGGGACCCGGGGGGCTTGCGGGAGACCACCGTGCCGCAGTGCACGCGCAGGCCGTCGTCGATCTGGATCATCCCCAGGTTGTCGATGGGGACCCCGTCCACCTCCGTGATGATGTCCCAGGGCCGGACCTTGTCCGCGAGGTCGGCCCGGTCGAACCGCCGGACCAGGATGCCCGAGTCCTTCCTCTCCAGCTTCAGGAAGGCGCGGAGCGAGGGGTTCTCCAGCGAGTCGCAGTCAATCTCCAGCCGGGGGAACCCGTCGTACTTGCCGTCCTTGGCCCAGTCCTCCAGGAAGTGGCGGATGACCTCCGCGGGGATCAGGTAGCCGATGTTCTCGGCCTCGCGGAGGACGCCGAAGACGAGGCCGGTGACCTTCCCGTCGATCACGCCGGGGCCGCCGCTGTTGCCGGGGTTGACGGCCGCGTCCACCTGGATCCGGAGCGCCTTGGTGCCGAAGGAGTAGCCGGACAGCTCGATCCGGGAGACCACGCCCTCGGTGAGGGAGAGCGTGTCGCCGCCCGTGGGGTAGCCCAGCACCGTGATCTTGGACTTGAGCTTGGGGAGCGAGTCCGCCAGGGGGATGGGCTTGACGTCGCCCAGCTCCTTCGGGTCCTCGAGCTTGAGGACCGCCATGTCGCAGTCCATCGACAGGCACTCGATGGCGGCGTTGAGCCGGTCGGCGGACTTGTAGGGCTGGACGTAGATCTCCTGGGCGTGGGCCACCACGTGGGCGTTGGTGAGGATCCGGCCCCCCTCGATGACGGCGCCGGAGCCGGTGTTCTTGGAGGGGGCGGTGATCTCCCACGGCCGGAACATGTTGGGCGGGGAGACGGTGGCGAAGACCTTGACCACGGCGCGTTGGACCTCCTCCTCCTGCGCGCCGGCGGGCAGGGCGGCGGTCCCCAGGAGCAGGAAGCCCATCGCGCTCAGGGGTCTTCGCATGGCCGGTTCCCTCCTTATGGACTTGGAGTCCCTAAAATAATTCACCACCAAGACACGAAGCCCACAAAGGACCCACAAAGAAATCCTGGATAGGGGCTTCCCCCCCTCCCCCCCCGGGGAGGGATCAAGGGGGGATGAACAATCCGATTCCTCTTTGTGGTTCTTCGTGTCCTTTGTGTCTTTGCGGTGAGGATCATTGTTTTAATCATACCCCCCCCCGGGACCTTTCCGGGAGGGATTCACTTTTCAGATTGAACCGCCGAGGGCGCAGAGATATTAGCAATTCGGGGGTTCCCCGCGAGGCTCCCCCCCCGGGTCAAGGGAGATGAAGACGGGGGAGGTTCTTCTCTGCGGTCTGTGCAAACTCCGCGGTGAGAATAAAAGGGGGCCAATCAGGGAGCGCCTCCCGCTCGCCGAGGGGGATCGGGAAGTCGTCGAAGCAGGCGGCGCGGTCGCTCGCCGGACGGCGCGGGCGATCGTCGAA
>CAYNDR010000115.1:13597-17397 GCA_964395295.1 uncultured Planctomycetales bacterium
ATTGTGCCTCCGCCACCACGCGCACCACGGCCTCCGCCTGCTACTCGTCGAAGCAGGCGGCGCGCCGCGGAGATATCCGGCGCCCGGCGCGAGGGGAGCGGCGTATGGTAATCAGGACATAAGGAAAGGATGATCAGGATGCTCAAGGCAAGGCTCGTCGCGGTCGTGGCCGGTCTCCTGGGCGCGGCGTCGATGCCCGCGTGGGCGCAGGTCTCGAAACAGGTGGAGGACAAGATCACGGCGGCGGCGCCGGAGAAGGCCGCCGCCCGGCCCGCCAAGCCGCGCAAACTGCTCGTCTTCACTCAGGCCCTGGGCTTCTACCACAGCTCCATCCCGCTGGCGGCCAAGGCCATCGGGATCGTGGGGAAGAAGACGGGGGCGTGGGAAGCGACCGTCACCGACGACCCCGTCGCCTTCGACCCGGAGACGCTCAAGCAGTACGACGCCGTCTTCCAGGACCAGTGCACGGGCGACATGCTCACGCCCAAGGAGCACGCGGTCCTGAGGAAGGAGATCGGCGGCCTCAACGGCAAGCTCAACGACAAGAAGAAGCCCCCCACGCCCGACGAGGCCGAGGCCCTGAAGAAGAAGATCGATGAGCTGAAGAAGAAGGAAAAGGAGCTCCCGCCGCCCAAGCCCATCGAGGAGAAGTACAAGCAGGCCCTGCTCGACTTCGTCAAGGGCGGCAAGGGCCTGATCGGCTGCCACGCGGCCACCGACTGCTACTACGGCTGGAAGGAGTACGGCGACATGGTCGGCGGCTACTTCTCCGGCCACCCCTACAGCAGGATCGTGGTCAAGATCGACGATCCCGACCACCCGGCCAACGCCGCCTTCGAGAAGAAGCCGTTCGACATCAACGACGAGATCTACGTCTTCGGCCCCCGAGGCAAGGACGGCCAGCCCTATTCCCGGGAGAAACTGCGCGTCCTCCTGAGCATCGACGTCCCCGCCACCAAGGCCAAGGACGCCAAGTGGGACGAGAAGGCGGGGAAGCGGGACGACGCGGACTACGCGATCAGCTGGGTCAGGGCCTTCGGCCAGGGCCGCGTCTTCTACTGCTCCTTCGGCCACCAGGACCACATCTGGACCCACCCCGCGATCCTGAAGCACTACATGGACGGCATCCAGTGGGCGATGGGGGACCTGAAGGGCGACGCGACGCCGGCGAAATGAGCGGAAACGGGAAGCGGCGTCTGCTCCTGCGCCGGAGCGCCCCGGCGGTTGACGGATGACGCCCGACGAATCCCGCTGGGATGCGGTCGTCATCGGCGCCGGGGCGTCCGGACTGCTCGCGGCCATCCGCGCCGCGGAGCGCGGGCGGCGCGTCCTGCTCCTGGAAAAGAATCCCCGCCCCGGCGCCAAGATCCTGATGTCCGGCGGCGGGCGCTGCAACCTGACCCACGACACGGACGCCCGCGGGATCGCGGCGGCCTTCGGCCCCCCGGGCCGGTTCCTCCACTCCGCCCTGGCGGCCTTCGGTCCGAAGGAAACCGTCGCGCTGGTCGAGTCCGAGGGCGTCCCCACCCGCGCGGAGGAGGGCGGCAAGGTGTTCCCCGCCGGGGGGAAGGCGTCCGACGTCCTCGAAGCCCTCCTGCGGCGCCTCCGCCGGGGGCCCTGCGCCGTCGCGCTCGACGAGCCCGCGATGGACTTGGCGCGGGACGGCGACGGCTTCCGCCTGGCCACGCCGCGGCGCACCCTCCGATGCGGCCGCGTCGTCGTGACGACCGGGGGCCGCTCGTACCCCGCTTGCGGGACCACGGGCGACGGCTACCGCTGGGTCCGGGCGCTCGGGCACGCCGTCGTGCCGCCGCGGCCCGCGCTGGTGCCGGTGACCGCCAAGGTCCCCTGGATCCGGGATCTCCGCGGGCTCGCCGTCCCCGACGCCGAGGTCCGCGTGATGGCCGCGCGGGGAGGGAAACCGCTGGCCCGGAGCCGGGGCGCGATCCTCTTCGCCCACTTCGGGCTTTCCGGCCCGGCCGTCCTGGACGTCAGCCGCGCCGTGGGCGGCCCCGGGCTCGTCCTCGAGTGCGACCTGCTCCCCGGCCTTTCCCTTCCCGCGCTCGACGGATTCCTGCGGGACGCCGCCTCCGCCTCGGGGAAGAAGAAGGTCGAGGGGGTCCTCCCGGAGGCCCTGCCGCGCCGCCTGGGGGAGGCGCTCGCGGGACGGGCCGGCCTTCCGCCGGGACGCAAGGCGGCGGAGCTGACGAAGGACGAGCGCGGCCGCCTCGTGGAATCGATCAAGCGCCTGCGCCTCCCCGTGTCGGGGACGCTGGGATTCGAACGGGCGGAGGCCACCGCCGGGGGCGTCTCCCTGGACGAGGTCGATCCGCGGTCGATGGAAAGCCGGATCGTCCCGGGCCTGTTCCTCGCGGGGGAAATGCTCGACCTGGACGGGCCGATCGGGGGGTACAACCTGCAGGCGGCCTTCAGCACGGGCTGGGCGGCCGGGGGGAGCGCGTGAACGGAGGGCGCTCGTGAAACCTTTCCGCCGGATTGCCGCGGCGGCGGGGTAGAATAGACGCATGATGCGCTGGATGATTCCCATCACGCTCCTGGCCGGGTGCGCGGGCGGCGGGGCGGCGAAACCCGAGCCGCTCCGGGCGAAAGTGGACCGGTGGCTGGCCGCCGCGCTCCGGGCCCACGAGGTGCGGACGCACGCCACCGGGGAGCATCCCGCCGCCCGGGCGGAGATGGCCCGCGTCGAGGCCGATCTCCGCGCGCAGGACCGGACCCGCGTCCGCGATGCCGTGGCCGAGGCGCTCGTGGACGTCCGGGATTGCCTGCGCGAGGCGGAGGCCCGGCGCGCGGCGATCCTGGCCGCGGGACGGGCGCTCACCCCGGAGGAACAGGACGAGGCGGATCAGCTCGCGTCCGATGCCGAGGCGTTCCGGCTCTCCGGAGATTTCCTCGGGGACCTGCGCCGCGACCTCGAGTGACCCCTTTAGGCCCCGTCGTCGCCGATGGCGCTGACGGGGCAGGCCTCCTTGGCCTCCTGGCAGCCCTTTTCCTCCACGGCGCTGGCGGGTTGCTTGCAGACGAAAGTGTAGCCCTTCTCCTCGTTCCGCTTGAAGTTGTCGGGGGCCGACTGGCGGCAGAGGTCGCAGTCGATGCACTGGTCGTCGACATAAAACTTGCCCGGCGCGTTGTCAGGGTGCTTGTTCGCCTTGTCCGCCATGGTCGTTCGTCCTTTCGGTTAAGGGTACGCCTCCATGATAATTCGGGAGGCCCCCGGCGTCCACAAGCGCGAGATGTCGCGGGCCGGACAGAGACGCCCGAGGATACGGAGACTATGGAGTAATTTAAACCTCTCCGTCCCTCCGTGTCCTCCGTGCACTCTGTGTTTAAATATCTCCGTTGTCTTCGTGTCCTCTCCCGCGCCATGCCCCCAACGAGGCGCGGGCGGCGCATCAATATTCGTACTTGTACGCCGGCTGGCCCATGCGGGAGGCGTAGCAGACCTTGCCGACGGGGTCCCAGGCGACGTTCAGGAACCAGCCCCGCGTGTTGTACTCCTTGGCCAGCGCCGGCGGGAGGGGGGCGATCTGCCTCCAGGTATTCCCGCCGTCGGCCGTTTCCTGGAAGCCCTTCTTGTCCACGACGACGAAGTGGCCCTCGGCCTTGCCGAAGTACGGTCCCCAGACGGCCCCCGCGAGGTCGCCGACCGGCTCCCACGTCTTCCCCTGGTCCTTGCTCCGGACGATCCCCTTGTCGGCGCACCAGTAGCCCACGCCCTTGAAGACCGTGAGCACCCCGATGGGGCTCGCGTCGCTGACCTGCTCCCAGGTCTGGCCGCCGTC
>CAYNDR010000116.1:0-17368 GCA_964395295.1 uncultured Planctomycetales bacterium
CAATAAATGGATAACCGGGCCCCCCCGCCCCCCCCGGGCGGCCTACCTATCTGGACGCCCCTCCGGGGCCGATCCCTGCGCCCCTTGCGGAGATTCCGGCCGTTCGAGCGCCAGGAGCGCGATCGCCAGGCCGAACACCCCGGCCGAGAGCGCCAGCATCCAGGCGGGGGCCCTCATGGAATTCACCTGGGCCCCGCAGAGGGCCGTGACCGCCACCACCGCCACGTTGTTGGCGGCGTGGGCGACCACCCCCGCCCAGAGGCTCCTCGTGAGCCACACCATCAGCCCGAAGTAGAGCCCCGCGAAGACCATCATCACCTTCTGGACCCAGGGCCCGTGCAGGGAGGCGAAAAGGAGCGTCGTCAGCGCCAGCGCCCAGCCGGCCCCCAGGCTCCGGGAGAGCCCCCGGAAGAGGATCCCCCGGAAGAAGACCTCCTCGCAGAGGGCCGGGGCCATCACCAGCACCAGGACGGCGAAGAGCCCCCCCCGGCGCGTGGCCCGCGCCACCTGGTCCTCCAGGTGCTGGACCTCCTTCCCGGTGTGCACCCCCATCTCGGTCAGGACGCGGAGGTCGAGGTCGGAAAGACCCTTGAGGAGCCACATCGATCCGAGGGACGCCGCCAGCACCAGGGCCAGGCGCCGGGCGCCGATCCGGGCGAAGCCGCTGTCCCGGAGCGGGCGCAGGCCCGCCGCCCGGGCGTAGACGAGGGGCACCCCCAAGAGGACCCCCTGGACCGCCCCCGACAGGAGGACCGGGGGGATGCCGAGCGGGCCGTTCTGCAGAGCCCCCACGCCCGCGTAGAGGAGGAGCGCGATCGCGAGGACCCGCACCGCGTCCCAGGCGTCGGGCTCGCGCATCTACTTCTTCTTCAGCTCCTCGAGCAGAAGGCGGAGGTTCGCCAGGCGGTCGGCCATGAGCCGCTCCTCGAACTCCAGGACCTTCAGCGCGGAGGCCGCGGCGGCGTCCGCCCGGGCGTCCAGCTTCTTGGACAGCTCCAGGAGCTGTTTGTGGAGCTTGTCCATCTCCTCCAACTGCTTGCCCACCCGCATCTCGATCTGCTGGACGGCCACGTACTTCTGGTCGATCCCGGTCAGCTCGGTGCGGAGCTTGGCCGACTCCTCGCGCTGGCTCGCCGCCATCTGGGCCTTCAGGGTCTCCAGTTCCTGCTTCGTCGCCGCGTCGCCGGCACAGCCGGCCAGGGCGGCCGCCGCCAGGATTGCCAGTCTCCTCATTGGTCCTCCTTGCGTTCCGAAAGGTCCTGCACGCAACGGAATCCTATCATCTTCGACCGGTAGGACGGGGGATACCAGTGCCGGCGGGTCACCAGGGCGTCCCGCGGCGCGTCCTCCGCCAGGAGCACCCCGCCGCGGAGGGCCTTCTTCCTCTTTCCGAAGTCGGAGTGCGAGGCCGCGCTCCACGGGTACTTGTCGAACCAGCAGGCCATCCACTCGATCACGCCGCCCCCCATCGCCTCGCATCCCAGGAAGCTCGGGCCCCCCTCCTTCCGGTATTCCAGGCCCCAGGGGTAGGCCCGCCGGGCCTGGAGGTCGAATCCCGCGGCCTTCTCCCACTCCGCTTCCGTGGGGAGGCGCTTCTTCCGCCAGGCGGCGAAGCTCGCGGCGTCCCACCAGTCGACGCTCGACACGGGCTCTCCCGGCCGATCCTTCTGCGCCTCCCAGCCGCCGGGCGCGTGGCTCTTCCCCGCCGGCTCGTCCTTGGGACAGCCCGCATGGTGGTCCCCCCCGCCCTCCAGGGCCTTCAGGAACTCGGAGTACTCGCCCGCGGTCGCCTCGCGGAGGTCGATGTAGAAGGCCCCGGTGGCCGCCTTCCCCTGGGGACCCTCGACCTCGCGCGCCTTGGGGCCGGAGTCGCC
This sequence comes from uncultured Planctomycetales bacterium, assembly GCA_964395295.1. GTDB lineage: Bacteria > Planctomycetota > MHYJ01 > MHYJ01 > JACPRB01 > CAYNDR01. Next base: position 1,875 of record CAYNDR010000116.1, read on the forward strand.
CATCGGGAACTCGCCCGCCGGCACGTACACGGAGCCCGGGGGCGCCGCCAGCGCGGCCTCGGCCTCGCGAAGGAGGGCCCCTACCCCGTCTTTGGAGATCGACGCGTACTTGGATTCGGCGAGGCGGCCGGCGATTTGCTTCACCTCGGCCCACCCCAGGCGGGCGTGGGCGGCCTTCGCCTGCGACACGAGCCCCTCGAATTCCTTCTGGACTTGCTCCCCCTCCGCCTTGTTCGCCGACGCGATCGCCTCCCCCGCCTTCCGGATCTCCTTCTCGATGTCGTCCGCGTAGCCGCGGGGCTCGCGGGCCAGGTCCTTGAAAAGGCCCAGGGCCTGCGCCCATTCGCCGCCGAGCCGCGCCCGGACGGCCCTCGCGTAGGTGTCGCAGAACTTCCGGCTCGCCTCCGCCCCCTCGCGCTGGGACTCGTCGGCGGACTCCGCGGCCTTCGCCCAGGACTCCGCGGCCTGGGCCCAGTCGGTCCCCTGGTGCTTCTCCGCCCGGCGGCAGAAGACCCGGAAGGAGGCCGCGCGGATCCTCCGGGTCGTCTCGGCGTCGTCCACGTAGGTCCTGGCCTGCTCGTAGTGCTCCAGCGCCCGCCCGTCATCGGACTGCGCGTCGCCCTTGTCCAGGAGGTCCCGGGCATGGGCCTGCCGGATCTTCTCCTCGAGGTCCGCCGCGCCGAGGTCGCGGGCCTGCTCCAGGTTCGTGTGGGCCGAGACCCACTGGCCGGCCGCGAAGGCCTCGAGGCCGCGGCGCCGGGCCTCCTCCCACTTGGGGCCGGCGGGAGGGGGCGTCGGTCCCGGGGGATGGGGGGCCGGCGGAGGAGGGACTTCCCCGTCCCGCGAGAGGACCGGGGGCGGGGAGGGGGCCTGGAGCGCCTCGAAGACGAAGTATCCCCCCGCCCCGACGATCGCCAGGCCGGCGGCCAGGCTCAGGTAGAGCGCCCAGGGATTCGTCCGCGGCGGGCGGGCCTCCGGCTTCGTGCGGGTCGTGGCCGGGCGCCGCGCGCCCCCCGAGACCGCGGTCATGAGCGTGGTCTTCTCCTCGGGCGTCACCTCCTCGAGGATCGACCAGACCGCCGGGGCCAGCTCGTCCGGGGCCTGGAACCGGTCGTCCGGCGCCTTGGCCATGAGCTTGAGGATGACCTCCTCCAGCGTCTCGGGGAGCGCGGGGTTGACTTCCCGGGGCGGCGTGGGCTCCTTGTGCACCTGCTGGTAGAGGAGCGAGGTGAGGGTGTCGCCCGTGAAGGGGGGGCGCCCCGTGGCGATCTCGTAGAGGACCACGCCGAGGGAGTAGAGGTCGCTGCGGGTGTCGCACGGCTGGCCCTGGGCCTGTTCGGGGGACATGTACTTGGCCGTGCCCATGATGACCTCGGACTGGGTGTAGTCCATGTCCGGGTTCTTGGCCAGGCCGAAGTCCATCACCTTGACCGCGTGGTCCTTGGTGATGATGATGTTGGAGGGCTTGATGTCGCGGTGGACGATGCGGTGGCGCCAGGCGGCCGACAGGGCGCGGGCCACGCGGAAGGCGATCTGGAGGACTTCCTCCAGGGTGAACCGGTAGCCGCGGCGGAGGCGCGCGGAGAGGTCCTCCCCCTCCACGAACTCCATGGCGTAGAAGTGGTGCCCCTCCGCCGAGCCGGCGCCGAAGACCTGCACCACGTGGGTGTCGACGAGCCGGGCCAGGAGCGCCGCCTCGCGGTTGAAGCGCTTCACGAAGTCGGGATTCTCGGTGAGCTCCTTCCGGAGGACCTTGATCGCCGCGGGGCGGTCCACCGAGACCTGCCGTCCCTTGTAGACCGTGCCCATCCCCCCGCGGCCCAGGACACGATCGAAGTTGATCTCGTAGTCGCCCCAGGTCTTGACCGGCATGGCGTGAGGATTATACCGGCGGAACCCGGGAAATGGAACTTCGGGCATCTCCCGAGCTGTTAACCCCGTCGAGTCGCCACTGCGTTAACAGGCTGTTAACTCCGTCGAGTCGCGACAGAGTTAACAGTCCGGCGGGTGGAGCCCAGGGCGAAGAGGAGACCCCCCGGGATCGAGACCAGGATCCAGCTCAGCTTGAAGAGGACCGAGAGCGCGATCGCCTGGTTGGCGTCCATCCCGGCGAACGTCCCGAAGAGGTAGGCGTACGCCCCCTCCTGCACCCCCCAGCCGCCCGGGAAGAGCGGGAGCGCCGTCACGATGAAGATGATCGGCTCGAAGACGAAGAACGTCCAGAGCGGCACCCCCTCGATCCCCAGGGCGCGCGCCAGGCCATAGGCCGCCAGAATGGCCGTCCCCTGCGACAGGACCGAAAGCCCCGACGCCGCCGCGACCAGCCGGGGACGGTCCTTCGCCGCCCGGAAGACCCCGTCAAGCTCCCCCAGCGTCTTCCGGAACGGGAGCCGGTCCTTGAGCCGGCCGCGGAGGGCGCGGTTGAAGTAGACGAGGTACGCCAGGCCCATCCCGCCGAAGAGGCCGTACGTCACGAAAACCGGCGTCTTGTCCTGGAACCGCCCCACGAAGGGCGTCACGCACGCCGCCCCCATCACGATCATCACCGCCAGGCCGACCAGCCGGTCCAGGATCACCGTCCCCGTCACCGCGGCCTTCCGCTCCTCCCCCGAGGCGGCGATCACCGCCTTGGCGAGGTCCCCCCCCACCGACCCCGGCAGGAAGTTGTTGAAGAAGAGCCCCGCGTACGTCACGAAGAAGGTCCGCCCGAAGGGGACCTCGAATCCGTGCCCCCGCAGGAGGAGCCACCACCGCGCCGACAGCAGGAGCATCGGCGCCAGGAGGGCCGCCACCATCGCGACGAAGAGGAGCTTGTCCACCCGGGCGAAGAGGGAAAGGAAACCCTCGTGCACGGTCACGTCCCGGGAGGCGTGCTCCGTGACGCGCCCGTCGGCCCAATGCACCGCGGCCCGCTCCCCGGTGCGGTCGATCCGCAGGACCTCCGCGCGGCCGGCCGTCCGGACCTTCCCCGACGGCTCCGCGATCCGGACATAGTCCCCGAAGCGGATCATCCGCAGGACGAGGAGGACCGCCGCCGCCGTGAAGGCGACGCGCAGGAGGTTCCAGGCCCAGCGCTTGCCCTTCGACACTAGGACACGCCCCGCGACCGCGTCCGGGCGTCCAGGACCCCCGCCATCTCGGCCGCGTAGCGCCCCAGGACCCGCGCGGCAAGCCTCCGGGGGTCCGCCTTGAGGTCCTCCAGCCCCCGCGTCTCCACCCCCACGCCGGGGGCGCGCCGGACGTTGACCGCGAAGTGGATCTTCGCGGAGACGGGCGTGGCCGCGGCGATCGAGATCGAGAGCTTCCCGCGGCCCAGGAAGAGGTCGTCCCCCTCCCGGGTCACCCGGACCCCGAGCTCGTCCCGCACGACCGCCGCCAGGAGCCTCTGGCGGAGCACCGCCTTCTCCAGATCCCCGTCGAAGTGCTCCGCGATGAAGTGGAGCATGTCGGGCCCGGCGATGCGCGCCTTCGCCCGGAAGTCCTCCAGGTCCACCATGTTCTCCGGCGGGACCTCGCACGCCCCGCGGAAGGCCACGATCGAGTCGCCCTGGATCCCGAACTCGCGGTAGGCCCAGAGGGAGCGGATCTGGGTCCCGTCGTAGTCGATCCGCCGGCCGATGAACCGCGTCTTCATGGGGCCTTCAGGGCCTTCCCCCAGGCGTCCCGACTGCGCTCCCCGACCTTCAGGCCCGTGAGGTCCGCCAGCTTCTCGTGGGCCATGAACGCCACGCTCGGATCCCGGTCCCCCAGGGTTTCCAGGAGGGCCGCGACCACGTCGTCCCGCCTCCCGAACCGGGCCAGCGCCTTCGCCGCCTCGCGCCGCACGACGGGATCCGCGTCCTTCAGCGCCCCCGCCAGGACGGGGATGCCCTCCTCCCCGCGGAGGGCGCCGATCGTGATGCAGGCCTGCTGGCGGACCAGCGGGTGCGGGTGCTTCAGCTTGGGGACGGCGTGCTGGAGGGCATGGGGCTCGCCGATCGCGGCGATCGACTCGAGCGCCCCCAGGACCACGAGGTAGTGCCGGTCCTCCAGGAGCGGCACGAGCTTCGCGAAGTCGCGGTCCGCCGCCAGCTCCTTGGCGCCCAGGTAGCGCTCGTAGGGGTCCTCGCTCCGGAGGTCGGGTCCGGGCCCCCCGCAGGAGGCCAGGAGGAGGAGCGCCGGCAGGATCCGCCGCATCCGCGACATTATAGGGACCGGCGCCCGCCGCGACAGCAATTATTCCCCGGGCCGCTCACCGCCGCCGCACGACCCATTTCCAGACCGACTCGGCGACGGCCTCGGCCATCTTGACCCGGGTCTCGCGGCGGGCCAGCTGGCGCTCGACCCACGGATTGGAGACGAACTCCAGCTCCACCAGCGCCGCGGGGCAGGCGGTCCCGTTGAGCACGCGCAGGTTCTTGTCGTCCTTCGTCCCGCGGTCCTCTCGCCCCCACACCCCCGCCAGGTCGCCCCGGATGTACTGGGCGATCTCGCGGCTGTCCCGCTCGCGGGTTCCCCGGGCGTTCTTGGGGACCCACACCTCGAATCCGCGTGGCTCGGGGTTGGAGACCCCGTTGGCGTGGATCGACAGGAAGAGGTCGGGGCGGTGGGAGTTGACGATCCGACAGCGCTCGTCCAGGTCGTCGTCCACCTGCGGGTGGAAGTGGCGGTCGGTCGCGCGGGTCAGGATGACGGTCGCCCCCATGTCCTCCAGGAGCCTCGCCAGCTCCAGGGACACGTCGAGGTTGATGTCCTTCTCCATCAGGCCACCCCGTCCGACGTAGCCGGTGTGGGCGCCGCCGTGGCCGGGATCGATCACGATCTTGCAGGCCGGGATGCTCCTGCGGGCCGCGGGGACCGGCTTCGCGGGCGGGGGCTTGGGGGCGGCGAGCGAAGCGGGCGGCCTGACCGCGGCCTCGACCTCGATCCTCTGGGCCAGCTCGGCCGGCAGATACAGCCGCCCGCCCATCAGGACCGCGGGGGCGGCCAGCTTCACGGGCGCGCCGTTCACGATCGCGACGTCGAACCCAGGCGCGACGACGATCTTCAGGCAGTCCGCCTCGATCGTGTGGCGCCCGGTGGCGGGATCGCAGGCCCAGGCGACGTCGTAGCGGCGGCCCAGTTCCTCGATGTCCGTGGTCCCGGGACCCGTCATCGAAAGCCAGAGCGCGATGGCAAGCATCCCTCCCCCTCTCCGTTCGGCGGCCGCGGGCCGCGGCTCAGGGCTTGAGCGCCTCTTCCCGGGTGACGGACCTCAGGAAGAAACTCTCCTTGAGCCCCCCCTGGCGGATCATTCTCCGATCCGCTCCGTAGTAATACGTCTCGATCTTCCCCCGGTCCGCCCGGGAGAAGACCACGCAGGCCTCCCGCTTGAGGCCTTCGATCTCCATGGCCTCGCGGCCGCTCACCTCCACGAGCCGGAGGCCGGGCTCGTCCTCGTAGGGCGAGAGCGCCCGGATGAGGTACGCGCCCTTGCCCGCATCCAGGAGGGTCCTCTGGAAGACGTCCGCCACGTCGGTGAAGAGCACGCCCTCCTCGACCGCGAAGGACGCCTCCTCCTTGATGCCGTTCATGTCGCGGGACACCTTGGCCCGGCCGCCCTCGATCGCGCCCGAGGCGCGGAACTGCCAGCGCTCCTTCGCGTTCTCCTTGGTCCGCTCCACGTCGACCTTCTGGGACCGCCCGTCCGGCGTGAAGGAGCCCCGGACGACGGAGCTGTCCTTGCCTCCCTCGCCGAAGTCCGAGGCGATGTCGAGCTCGAAGGCCACGCGGCCCTCCGAGACGGAGACCTTCGCGCGCTGGCGGCCGATCCTCGCCTTGGCCAGGTGGACGGCGTGCCACTCCTCCCCCTCCAGGCCGGCCGGCGCCGCCGGCTTCAGCGCCCCGAGGAACCGGGCCTGCGCGGCGCGCTCCTCCTCCGTGAGCTTCAGCGGCAGGACCTCCAGGGAAGCCGACGCCCGCTCCACCGGGCCGCGGTGCTTGTCGGCCTCCGCCTGCGCCATCTGGGCGTCCAGGAGGTAGTATTCGAGGTTCGTGCGGAAGACGACGGTCTTGACGTGCAGGAGGTCCCCCTGCCGGAAGGCCAGCCGGAAGGCCGGGCGGCCGGCGACCGCGAGTTCCTTCTCCTCGAGGATCTGGATGTCCTTGTACTCCTTCTGGACGTACTCCTTGGCCTGGACGATGAAGCTCTTCAGCGGCGTGGGATTGCTGCGGCTGAGGTAATGGGCGACGTTGAAGAACGTGGCCGCCGCGGGCTTGCCGCGGGGCACGAAGCTCACCGCGCCGCCGCCCGCCGCCTTGCGGGCCCACTCCGCCGGGGGGCGGCCGGAGAACCGGTGGTCCTCGTCGACGTAGGCCGGTCCGAGGTCCTGGGCGAAAAGGGTAAGGAGGAAACCCCCCGCTCTCCACATCAGCGCTAATTATGCGCCCCGGAGGCCAATTTGTCAAGTCCAAATCATAAACTACAAATGCGATAAATCAAAGTGTTTGATTTATAACACGGTCAGGGCCCCACCGCGATCTCCTGCGGCGGCGAGATCACCCGCCGGTCGGGCGCGTAATACTCGTACACGACCGAGCGGGGCACCGCCACCCGCGCCGGGTAGCGCGGCTTGAGCTTGAAGCCGAAGACGGCGCTCTTCCCCGGCAGGTAGAAGGTCAGGTTCCGCCCCGTCTGCGCCACCTTGTCCACGACCCGGCGGCGGACGAGGTCGTCCAGGCCGCTCCGGTCCACCGTGAAGCCCGGCGGGATCGAGACGTCCGCGATCACCATGAAGGAGTCGCACTCCACCTTCACCGTGCAGGTGACCGTCTCCCCCACCCGGACCTCCAGCCGGTCGTAGGAGACCTGGAGGTTGAGCCCCTCCACGCCGCGCAGGAGGTCGTCCGTCCCCCACGGGACGTAATGCCGCCCCGCCACCTGGACGTTCACGCGCGCGCTCGTCTCGACGGTGATGTCGTTCGCGCCGGTCCGAAGGTGGGGCGAGATGTCGAAGGACTGCGGCCGGTCGGTCTCCGAGAAGGCGTTGGGGATCTCCCGGCCGTTCACCCGCAGGCTGGCCGCCACCTTGTCGCGCGCGCCGCCGCCCGAGGCCGCCAGCGCCTGGAGCGCCAGCACCGTCGCCTGCGTGGAGCCCCACGTCCCGTGCGGGTCCTTCGAGCGGACGAGGAACGCCGCCCCCTGGTCCGCCAGCGCCGGATTGTGCCGCGCGAGCGCCAGGACCGCCAGCGCCGTCGTCTCGACGTTGGCGGCCATCCCCCTCCCGCGGGTCCAGGACTGGAACGGCGTGGTCCAGGCTCCGTCCTTCGCCAGGCGGGCCAGCTTGTCCAGGTTCGCCGGCGCCGGGTCGGCCAGAGCCGCAAGGGCGAGGACGTAGGCGTCCTCCGCCGGGTTCCTCCGCAGGAACTCCAGGGCCCGGCCCATCGCGACCGTGTCCTCGCGCCCGGCCCTCCGGAGCGCCCAGGCCGCGTACGCCGTCGCGCGGACGTCCCCGCCCCAGCTCCCTCCCGGGGCCTGGTTCTTCTCGAGCCACGCGACCGAGCGGTCCAGCACCGCCCGGTCGTACTCGTACACCTTCCCCAGGTCGGCAAGGTACATCGCCGCATAGGCGGCCAGGTGGACGTCCGTTCCATGCCCCGCGTACCACCCAAAGCCCCCGCCGGGATTCTCGAAGGAGAGGATCCGCTGGAGGCCCACGTTGTGGGCGGACTTCAGCTGCGCCTCGGCCTGGGGGGTCAACTGACCCGTCCCTCTCAGGTAGCCGTGTATCGCGATGTTCGGATAGGCTACCGAGATGGTCTGCTCGAATCAGCCGTAGGGCATGCGGACCAGGCCTTCGAGGCCGGCCACGAGGTCGCCCGCCCCGGGCGTGAGCCGGACGAAGACGACGCTCGCCCCCTCGATCGCGCGCTCTGGGATCTCGACCTTGAACTCCCGGCGCCCCTGGACCCGGTCGCTCATGGAGATCGGCACCTCGCGGCCCTTCTCCATGACCTCGACGGAGCGCCGGAGGGCGTCCTTGACCTTCCCGTCGGCGAAGACCGTGAGCGTCTTGCGGCCGTGCTCCCTCACCTTGAGGCCGAAGTAGACGACGCTCACCTCGGAGGGCTTGAGGGAGACCGACTTCGTCTCCTCGTCCAGGAGCTCGAACCACGGCTCGCGCTGGACGCGCACCGCGACGGTCTGGGGCTCCTTGAGGTAGTTGTAGACCGCCACGGGGACGTGGACGCGGTCGCCCCTGGTGAGCGCGACCGGGAAGTCGATGTCGGCGAAGAAGTCCTGGAAGACCCTCAGGTTCGCGCCCTCGAAGCCGAGCGCCCCGTTGCGGGCGACGGCGTTGGCGAGCATCCGCCAGCTCGTGATCGAGTCGGCGGGCGGGAGCGTGAGCTTCGCGCGGCCGCGCTCGTCGGTGATGAGCTGGGGCATCCAGAAGAGGGTCTCCGGGAAATACTCGCGGACGCGGGCGGGCTCCTCGGGCGAAGGGGCCTCGGGCGTCGCAGGGCGTGCGGCCTCCACAAGCGGGGGCAGGACGTGCGTCGCCACCCGCTTCTCCGGGGCGTACAGACGTGACTCCTGGACCAACGACTCTAATTCCCTCGTGGAAGGGCGTGGGGGTTCAGCCATGGGGGCCGGAGGGAGAGCAGATGACGGTTCGGCCTCCCCATCAATCCTGGAATAATAGCGTAAACCCCCATGACTCCTTCTGCTCATTTCACTCCTGTCACCCCCGCCAAAAACTATCGCGAGGCCCGCAACGATGCCAAGGATGGCAATGAAGAATCCGGCGGACACCGCCTGGGGATTATCCCGCTTGATCCAGTAAACGGCCATCCAGAGCCCAAGGGTAATAATCCCCGCGACCGCAGTGAGTACGATCAATCCCTCCGCTTCCCACCGAACACCGGCCATGAGAGTCAAGAAGGTGATCCATGCAACGCCGTGGACCACGACAAGCACGACAATCCAACTTCCCCCGGATGCAGTCTTCAAAGCCCTAATGAGGGGCATCAGGATCAGAAGGATGCCCATCCCCACAGCCACGACTGAGCCCGCGACCTTGAGCACCTTGCCGACGAAGGCGTTGTAGTCCTCGACGAACCGCTTCAGCCGGGCGGCCTTCATCTCGTAGGCGTTCCGGGTCAGGAGCCCCGGCCGCTCGGCCCGGCCGTTCCCGCTCACGAACCTCTGCGCCTGCGCGGTGTTCCCCCCCTGGTAGATCTCCGCCGCCTCCGCCCTCAGGAAGCCTCGCGTGTCGATGAGCTCCGGCGCCAGCGACAGCCACGCCTTCTCGCCGGCCGCCTTCGACACCACGAGCCCGTAGAGCGCCTCGTCCACCACCGCGATCCCCAGCGCCGCCTGGATCGGCCGCCCCTCCCGGTCCGTCACCTCGAACTCCACCGGCATCTCCTCGCCCGGCCGGAAGGTGTCCTTCGCGGCGCGCGGCCGGATGCGCAGGCCGTCCGGCAGGTTCACGTACGCCACCCGCGTCACGGGCGGCGCCGTGTCGCGCCGGTAGGCGATCACCTGCACCGTGCCGAAGAGATCGGGCGGAAGGTCGATCTCCACGCGGCCCTTCTCCGCGACCTTCGCCAGGAGGAGCTGGCCGCCCTTGACGAGGTCCACGTACACCGGGCCCTTCCCCCCGCCCAGGACCGTCGCCGTCATCGTCTCGCCGCCCTTGTAGGCGGCCTTGTCGAGCCGCAGGAGGAAGCTCCCCGAACCGTACTTGGCATGGGACCGCATCTCGCGCGCCTCGTTGCCGGCCTCGTCCCGGGCGCGTTCGAGCCGGATCTCGTAGGGATCGGGCGCCGTCACCTTCGCCACCCCCAGGTCGTCCGTCTTCAGCGCCACGGCCGCGCCGTTCACGACGAGGTCCACGTCCGCCTTCGCGGGCCGCCCGTCCGGCGTGGAGACGAGGACGTAGAAGGCGTTCTCGATGCCGCGCACGACCTCGCCCCCCTCGGGCACCAGGTCCACCTTAAGCGCCTCCCGCGTGACAAAACAGACCGTCGATTTCGTCTCCCGGTGGTCCGCGGTGTCCGTGACCGCGACCTCGACCTTGACCGCCCCCTCCCCGGGCGCGGGGGCCTCGAACTCCCAGGAGCCGTCCTCGCGCAGTTCGCCCGTCACGATCTCCCGGTCCACGGAGGCCTTCGCCATGCCGCGGACGGGCTTCCCGAAGAAGTACTTCGCCCGGACCGTCCCCTTTACCCGCCCGCCCGGACGGTAGCTCGCCTTGTCCAGCTCCAGCTCGACCTTGAACTTCGGCAGGACGTACTGGGCCACCTCGACCGTCCGCTCCTGCCGGATCCCCGAGGCCGTCACGGCCGCCCGGTAGGTCCCCAGGTTCACCTCGTCCGCCAACTGCATCTCCGCCGCGGCGATCCCGAACTCGGAGAGCTCCGCCTTCTGCGTGAAGACGCGGTTGCCCTTGGAATCCACGACCTCGAACTCCGCGCGGCCCGGGCGCGGCTTGAGCGTGAAGGCGTTGAGCGCCAGGGCGCGCATCCGGATCGTCTGTCCGGGCTGGTACATCGGCTTGTCGGTCGTCAGGAGGCGCCGGTACTCCCGCCGGACGGCGACGGAACGCTGGCTCGTCCCGTCCCCGAGGGGTGACTTCACCCCGAGGCGAAGTGGATAATTCCCGTCCTCGAGGTCCGGCACGCGGAAGAAGCCTTCGATCGTTCCGGCGGCGCCGGTCACGAACCGCCCCAGGTCCTTTCCCCCCAGGAAGACCCGGACGGCCGCGTCCGCCACGGGGAGTCCGGCCTGGGCGTGCGAGACGAAGACCCTCAGCGCCCCGATCGAGCCCGCGTGGAGGCTGTCGCCTCCGTGGACCGCGACCGACAGCGGCGGCGCCTCCATGTGGTTGACGTAGAGCGTCACCCCGGCGAGCACGGCCATCAGGATGGCAGCCGCCACGGCCGCGGGCTTGAGCCATTTCCAGGAGCGCGGCCGGGGCCTCGCCGCCGCCGCCACCCGCGCGGCGAAGCCGGCGGGGACGGGGACGTCCAGGAGCGCCCGCTTGATCTCGTCGTCCGCCTCCCGCAGTTCGCCGAGCCGCGCGGCGCACCCCTCGCAGATCGCGAGGTGCTCCCGGACAGCCTGGGATTCCTGGTACGACAGCTCCAGATCCAGGTACCGGGAGAGCTTCGCTCGGACCTCTTCGCACGTCATGGCCGGGCCTCCGCCTGCAATTTCTCGCGCACCATTTCGCGCACGCGGTGGAGCTTCTCCCCCACCGCCCCCGGCGTGGTGCCCAGGGCCCGCGCGACCTCGGCGTACGAGAGCCCCTCCAGGTAGTGGAGGATGAGGACCTCCCGGTAGTCGTCCCGCAGGCCGCGGATCGCCTCCATCACGCGCGCGCCGCGGTCCTCCGCGGGCCCGGGCGCCGCGGCCTCCGGGACCGCCGAGACCCGCTCCCGGCGGTGCTTCCGCACCCAGTCGATCGCGGTGAAGCGCGCCACCGAGTAGAGCCAGGTCTTCAGCCGGGCGGGCTTGCGGAGCCGGTCGGCCGACCGGTACGCCTTGAGGAAGGCCTCCTGGGCCACGTCCTCCGCGGCGGCGCGGTCGCGGCAGGTGGCGAGGGCGACCCCGTAGACCATGTTCTGGTGCTCGCTGACCATCTGCTCGAACGCGCGCGCGTCCATGGGCACCCCGCATCTCTACAGGGCAGTCGAACGACCCGGCAGGATATTAGACGGAATCGGAAAGAGCCACGTACAATCCACGCGGAGGACGTTATGATAGTCAGGGAAGCAATAATGCGTCGGTTTCTCAACACCGTCTTGGCCTGCCTCCTGGCCGCCGCCGGCGCGCGGGCGGGCGACGATAAGCCGGAGTTCAAGCCGGCCGAGGCGACCCTCAACGGCGCGCCCGCGCCGCCCGCAAGCTCCTCCGCCTGCGGATTCCGCCTGATCGCCGCCCCCGCGGGGCCGCAGATCGCGCTCATGGAACCCGCGAAGGCGGCCATCATCGCCCTGCGCCCCGGCGAAGAGGCCGCGATCGCCGTCCCTATGCGCGCCGCGGCGGAAACCGTCACGGTCTCCGCCGAGGCGTCGCTCGCGGAGGGCGGACAGGCCGAGGCGATCCTCTCGCTGGACGGGGCCGGGACGTCGAAGGCCGTGCGCCGCGGCGAGCCCGTGACGATCGAGGTCTCGGGGCGCGGATCGAAAATCGTCCTGGCCGCCAAGGCCTCTTCGGAAACGGCCGTCCGCTGGCGCCGCGTGCGGATCAAGGCCGGGGAGACCTGGCACGACGTCCCGCTCCAAGCCGCGCCGCTCGACTACGGGGCGGGCCCGCCGCCCGTCCTGCCCGGCCTCCGGAAGCCGATCGAGGACGCGCTCGTCGAGTGGGACTGGCGGATGCAGGACGGGATCGGCACCGCGCGCCGCCCCGCCCCCTATGCCGCGGCGATCGAACTGACGCTCCAGCGCGGCGACGCCCTCCTCCAGGACCTCCAGGCGGCCCCCTCGGCCCGGTGGGAAGCCCTCCGGCGCGAGGCGCGGGAGATGCCCGCGGACGCGGGCGACCGCCGGTGGGAGGACCTCTGGCGGCGGATCCACGCCCTGCGCCGGGAGATCGCGCTCGGGAACCCGCGGATGCCGGCGGGCCCGATCGTCTTCGTCAAGCAGGTCCCGTCCATCTTCAGCCACCAGCTCACGCAGTACTACGGGAGCTGTGCGCGGCCCGGGGGAGGCGTGTTCGTCCTGGACGCGCCAGGGCGCTCCCTGAACGCCCGCCGGCTCGCCCCGGGCGCGCTCCCCGAGGGCAGTTATCAGTTCCCCGAGGTCTCCCGGGACGGCAAGCGCATCCTCTTCGCCTTCTGCCGCGCGGAGACGACGCCGAAGGACCGCGAGCAGTGCCTGGACCGCTTCTACCATCTCTATGCTATGGCCGCGGACGGCTCGGGGCTGAGACCGCTGACGAGCGGCCCGGTCGACGACTTCTCCCCGCGCCTCCTCCCGGACGGGAAGATCCTCTTCATCTCCACCCGCCGCGGCGGCTATCACCGCTGTGGCCGGGGCCCCTGCCCGGTCTACACGATGGCGCTGGCCGAGGCGGACGGCTCCAACCCGCGCCCCATCTCGTACCACGAGACGCACGAATGGGACCCGGCGGTCCTGAACGACGGGCGCGTCATCTACACGCGCTGGGACTACGTGGACCGCCACGCCGTCCACTACCAACAGCTCTGGACGGTGCGGCCCGACGGGAGCGACGTCCGGATCTTCTACGGGAACAACACGTTCAATCCCGTGGGGGTCTGGGAGGCGCGGCCGGTGCCGGGCTCGCCGCGGGTGATGGCCACCGCCGCCGCCCACCACGCCATGACCGCCGGCTCCACCATCCTCCTGGACGTCACGCGCGGGGCCGACGGACTGGAGCCGATCACGCGCCTGACGCCGGACGTCCCCTTCCCCGAGAGCGAGGCGCCGGTCCTGCCGAACTGGCGCGCGCCGGTGGCGCCGGAGCCCCGGCCCGTGCCGGTCGAGGCGGCGCGCTGGCCGGGCCATTGCTATCGCTCGCCGTATCCGCTCTCGGAGAAATATTTCCTGGCCGCCTACAGCTTCGACGGCCTGATCGGCGAGCCGACGGGGAACCCGGCCAACATGTTCGGCCTCTACCTCGTGGACGCCTTCGGCAACAAGGAACTGCTCCACCGGGACCTGAACATCGCCAGCCTCTGGCCCGTCCCGCTCCGGCCGCGGCCGGAGGCGCCGGCGGTGGCGTCCGTCTCCGAGGAGCCGCCCGGCCGCGAGGGCCGGTTCCTGCTGGCGAACGTCCAGGCGAGCTGGCCGCCCCTGCCGCCGGGCTTGGTCAAGAGCCTGCGGATCGTGCAGGTCCTGCCCAAATCCACGCCGCACATCAACGACCCGGCGGTGGGGATCCCGAACGCCTCGCCGGGGAAGCAGGTGCTCGGCACGGTCCCGGTGGAGCCCGACGGCTCGGCGTGGTTCACCGCTCCGGCGGGCGTGCCGCTGGCCTTCCAGGCGCTCGACGAGCGCGGCATGGCGGTGCAGGTCATGCGCAGCCTGACGTACCTCCAGCCGGGGGAGACCGCGTCGTGCATCGGCTGCCACGAGCCGCGCACCCAGGCGCCGCCGCCGGGCCGCGCGCCGGAGGCCCTCTCGCGGCCCCCCTCGGCCATCCGCCCCGGCCCGGACGGCTCGAAGCCCTTGAGCTACCCGCTCCTGGTCCAGCCGGTGCTGGATAAGCACTGCGTGCGCTGCCACAGTCCCGAGAAGCCGGAGGGGAAAGTGGTGTTGACGGGGACCCCCCAGGGGCACTACACGGTCTCCTACAACGCGCTCGCCCCGCTCGTGCCCCACTCGGCGTGGCAGGGCGGCGACTTCCGGCGGGCGAACGGCGAGCCGATGAGCGTGCCCGGGCGCTTCGGGGCGCGCGGGAGCAAGCTGATGAAACTGCTCCTGGACGGGCACAAGGACGCGGCGCTGGGGCCGGAGGACCTCGACCGGCTGGCGACCTGGATGGACACGAACGTCCTCTTCTACGGCACCTTCGATCCCGCGGACCAGAAGCGCCAGCAGAAGGGCCAGCGCATCGAGGGCCCGAAGCTGGAGTGAGAGGGCACGGAGGAGACAGAGTATTTGCCACAGAGAGCACAGAGAACACAGAGCAATTCATACTTCATACCCATGGAGGGAACAGAGGGAACGGAGGGGATCCGACCTCACGGTCCTTCGCCGGACTTCACGCCGTCGCCTGATCGGAGGGGCTCTTCCCTTATTCGGTTGACAACAGCCGGATCCGCGACTATACTTCTCCTCACACGCCATATCGTGAGAGAGGGGGCGAGCCGGACATGGAGGACAGCCTGTTTACCGAGTACGAGTGCCGGCTCGCGCGGCTCGCCCTGCAGAACCGGTACCTGACCCGCAACCAGATCCAGACGTGCCTCGTCCGCCGGCAGGAGGCGGGCCCCGCCACGACCCTGGAAGACGTCCTGCTCGAGCAAAGCTACCTGACCCCCGAGGAGGTCGACGAGATATCCCGGTTGGTCTCCGCCGAGGCCTCGGCCGAGGGCGGCATCACGCGGCTCTTCGCCCGGATCGTGAGCCGCCGCGGCCTGGCCACCGAGGAGCAGATCCAGGAGGCCCTCCGCCTCAAGCGCGCCCTGGCCGCGCGGAAGATCCGCCGGCCGCTCGGGCAGATCCTCGTCGAGCGGGGCGTGATGACGCTGGGGCAGGTGGCCGAGGTCCTCGCCGAGCAGGATCGCGCCCGCGAGGTCGTGGGCCGCGAGCGCCTCCGCTTCAAGGCCTACGTCCCCCAGGAGATGCTCGGGCGCGGCCCCCACGGCACCGTCTGCCGCGCCCGCCACCCGGAGCACGGGGACGTGGCGCTCAAGGTGATCCCCTCGGGGTCCGCCCCGCCCGGGATCGTCGAGCGCCTGCAGAGGATCCAGACCCTGGAAATCCCGAACGCGGCGCGGGTGATCGATACGGGGCGCACGGGCACCGGCCTCTACGTCGCCTCGGAATTCGTCGAAGGCATC
>CAYNDR010000117.1:0-17202 GCA_964395295.1 uncultured Planctomycetales bacterium
CTTTGTCTTCCTTCTTGGCCTCGCGCCCGCCGCCCCCGCGGAGGGCCTTGAGGCTGTCCAGCGCGCTTCCTTGCTTGCCGGCCGACTTGCCTCCCACCTGCTGCATTTGCTTGAGGTTGCTGTCGAGCTCGGAGGAGAGCATGCCCTCGATCGTGGCCTGGCTGGGGCGGTACTCCACGTCGCCCGGCATGGCGCCCGCGCCGACCGGCCCGCCGGCGATGGACCGGAGCCTGAGGTCGGTCAGCTTCTTGCTGACGCCGTCGATGGCCTTGGTGAAGAGCTCCGTCATCCGCTTGAAGAGGTCCTCGTCGGACTTCTTCATGTCTTCCAGCAGTTTGGTCTGCCGCTGGGCCATCTCGATGTTCTTGGCGTTCATCTCGTCGAGCTTGATCCGCAGTTCCGCCTCCTTCGTGGAGGCGCCGCGCGCGGCGATGTCGGACTCGCGCCGCCCCAGCTCGTCGCGGAGCTCCTTCTCCCGGCGCTCGAACTGCCCGCGGATCTCGTTCTCGCGCCGGGCCAGGTCGGCCTTCATCTGCTCGATCGTGGCGCCCTGGGCGGCCGTCTTGGCCTGGGATTCGAGCTCGACCTCCTTCCGGACGCGCCGGGTGATCTCCTCCTCCATCGAGGCCATCTTCTTCTTCATGTCCTCGACTTCGGCGCGCATCACGTTCTTGCCGTCCTCGTAGCGCTGGCGGGCGGTGTCGTCGCCGAGCTTGCGCTGGGTCTGCAGCTGCTTCTGGAGGTTCTCGACCTCGTCCACGACCGACTTCTTGTCCCGCTCCATCAGCTCGGCCTTGTCCTTGAGCGCGCGCTGCTCGGCCATGAGCCGGTCGAGCTCCTTGCGGGACGCGTCGATGAGCTTGGCGCGGTCGTCGGGGGAAAGGAGGTTGGTCTTGGTGGAGACGA
Source organism: uncultured Planctomycetales bacterium (assembly GCA_964395295.1). Classification (GTDB taxonomy): domain Bacteria; phylum Planctomycetota; class MHYJ01; order MHYJ01; family JACPRB01; genus CAYNDR01. Next base: position 907 of record CAYNDR010000117.1, read on the forward strand.
TCCGCTCCACGGCCTCGCTGATCAGCTCGTTGATCCTCTTCTCGTCGAGGACCTTGACGCGGTGGATGCCCCTCTTGGCGAGGTCCTGGAGGGTGCTCTTGGTGGAGCTTTGCTCGATCGCCTTCCGGACGTCGAAATCCTGCGGATCGGCCATCGAATAGTATCTCCGGTCCGGGAGTCAATTATAGCCCAGCGTTCGAACTGGTGTCAACGAACAAGGCCGGGGCCCTTCAGCCGCGCGGGAGCCGGAACCGCTCCAGCTTGTAGAGGACGCGCGGCGGGACCCGCAGGGCCATCCGGACGTGCTCGTTCGCGTACCGGCGCTCGCGCAGGACCGACCAGGAGGGCAGTTCCGCCAGGAGCCGGCCCTCGGAGAGGGGGATCTCCACCTCCACGTCCACCAGCTGGCGGGTCAGGACCTCGGCCACCCGGTCCCGCAGGGCCTCCAGCCCCGCGCCGCCGAGGGCCGAGAGCGGGATCGCCCCCGGGAACCGGTTCCTCAGCATCTCCAGCTCCACGGGGTCCCGGAAGCGGTCGGTCTTGTTCAGGAGGAGGAGCGCCGGCTTCCCCTCGCAGCCGATCTCCCGGAGGACGCCCTCCACCGCGCGGATCTGCTCCTCCGACCGGGGGTGGCTGGCGTCCGCCACGTGCAGGAGGAGGTCGGCCTGGGTGACCTCCTCCAGCGTGGCGTGGAAGCTCGCCACGAGGCCGTGCGGGAGGTCCCGGATGAACCCGACCGTGTCGGAGAGGAGCACCCGGATCCCGCCCTGGAGCGTCCAGATCCGGGTGCGGGTGTCGAGCGTCGAGAAGAGCCGGTCCTCGACCGGGACCCCCGCCTTCGTCAGGGCGTTCATCAGGGTGGACTTGCCCGCGTTCGTGTAGCCCACCAGCGAGACCGTCGTGTTCTCCACCGTCCTCTGGGCCACCTCCCGGCGCTTGCGGTCCTCCAGCTCCCGGAGCTGGCGGCGGAGCGCCGTGATGCGCTTGCGGGCCAGGCGGCGGTCCGCCTCCAGCTGCTTCTCGCCGGGGCCGCGCTGGCCGATGCCGATGCCGAAGCCGCCCGCCTGCTGTTCGGCGGTGACGTGGGCCCCCAGGCGCCCGAGCCTCGGCAGGGTGTACTCGAGCTGCGCCATCTCCACCTGGAGCTTGGCCTGCCGGGAGCGCGCGTGGGTGGCGAAGATGTCCAGGATCAGCTCCGTCCGGTCGATCACCCTGCAGCCGGCGTCCTTCTCGATGTTCTGGATCTGGGCGGGGGAGAGGTCGTTGTTGAAGATGACGCAGTCGATCCGGAGGTCGGCGACGCGGCGGGAGATCTCGCCGACCTTCCCGGAGCCGATGTAGGTGCGCGGGTCGGGCCGGCCGCGCCTCTGCAGGATCCGGTCCGCGACCGCGGCGCCCGCCGTCTCGGCCAGGCGCGCCAGCTCGTCGAGGGGATCGGCCCCGTCCGCGTCGGCCCCGGGATCGACCGTCCCCACCAGGAGCGCCCTTTCGCGGTAGACGGTCTTCTCGGCGGATTTCAAGGGGCTTCTCGGTCTCCTCCCGCGGGGATTATAGGGCACGCCCCCCCTGAAATCAACCGGGGGGAGAGGGGATTGAATCATTGGGCGATTGAGCCATTGGGGGATCCCCCAGACCCCGAGGGGGATTCAGAAGGCGAATGAGGGATCTGTTGTCTCCCCCCCGGGGGGCAAGGGGGGGACCCCCACAAGATTTTGCGATTGAGCGATTGAGTCATTGAGCCATTTTCAGGATCCCCCAGACCCCAGGGGAGAGGCGAAAGGCGAACGAAGGATATGTTGTTCTCCCCCCCCCGGGGGGGCAAAGGGGGGACTCACAATGACTCAATGATTAGATCGCCCAATGACTCAATCCCTTGGTTTCCTCCGGCGGGGCTGTTATACTTTGCATTCTTCTCTGACAACCGGATGGATTTCCCAAGCTTTGCCGCGGGACTTCGGGGCCGGAAGCCGCCGGCGCCGGCCTATGTCTTCGCGGGACCGGAGGCGCTCCTGCGGGAGCGGGGCGTCGCCCTCCTGAAAGAGGCCCATCCCGACCTCGCGGCCAACACCCTCCGGGTGACGTCCTCCGAGACGGACTGGGCCCGGCTGTCGGACGAGCTCTACACCCGGCCCTTCCTGGGGAAGATGAAGCTGGTGGTCCTCGTGGACGAGGGCAACTTCCTCCACAACCACGCGGACGGCCTGCGGGAGTACCTCAAGAAGCCGTCGCCCACCGCCGTGCTGGCCGCGCTGGTCCCCACCGAGAAGGTGCCGGCGCTCGGGACCGTGCCGGTGGTGGAGTGCCGCCCGCTCCGGCCGGCCGACATGCAGAGGTGGCTCGCCGCCGAGGCCCAGAGGCTGGGGAAGGGCCTCGACCGCACGGCCGCCGAGCTCCTGGTGGCGCGCGCGGGGACGAACCTCTCGGCCCTCCTGGGCCACCTGGAGAAGCTGGCCGCCCACGCGGGCGCGCGCGCGTCCCTCACCGCGGAGGACGTCCGCGCCCTGGTGGGGAACCAGGAGGAGCGCGAGGTCTACGAACTGGCCCTCGCCGCCGCCTCCAAGGATCCCGCCCGGGCGTTCCGCATCCTCCGGAGGCTCCTGGGATCCGGCGAGGCGGTGCAGGTCCTCGTCTGGAAGCTCGCCTGGCAGTACCGGAAGCTCGCCGAGGCCAGGAAGCTCCTGGAGGCCGGGCGGAAGCGCTTCGAGGTGACCTCCCAGCTCCAGATCACCTACTACGCCGACGAGTTCCTGGGGCTCGTGGACCGGCACACGCTGGCGGAACTGGTGGAGAAGCACGGGGAAATCCTGAAGGCGGACGTGGCCTTGAAGACGTCCGGAGGCGGCGAGGTGCCGATCCTGGAGTCGCTCGTCCTCAGGCTGGCCGCCGCGAGGACCTGAGCGCAGATACGCCGGAGGAGGCGCACCTATGGTGGAGTTCTGCATGCACTGCGGGACGAGTCTCCCGAAGGGGGACCTGACGGTGAAGGGCGGCAAGCTCTTCACCAGCCCGGACTACCCCTGCCCGAGCTGCGGGCGGCCGGCCAATCCCGAGAAGGAGCCCCCCGCTCCCGGCCCGGAGCCGGACCCGTCGCGCGACCTCCTCTTCAGGGGCGGTCAGGCGAGCGCGGAATAGGGACGGGCGGGGACTTTCGGAGAGGCCCGGGGCGGACCGAGCAGCGTCAGAGGAGACTTCATGGCCACGGAGCGCCAGCCCACGCGACCCATATCGAAGGTCCCCCAGCCGCGCCTTGATCCTTCCTCCTCCCCGCCCCGCCCGCCCAGGCGCAAGACCCAGCCGCTCCCCTCGACCGAGCGCCCCACCACGCGCGTCCTCCAGAAGGCCGGGATCAAGACCGGCCGCGTGGAGCGCAACCTGACGTCCCGCTCCATCCCCAAGCAGTCCAGGCCCCCCAACCCCATGCTCATCGTCGGCGGGATCGTCGGGGCCCTCTTCCTGATGATCCTCATCATCGCCGCCGCCGCCTCATCCGAAAGGTCAAGCCGCCGGAACAAGGCGTCTAATGATCAGAAGCCGGAGGTGAAGGCGGAGCCCGGCACCCTGGAACGGGAAGGGCTGACCAAGTGCGACGAGGGACACGCCCTCATCCTCAGGTCCTATCCCGGCGGCGACCGGGCCGGACTCCAGAGGGGGTTGAACCTGACCCTCGAGGGGATGTCCATGCTGGAGCGCGTCAACCAGATGACCGGAAAAAAATTCGACGTCAAGCGCTACCAGGAGGCGCAGGTGATGGCGCGCCGGAAGCTCATGGAACTCCAGTAGGAGGAGCGGGATGGCCACGGAAGAGAAGCCGGATCCCCCGGGGACGGTCCCCCCGGACCAGGCCCCCACGCCCCTCCCGGGAGAGGTCCCGGCCGCCCCGCAGGGCGAGACGCCGGCGGCCCCCAAGGACAGGCCGGCCGCCGGCTATCGCAAGAAGCTCACCGGGGCGGCCCAAACCAATGCCCTGGCGGGCATCGCCGCGCAAAGCCGCCTCCGCGGGACCCGCATCGAGGCCGGGGAGAAGAAATACTCCGTCGGCGACCAGCTCCAGAAGTCCTCCAAGCCTCCCAGCAAGATCGGCCGCGCGATCAAGCTGGTCCTCATCCTCATCGTGGTCATCGGCATCCCGGGCCTCATCGGGGCCAGCTTCTTCGTCCGCGTGGGGAAGAAGAAGGAATATACCGCGGCCGGGAGGTTCTGGAAGATGATCAAGGATACTCTCAAAATCGGGCCGCCCCCCGCGCCGCCCTTCAGCCCGGTGACGCACCCGAACGTCGAGACCTTCGACGACATCCTCAAGGGCATGCACGCCCTGGGGATGGAGATCTCCGGGATCGAGAAGGGCTTGGGTCCCAGGGAGAAACCCACCCCCCTGGACAAGGAAACCGCGCTCGCGCTCCACAAGGGCCTCGACGCCGTCGCCGCAAGGATCAGCCGGATGATGACCGCCCTGGAGGACCTCGCCGTGTGGATGCGGCGGTACGGCGAGCTCAAGGGGGAGGCGAGCGACGCGTACGACAAGGGCATCGGTTCCGACGGGAAGAAGCAGGACTGCGCCCAGCTCATGATCCGGGGACAGCCCATACCCCCGGGATTCGCGGAGACGGCGAAGGACCCCGGCGTCGTGAAGTACGTCGAGGCCCTCAGGAAGCTGGAGATGGACCGCTACAACCCCGTGCCGCTCGACGAGGGACAGATCACCGGCGGCCAGCGCGACGCCCAGGCCCTGATGAAGAAGATCCGGGAGCTTCGGTCGAGACTGCCCAGCAGGATCATGCTGGGCGGCGAGGCCCCGGAGGAGCCCGGCAAGGAGGCCGCCCTCCCTCCCTACGACCCCAGGAAGTTCCACCCCTGGGCCCGCGCGACCGCCGAGACCTGGGTCCGCTACCGGGTTTCGATGGCCGAAGGCCCCGTCTCCTACGAGGACCGCATCGTCAAGGAGGTGAAGGAGGACGCGATCGTCTTCGCCGGCCAGCGCGCCTCGGGCGACCAGCTGTCGGACGACCCGGAGCGCGAGGAGAAGTTCGTCCCCGGCGAGGTCAAGGTCGGGGCGGATGAGAAAATCAAGGTGGGGGACATCGAGATCCACTGCCAGGTCGTCCAGGTGGGCGAGGAGAAGCGCTGGGTCGCGCGGGCGGGCCGCTGGACCAACCGCATGGTCCTGAAGACGGAAAAGGGAGGGAAGGAGACCGTCGTCGCGAAGCTGGGCGAGGAGGCGCTCCCCTTCAAGGAGCGCCAGTACAACTGCATCGCCTACGAGATCGGGGACCTGAAGGTCTGGGCCCACGAGGACGTCCCCGGCTTCGTCTTCAAGGTCAAGGCCGGACCGATGACCCGCGAGGTGGTGGACTTCGGCGCCGGGCTGGCGGCCCGGCCGCCGTTCCCCAAGGCCGAGATGAAGCCCGAGGAGCCGAAGAAGGAAGAGCCGAAACCGGAGCCTCCGAAGATGGAGCCTCCCAAGGAAGAGCCGAAGAAAGAGGAGCCCAAGCCGGAACCTCCCAAGGAAGAGCCCAAGAAAGAGGAGCCCCCGAAGCCGGAGCCGCCCAAGGAGGAGCCCAAGAAAGAGGAGCCGAAACCGGAGCCTCCCAAGCCGGAGCCCCCCAAGGAGGAGCCCAAGAAGGAGGAGCCCCCCAAGGAGCCGCCGCCCAAGGCGGCCGACGCGGTCCTCGAAGGGGCCGAGAAGCTCGTGATCGACGGGAGCGTGATCTTCAAGGAGCTGGTCGAGGCGATGCAGCAGCTCCCGGACGACCCGGCCCGGCTCAAGGCGCTCCTCCGGCGCCAGGAGGAGGCCGTCGCCCTCTTCACCCGGGCCCGGGAAACCTACCTCTCCGTGCGCGAGAAGGCCCCCGCGGAGGCCAAGGTGGACGAGAAGCTCGGGAAGGTGGAAAAAATCCTTGCCCGCTTGCAAAACTACGGGGAGAGGATAAAATCTAAGTTGAGGTAAGGCCCTGGCCATTCAGGGTCTCGGAGAGAGGGAAGAGGGATGAGAGGGGCGCGCTTCCCCGTCCTCGCGTTCGCTCTGTCCCTGTTTCCAGCCTGCTCCGGCCGGCCCGCCGTCCGTGAGCCCGTCGAGAAACCGCCCGAGCCGCCTCCCCAGGAGGAACGGGCGCCGGCGGAACAGCCCGCCGTCTACCGCTTCCCGGAGGATCCGCGGGGGAACGGGATCAAGGGCGCGGTCCCCGTCAAGGCGGAGGCCCCCCCGAAACGCGAGGCCGGGCCCGACGAGGTCCTCCGGCTCCAGAAGGAGGCCGTGGAACGGGACCCCTCCCGGGACGACGAGAAGCTGAGGCTCGCGTTCCTCCTCGCGGCGGCGGGAAACGTCGAGGAGGCGGAGCGGACGCTCTCCGGCCTGCGCGTCCGGTCGAACAGGATCGTCCCCTACCTCGACCTCTTCCTGCGGCGCGAGCTGGGGGACCACAAGGAGGCGGGCAAGCTCCTGGGGCGGTTCGTGGAGGAGGACAAGCGGGCCACCGGATTCGTCATCGAGCGCGCGGAGCTGTGTTCCCGGATCCACCGCTACCGCGAGTTCGTCCCGGCCGAGAGCGGCCGCGTGAAGCCGGGGGGGACGGTGCTCCTCTACGTGGAGCCCCGGAACTTTGCGTTGTCGCGGAGCCAGGACAAGTTTATACTCCACCTGCGCTACGACTGGAAGCTGTACGACGACCGCTCCGTCGAGAGGCCCGTCCCGGCGTGGGAGAAGGCGCCGGCGAGCGACCGCGAGGACAGGATCGCGCTGAACGGCCCGGTGGAGGAGTTCTACCAGTACTTCAAGCTCCCGCTCCCCGCCGCCCTGTCCGAGGGCCATTACCGGATCAAGGTGACGGTGACGGACGTCCCCTCGGGCCGGAGCGACCGCGTCTATGTCCCGATCCAGGTGGCGGGGGCGGAAAAGGAGCGATGAGGATCGCGTGGGCGTGGGCGGCGCTCGGGGCGGCCCTGGCGGGCTGTGCTTCCCGGCCCGATCCCGACGAGGAGGCGCTGGGGCGCTACCACCAGGCCAACGACCTCTTCGAGAGGCGCTTCTTCCGGGAGGCCATCCCCCACTACGAGTTCGCCCTCTCTGTCCGGGACCGCCTCAAGGACGCCTATTACCGCCTGTCCCTCTGCCACGAGGAACTGGGGGATGTCGGCCAGGCGCTCGCCGTCCTGGAGCGGGCGCGGCGCGTGGACCGGCGCGACGAGACCACCCTGCGGAACCTGGCCCGCCTGTACGCGCGCCGGGGATTCGTGAAGGAGGCGATCCGGGCCTGGAAGGACCTGCTGGAGGTCCGTCCCGGCGACGAGGCCATCCGGGCGGAGATCGCCCGGCTGGAAGGGATCCAGAACCCGAAGTGACCCCCGGCGGGGCTTGTTGTATAATTAGCCGAGCGGAATCGGAGGGCCTTCCATGGCCAAGCATTGCGTCAACCACGGCGGCCAGCAGGCCGTCACGATGTGCCACCAGTGCCACAAGCCCATCTGCAAGTCCTGCACGATGGTCGCCTCCCACGGGAGCTTCTGTTCCTCCGAGTGCAGCGTCATCTTCCGCGAATTCAGGGAGAAGATGAAGGCCTCCGCCGCGTCGAGGAAGTCCGGCCTGGGGATGAAGCTCGTCATCATCTTCTTCCTGGCCGCCGGGGCGCTCGTCCTGGTCCACCTGGGGGCCCGGAACGGCGTGGAACCCCTCCAGGGGATCGACGTCATCGGCCGGATCCTCAAGAACGCCGAGGCGCTGAAGCGATGAAGCGCCGCCTCGCTCCCTGGGGATTCGTCCTCCTCCTGTCCGCCTGCGTGCCCCTCCAGCCCGAGGTCAAGAACGCGCCGTACCTCGAGAAGGCGGAGGGGGAGTTCCTCCTCGAGCAGTACGGCCAGGCGATCGGCCACTACGAGCTGTTCCTGTCCGAGAATCCCGAGCACCCGGAGCGCGCGAAGATCCTTGGCCGGATCGGGAAATGCCACCTGGGCGCGGGGCGCCCCGACCTGGCGCTTCGCTCCTTCGACCAGGCCCTGGCGCTCGATCCCCAGGGGCCGGTCCGCTGGGAGATCGTCTTCCGCGGCGGCGTGGCCCACCGCCTCCAGGGCGACGTGGCCCGGGCGCTGGAGGCCTTCCGGGCGGTGGCGGCGGCGCCCCCGGTCGACCGCGGCCGCGCGGTGATGGACGACGAGCTCCGCTACGAGCATGCGATGGCCCTCTTCCGCGCCGGCGACTGGAAGGCCGGGCAGGCGGAGCTGGCGGCCGTGAGCCCCCGCGGGCCGTTCGCCGCCAGGCGCCAGGTCCGGCTGGGCCTCGCCGCCTACGCCGTCCAGGTGGGGGCGTTCACCGACGAGAGGCTCGCCCGGTCCCAGGAGCTCCGGCTCAAGGTGGTCTCCCCCGGCGGGGCCGTCCGCCTCGTGGAGGGCGAGCGGCCCTTCTACGTGGTCGCCACGAAGTCCTTCTCCCGCTACGAGGACGCCCAGCGCGAGGCCGAGCGCCTGCGGGGCCGGGGCTTCACCGACGCCTTCACCATTCCCTAGGGGATTGGGCGATTGAGAGATCGAGTCATTGAGCCATTTCAGGGATCCCCCCAACCCCCCGGGGGGATGCCAAAGGTCATCGAGGAATCCGCGGCCTCTTTCCCCTGGGGGCAAGGGGGGAACCCCCAGGAGATTTAGCGATTGAGCGATCGAGTCATTGAGCCATTTTGCGGATCCCCCAGACCCCGGGGGCGATGAAAATAGGCGATCGAGGGATCTGTGGCGTCTCCCCCCAAGGGGGCAAGGGGGGGGATCCTCAATCGCTCAATGGCTCAATGATTAAATCTTCAATGGATAAATCTCCGGGTTATACTTGCCCCCGATGCCCTCCCCCCTCATGGAGCAGTACTCCCAGATCAAGGCGAAACACCCGAACGAGATCCTCCTGTTCCGGCTGGGCGACTTCTACGAGATGTTCCACGAGGACGCCAAGGCCGCCTCGAAGGTCCTCGGGATCGTCCTGACGTCGCGCTCCAAGGGCGACAAGCGCATCCCCATGGCCGGCGTCCCCTACCACTCCGCCCAGTCCTACGTCAACCGTCTCCTCAAGGCCGGCCACCGGGTCGCCATCTGCGAGCAGACCCAGGATCCCGAGGAGGCCCAGGGGATCGTGGACCGCGCCGTCGTGCGCGTCATCACCCCCGGCACGCTCGTCGAGGAATCGATCCTCGAGGAGAAGAAGAACAACTACCTGGCCGCCGTGGTCGAGGAGGGCCAGACGGCGGGGCTCGCCTGGGTGGACCTCTCCACCGGCCAGTTCCGCCTGGAGGACCTCCCGGCCGACCGCGTCCCCGACGAGCTCGTCCGGCTCTCCCCGAGCGAGACGCTCCTCCCCTCCTCCGCGGACGAGGCGCGCTCGGAGCGCGCGCGGGCCGCCTCGGGCGGGATCGCCACGCCCTTCCACGACTGGACGTTCGACCGGGACAACGCGGTCCGCTCCCTCTGCGAGCAGTTCGGGGTGAAGTCGCTGGCGGGATTCGGCTGCGAGGACCTGGGGCCGGCGGTGGCCGCCGCGGGGGCGGTCCTGGCGTACCTCAAGGAGACCCAGCGGGGGCCGCTCCAGCACCTCACCCGCCTGGAGCGCTACGTGGGCGAGGGTCGGATGTTCCTGGACCGGCAGACCCAGGCGGCGCTCGAGCTCACCGAGACGCTGCGCGGGGGCGACCGCAAGGGGTCGCTCCTCTGGGTGCTCGACCGGACCGAGACCCCCATGGGGGCGCGGCTCCTGCGGGACTGGGTGACCTCGCCGCTGGCGCGGGCGGCGGACGTCCGCGCGCGGCTCGACGCCGTCGACGAGCTCTTCGGGGACGAGGGCCTCCGCCGCGCCGCGCAGGGGGCGCTCAAGCCGGTCTTCGACCTGGAGCGGGCGCTGGCGCGGGTGGGGGCCGGGCGGGCGAACGCGCGCGACCTCGCGGGCCTGCGGGCCTCCCTCCATCCGCTCCCCGAGCTTTCGCGGCTCCGGTTCAAGTCCCGCGCCCTCTCGGCTCTGCGGATCGGCACGCACGCGGAGCTGGCGGCCCACCTGGAGAAGGCGCTTGCGGACGACCCCCCGCACCTCCTCACGGAGGGCGGGCTCATCCGGAAGGGATTCCACGAGGAGCTGGACAAGCTCCGCTCCATCGCCGCGGACGGCAAGAGCTGGATCGCCTCCTTCGAGGCTCGGGAGATCGGGCGCACGGGCATCTCCTCGCTAAAGGTCGGCTACAACCAGGTCTTCGGCTACTACATCGAGGTCACGAACGTCCACCGCGAGAAGATCCCCGCCGAGTACGTCCGCAAGCAGACCCTGAAGAACGCGGAGCGCTTCATCACGCCGGACCTCAAGGAGTACGAGACGCTGGTCCTCAACTCGGAGGACCGGTCCCGGAAGCTCGAGTACGAGGTCTTCCAGCAGGTCCGCGCCCGGGTGGCGGGGGAGATCCCGGAGCTCCAGGAGACGGCGCGGTCGCTGGCGGAGCTGGACGCCCTCTGCTCTCTGGCGCAGGCGGCGCGGGAGAACAAGTACGTGCGGCCCGAGGTGGACGAGGGCCTGGAGTACGAGGTGAAGGATTCCCGCCACCCGGTGGTCGAGGTGCTCCAGGAGGAGAAGTTCGTCCCGAACGACGTCGTCGTGGGCCCCGGGAAGCCGGTCCTGCTCATCACGGGCCCCAACATGGCGGGGAAGTCCACCTACATCCGGCAGGCGGCGCTGGCGGCGCTGATGGCGCAGGTGGGCTCCTTCGTGCCGGCCTCGAAGGCGCGGATCGGCCTGGTGGACCGGATCTTCACGCGGGTGGGGGCGGCGGACGACCTCACGCGGGGGGCCTCGACGTTCCTGGTGGAGATGAACGAGACGGCGAACATCCTCAACCACGCGACGGCGCGGAGCCTCCTGATCCTCGACGAGGTGGGGCGGGGGACCTCGACCTTCGACGGGGTCTCGATCGCCTGGGCGGTGACGGAGTACATCCACGAGCGGCTCAAGGCGCGGACGCTCTTCGCCACGCACTACCACGAGCTGACGGAACTCTCCGCGGTGATGAAGGGCGTGCGGAACCTGCACGTGGCGGTGAAGGAGTGGGGGGAGGGGATCGTGTTCCTGCACCGGATCGTGGAGGGGCCCACGGACAAGAGCTACGGCATCCACGTGGCGCAGATCGCGGGGATCCCGCGCGAGGTGGTGGGGCGCTCGAAGGTGATCCTCCGGAGGCTGGAGGCGCTGACCTTGGCGGCGGGGAAGCCGAGGGCGGGGGAGATGGCCCAGCTGGCGCTCTTCGCGGCGCCGCCCCCGCCGCCGGAGGACCCGCTGCGGAAGGAGCTGGCGAAGCTGGACGTCGACGGGATGACGCCGCGGGAGGCGCTCAAGAAGCTGGCGGAGCTCGCCGAGCGGGCGAGGAGGAAGTGACTACTCCTCCTTGATCCCCAGCCGCTCCCGCACCTCGCGCGGGATCGAGAGCTTCGCCGGGTCCAGGGGGGAGAAGACGAACTCCATCTCGACCTTGTAGGTGTAGGGCTTCGTCTCGGGCTGGGGGTCCGACACCTTGTAGGCGATCTTGACCGAGCGCTCGTGGACGACCTTGACCAGGCGGCCGTCCCGCTTGTCCGCGTAGACCCGCGCGCTCCCCTTGACCGTGCTCCAGCGCACCTCGTCCGGCTGGGGCCGGACGCCCGCCTTGACCTCCTTGGACAGCTGGCGGCCGATCGAGTCCTTGAGGGCCGCCGCGGGGAAGGTGACCTGGTAGCGCCGGCACATGACGCCGTCCACCTCGCGGTCGTCGGGCCCCAGGACCTTCCCGGCCCCGTCCAGCAGGTCCAGCACCATGGAGTGCGGGGACTCGGCGTCCTGGAGGATGCGGACGATGTCGGGGGCCTCGGGGTCCGGCTTCTCGACCTTCTCCCCCAGGCGCTCCTCGGGCGTCTTCCAGAGCCCCTCGGGGCCCTTGACCAGGATCGTCTCGCCGGCGCGGGCGGACTGGTACTGCCGGATGCGGCTGGTGAGGAGGCCGCCGGGGGTGACCTCGCCGGAGCGCTCGTACTTGCCCTTGACCTCGTAGGAGTAGCCCGCGTCTGCCGTCTTCCGGATCGAGTCCCGGACGGCCTGGGCGTTGTCCTGGGCGAGGAAGGCCAGCAGCGCCAGGATTTCCACGGATTCTCCCTGCTTCTTGGACGCCGGCCGACGCCCGAGGTATAGGCGATAAGGGGACCGGAGGGGGCTCCGGGTCGGCCGGGCTTAGTCGAGCTTGCGGGCCTCGTCGGCCGCGCGCTTGCCGGCCTCGGTCCCGGCGTAGTCCCGCGCGACCTTGCGCAGGGAATCGCGCGCCTCGGAGCGGTTGCCGGAGAGGGCCGCGGTGATCTTCGTCTCTCCCTCGTGCGAGACGTCTCCCAGGGCGGTGCCGGCCTCGTCGATCTCCTTCCTCAGGATCCGGGGATCGTACTTGAGGATCTTGTTGAGGCGCTGGACGGCGGCCTGGACGTTCTGCCGAGCATTCTCGAGGCGCGCGATCCGGACCTCGGCCCGCACCCCGGGGGATGTGATCCGGTAGAGCCGGACCAGTTCCTCGAGGTAGGCGATTGCCTGGTCGAGGCTCGCGCTCTCCAGGATCTCGCAGTTCTTGAAGGACGCCTCGGAGGCCTCCGCCAGCGCGGCCTGGGCGTCCGTGATCTCCTTGTAGCCCACCCGGACCAGGGCGGCGATCTCGATGAGCGCCTTCACGCCCCGGGCCTCGTCGGTCTTGAGGGCCTCGACCGCGCGCTGGAAGTCCAGCTTGAGCTTCGTCTCGAAGGCCTGGATCGCCTCGGGCGTGTTCCGCAGGAGCCCGCGGACGGTTTCAGCCGAGATCACATTGGTCTTCAGGATGTCGTTCCCGTGCAGGTCCAGGGTTACGCAGGCGGGGGGCGCCCGGAGGCCCCAGGCCTTCTGGTAGGGGTGCTCGCGGTCGAAGTCCATCTTGACGAAGGCCCACTCGGCATAGGAGGCCCTGATGACGTCGGTGTTGTTGAAGGCGCCGGGGTCCTTCTCCTCGGAGACCATCCGGACGTAGACCAGGACGTACTTCTTGGCCACCGGCTCGAAGCCGAACCTGCGGGCCCAGCGGTCGGGATCGGGGGCCGGCCTGTCGGGATCGGCGGCGGGGGCGGGAGGACGTTCCCCACCCCGGGCCATGGCCGCCTCGATGCTGGGGAACCAGTTGACGGTGGGGCCGGCGCCGAATCCGTCCCCGAAGCCGCCGCCGCCCCTCCCGCCGCCCCCGCCTCCGCCTCGCTGGGCCCACGCCTCGGACGCCAGGGCCAGGGAGAGGACCGCCGCCAGCATCGCCATCGTCTTGGACATGGTTACCACCCTCGATAGAGCCGCCAGTTCATTATATAACAGAACGGCGCGCTTTCCCTTTTATTGGCAAAAATCCTCGGCCCCCGGGTTCCTCCCGGATACCCCACATGTCCGACCCCCCGGAGGGGGGACTATTCCCGGGAAAACGCAGGTGTTAACTCTGTCGAGACTCGACGGGGTTAACAGCGGGGAGGGAGACCGGCCCGGGATTAGCCGTCCTGATATCGCGTCGGCCTCGTGGAAAGGCCTTGACCGGCGGGGCCTTCCCCTTTATAATCCGCTTCTCTCCTATGGCTCATAAGAAAGGTCAGGGTTCCTCAAGGAACGGCCGCGATTCCCAGTCGAAACGGCTTGGGATAAAGGTCTTCGACGGGCAGACCGTCCGCTCGGGCAGTATCATCGTCCGCCAGAGGGGGGCCCGCTGGGTCGAGCGGTTCAACGTGGGCCGGGGCCGCGACTTCACCCTCTTCGCGCTCAAGGACGGGGTGGTGAAGTACGAGTCCGGGAACCGGGTGAGCGTCTATCCCCCCCGGAAGGCGAGTCCGAAGGCCGCGGCGCCGGCTCCATGACGGCGAGAGGAACGATGAGCAGGTCGAACGCGCTCCCCGGACTCCCGCGCAAGCCGGCCCTCCCCCTTACTCCGGGGAACCTCTAGAGGTTCCTCTAGCAGGTTCCCCGAAAGCCGCCAGTTCCTCCGTGCGGGTGGATTGAACTCTCAGGGGACGGAGATGCGCAGAATCCTGATCTTCGATACGACCCTCCGCGACGGCGAGCAGTCGCCCGGCTTCTCGATGACGGTCCCCGAGAAGGTGGCCCTGGCGGAGCAGCTGGTCCGGCTGGGCGTGGACATCATCGAGGCCGGCTTCCCCATCGCCTCGAACGCCGACTTCGAGTCGGTCCGCGAGATCGCCCGCGTGGTGGGCCCCAAGGCCGCCGTGGCCGGGCTCAGCCGGTCCCTGCCGGAGGACGTGGACCGCGCCGGCGAGGCCCTGAAGGGCGCCGCCCGGCCCCGCATCCACACGTTCATCGCCACCAGCGACCTCCACCTGGCCCACAAGCTCAAGATGAGCCGGGAGCAGGTGATCGACGCCGCCGTGGGGGCCGTCCGCCGCGCCCGGCGGTACACCGACGACGTGGAGTTTTCGCCGGAGGACGCCACCCGCAGCGACCGCGAGTTCCTCTTCCGCGTGCTCGAGGCCGTGATCAAGGAGGGCGCCCGCACCCTCAACATCCCCGACACGGTGGGGCAGGTGATGCCCTGGGAGTACGGCAGCCTCGTCCGCGACCTCCTGGCGCACGTCCCGGGGATCGAGAAGGCCGTGATCTCGGTCCACTGCCACGACGACCTCGGCCTGGCCACGGCCAACTCGCTGGAGGCCGTCCGCGCCGGGGCGGGCCAGGTGGAGTGCACCATCAACGGCATCGGGGAGCGCGCCGGGAACGCCGCGCTGGAGGAGGTCGTGGTGACGCTCAAGCACCGGCCCGAGCAGTTCGGGGCGGACACCGGCGTCAAGACGGAGGAGATCTTCCCCACGAGCCAGCTGCTGGTGGAGATCACCGGCATCCCCGTCCAGCCGAACAAGGCCGTGGTGGGAGCCAACGCCTTCACCCACGCCTCCGGGGTGCACCAGCACGGCGTGATCGCCAAGGCCGAGACCTACGAGATCTTCCACCCCCGCATGGTGGGCGTGTCGGGGCCGCGCATCCACCTGGGGAAGCCCTCCGGGCGCCACGCCCTCCGCCGGAAGCTCTCGGAGCTGGGCCTGGAGCTGGACGAGGCCGCCCTCGACAGCGCCTTCCAGCGGTTCAAGGACCTGGCGGACCGCGTCAAGAGCATCGACGAGGACGACCTCCGGAGCCTGGTGCGGGAGGGCGGCGGCGGGGAGCCCCCCGAGGGGCCCTTCGTCCTGGAGCACCTCCAGTTCACCAGCG
Source organism: uncultured Planctomycetales bacterium (assembly GCA_964395295.1). Classification (GTDB taxonomy): domain Bacteria; phylum Planctomycetota; class MHYJ01; order MHYJ01; family JACPRB01; genus CAYNDR01. The sequence continues at coordinate 16,142 of CAYNDR010000117.1, forward strand.
GGACCGACATCGTCTCGCACGCCACCGTCACCATGAAGGTGAAGGGGGAGACGGTGATGCGCTCCGCGTGGGCCTACGGCCCCGTGGAGGCGGCCTGCAAGGCCGTGGACCAGGCCTGCGGGATGGCCGGGAAGCTCCTGGAGTACTCGCTCCGGGCGGCCACCCCCGGCAAGGACGCCGTGGGGGAGGTGCACCTGGTCGTGGAATACGAGGGCGTCCGGGCGGAGGGCCGCGGGGCCAGCGTGAACGTCGTCGAGTCCAGCGCCCGGGCCTACGTCGCGGCGCTCAACCGGCTGGCGCACATGCTGGCGAAGGGCCCGAAGAAGTAGCCTAGCGGCGCAGGATCCGGGTGTTCGTGTCCAGCCCCAGCATCTGGTAGCACTTCACGATGAGCGCGCGCATGCCGCCGGACTTGGAGAGGAACTCGTCGGCCCCCAGCTCCGCCAGGCGCGCCTCGAGGTTCGGGTGCTGGCGGATGGCCTCGCGGGTGTGCGCGGAGTAGACGACCATCTTCGTCTTCCGGAGGTTCCTGAGGTCGCGGAGCGCCGCCAGCACCTGGTCGCCCGTGATGTCCGGGAGCATGAAGTCGATCAGGCACAGGTCCGGGGCGTAGTTCTCGGCCATCATGACCCCGTCCTTCCCCCAGGTGGCGAACTTCGCCTCGATGCGCGGGTCGCGCTCCAGCTCGATCTTCATGATGTTGGCGAAGTTGATCTCGTCGTCGATGATGAGCACCTTGCGCTTGCGGGTGCCGGAGGAGGGCAGCATGTGGCGGGAGCGCCGGAGGTAGTCCGTCAGGTCCATGGAGTCCACGGAGTACTCGCCGGTGTTCTGGTGCAGGTCCGCCCGGAGCAGGCCGTCCTTGATGGCGCAGCGGAGCTCGTCCTCGGAGACGCCCGCGACGCGGGAGGCCTCCGGCAAGGTGTAGTTTCGTTTTTCCATGGGCCCTCTTTCCCCTGCATTATAACCCCGAGACGGCTTTTTAGAAGGGTCGATTGGGGGAGACTCAGGAGTTCCGCAACCCCAGGCAAGGTGCCGGGGATCAAGGCGTTGTGGGGAGT
>CAYNDR010000118.1:0-17157 GCA_964395295.1 uncultured Planctomycetales bacterium
CGATCCACACGTGGTGGGGGCCCTGGGGGAAGCCGCCGGGATCGCCCACGCAGACCGTGGCGAGGTAGCGCCCGTTGGGGACCGCCATGGACCAGGTTTCCCTGTGGTTCGACCACCCTACGGCCATCTGCGACGCGGTGAGGGGATCGCGGACGCCGGCGAAGGGCCCGGCGGGATTGCGTCCGAAGACAGGCTCCCCCTTGAAGGAGGCGCCGGGGACCTTCTGGATCGGCCCCTTCCAGCCGTAGCCCCGTTTCGGATCGAACTCCTCGCCCGAGTCGAGGAAGACGCCCGCGGGGAGATCGGTGCCCCTCGGCCCGAACTTGAAGATGACCCTGCCCGCGTTGTGCAGTTGGATCGCGGCCGGCGTCTCCGGGATCAGCGGCCGGGCCGCGAGGTCCGCGGTCGTCGCGCCGTGTCCCTTCGCGACGTCCACGGACTTCCCGTCCGACCGGCGCGCGAGCCGGACCTTGCCCTCGGTCACCTCAAGGCGGGTGGAGCCGGCGTCGGCCACGATCCGGAGGCTCGTCCCGAGGACCGTGGCGGTCCCGTGATGCGTATGGAAGACCATGGGCTCGCCCGCGGGCTGGCGGGTCACCTCGGCGCGGAGGTCTCCGCACTCGAGGGCGACTATCTTGCCGCGGTCGTGCCCGATCCCCCGCACCGCGGTCTCGCCGCGGATTTCGATCCGCGTGCCATCCGGGAAGGAGAGGACGGCCAGGCTCGCCGGGCCGGAGGTCTCGATCCCCTGTCCTTCAAGGATGTCCTGCCCGGCGCGCGCGGCCGTCTTCGCATCCAGCCGGACGGCGCCTTCGACCCGATCCAACCGGGCCAGGGCGGCGGCGGTGGCGGGCCGGGGGGGCTCGGGCGGGATCGGCGGGGGCGCTTCGGGCTGGGGATCTTCCGTCTTGACCGGCTCGGGCGCGGACTTGGTCCTGTCGGGGATCGGCGCCGGCTCCTTTTCCTCCTTGCGCGGGAGATCGTTGCGCCGAGGGGGTCCCTGCGGGGGAGGCGGGGGCGCGGGAGAGGGGACCGTCTCCGCCGAGCCGGGGTCCGCGGGCGCGCGGCCGGGGGGCCGGGAGGCCAGATAGGCCACCAGGATGAGGGTGGCGGCCAGCAGGCCGGCCGCGGCCAGGGCGGGGAAGAGGGGGGGGCGCGAGACCCGGAAGGACCACCGCCAGGCGTGGCGGGGCCGGACCGCCGGCCTCTCGGAGAGACGGGTCCGGATGCGGTCGAGGATTTCCCGGGACGCCTCCTCGGCGGCGAGCTCGGCCAGGGCCCGGTGCTGGCGGGCCAGCGCCGCGGCGCGGGCGCGGCACGCCGCGCAGGCGCCGAGATGCTCCTGGAGGCTTTCGGCCTTCCCGGTCTCGAGGTCCCCGGCCAGGAGGTCGCTCAGGAGCTGTTCGGCTTCCGTGCAGGTCATGCCGTGGCCTCCCGGGCGCGCCGCTGGACGCACTCCTCCAGGTTGAGCCGCGCGCGGTGCAGGATCGTCTTGACGGTGTTGAGGTTCGCCTCCATTGCCCGGGCGATCTCCGCCAGGGGGGAGCCCTCGAAGTAGTGGGCGCGGACGACGCGGGCGCCGCGCTCGTTGCGGAGGCCCAGCGCCTCCAGGCACGTCCGCAGGGCCTCCCGCTCGGGCGCCGCCGCGTCGGGCGTGGGATCGTCGAAGGCCTGCTCGATGATCTCCTCGGCCGCGGGGACGGGGCGCTTCCTCCGCGCGGAAAGCGCCTCGCGGCGCGCGATGGCCTTGAGCCACGAGGCGAAGTCCGCCTCGCCGAAGTAGAGGTTCAGCTTGCGGAAGGCGATGATCGCCGTCTCCTGGACGGCGTCCTGGGCCAGATGGTAGTCGCCGCAGACGGTCCTCGCGTAGGCCAGGAGCATGGGGAGGTGGGGGAGGAGGAGCCGCTCGAAGGCCTCGCGGCTGCCTTCCCGGGCCCGGCGGAAGAGATCGTTCTCGCGGTCCATGGCTCCCCGGAAACAGTCTACCCCCAACGTCGCGGGAAGCCTCGAAGGTTTCAGGAAATCGGATATGATCTGGGGAGGTTTCGGAACGGGAGGAACGGGCCATGACCGCCCTGGCCGCCGTCGTGATCCTTGCCCAGGTCCAGGTCCGCGACGCGCCCAAGGACTGGCGGCTCCTCGCCTCCGACAACTTCAACATCTACTACCCGTCCGACGGGCTCCTCCCCCGCGCCCGGCAGTTCGCCGGGTGGTTCGAAGACGCGCGCCGGACCCTCGCCGACCGGACGGGCTCGGCCCCCCGGCGCGTGAACGTCTACCTCTACGCCTCCTACCATGACCTCCTCCAGTCGAGCTACCTGAGCTCCTTCCGGGGAAGGCCCCTCTGGGGCCGCCTGCGCCGGCCGGCCCTGCGGGAGGGCGGGCCCGAGCCCCGCTTCTGCCGGCCCAATCCGCGGTCGCGCGCGCTCGCGCTGGCGGAGCCCCTCCGGGACCGCATCTTCATCCACTGCCAGGCGAGCGACCGTTGGAACGCGTGGTTCGCCCGGCACGAGCTCGCGCATCACGCGCAGTTCGAGCACCTCTATCCGTGGAGGCTCCCGAGCTGGGTCGTGGCGGCGAAGGACCCGCTCGTGTCCTGGTGGTGGATGGAGGGCGGCGCCGATTTCCTGGCCGGGATCTTCGAGACGCGCACCGACGAGTTCATGCGCGACCTCGCGCGCGAGGGGCTCTACGACCTCAAGGAGCTTTTCTTCCCGGACGTGCTGAATCCCTACGACTACAAGGCCACCTACACCCAGGGCTCCTACTTCTGGCGGTTCGTGGAGGAGAAGTACGGCCGCGCGCGCGAGCTCTTCCGGGCCGGGGGCGAAGGCCTCCCCATCCCCTCGCAGGCGGCCCTCGAAGAAGTCGTGGGGAAGGACCGCGAGGAGATCGAGAAGGAGTTCGCCGAACACTTGAAGATCAAGTGGACGCCGGTCCTCCAGGGGCGCGGCGTCCCCGCCGACCGGCTCACCGACAGCCGCGAATACTACCGCCGCCGCTCCTGGGGCGGCCGCTGGAGCCCGGACGGGAAGCACCTGGCGTGGATCACCGACGCCGGCGTCTATCCCGAGCTGGTGATCGACGGGCGCGGGGTGTTCCGGGCGCGCCGCGGCATCGACATCGGGTATGTCGTCTCGCCGCCCTCCTGGTCGCCCGACTCGCGCAGGGTCGCCGTCATCGAGTGGGGGACGAACCGCGACAACCTTCTGCTCGTGGACGCGAAGTGCCGGATGGAGACGATCCGGCTCCCCTTCGACGAGGTCTACGATCCCGCCTGGTCGCCGGACGGCGGGCGGATCGCCTTCGCGGCGCTCAAGGACGGCACGAGCGACCTCTACGTCCTGCACCTCGCGGACCGGCGCGTCGAGAGGATCACGGAAGATCCGGAAGGGGACTTCCAGCCCGCCTGGAGCCCGGACGGCAGGCTCGCCTTCGTCAAGGAGGTGGAAGGGCGGACGGTCCTCCACGTCCACGGGCGCGGCGCGGTGACGAAGTCGTGGGCGCTCCTGGAGTATCCGCAGTGGTCGCCGGACGGGAAGTCGATCGCGGTGGCCGCCGACGTGGGGGGCGTCACCGACGCCTTCGCGGTGGACCCGGGGACGGGGAAGGCGAAGCGGCTCACGAAGTTCGCGGGCGGGATCTCCCACCCGGCGTATCACCCCGACGGATCGATCGTCGTCACCTACTACGAGGGCCGCGGGCAGGACCTCTACCGCGTGCGGCCGGAGCCGCAGGACGAGCCGGCCTTCGACCAGGAGGACCGCCGCGGCTGGTACGAATCGTTCCGCGCCCCCGCGCCCCGGGGCGAGCCGTCCGAGAAGTCGCGCGCCTGGGGCGTGAACTGGCTCATGTTCCCGGTGTCGAGCCAGTCGCTCGTCATGCCGGGCCTCGAGTTCGAGTTCGGCGACCGGGACGCGGAGAACACCCTGTCGATCGGCGCCTCCGCGCTCTCCACGAACTCATGGTCGACGAACCTGACGTTCGCCAACACCCGGTACCGTCCCGAGATCGGCGCCTCGGTGGGGTACGGGCGGACCGGGGACCTCATCGAGGGGAGCGCCCAGCCTTTCGTGAACGTCCCGCTCTGGCCGTTCATGGAGGTCGGGGCGGGGTGGATCGGGCGCTACCGCGAGGAGCGCGAGGGGAACGACTACCTCGGCGACTTCTTCGACAGCGGCCCCGCGGCGGCCTTCCGCTTCTCGAACCAGGACGGCTACCAGTACCGCGATCCGGCGTGGGGCTTTGCCCTCGGCGGCTCGGCGAAGTGGTTCAGCGAACACCTGGGCGGCGACCGGGAGCGGCGCGAGTATTACGGGTTCCTGGAGGCTTCGCGCGACATCGTCCAGGACCTCATCGTGTGGGGACGCCTGGACTACGAGAAGACCGTGGGGGACGAGTTCCTGGACGCCGAGCTTCTGGAGATCGGCGGCCGGGTGCGCGGGGCGGAGGACCTGCGGGGCGTGGAGCGCGGAGGAGTGACCGTGGAGCTGAGGTTCCCCCTCTGGCGGGACCTCATGTGGAAGCCGCTGGAGGCCGTGGGGGTCGGGGAGTGGCTGATCCTCAAGGACCTGAGGGGCTTCGTCTTCGGGGACGTCGGATACGTCGGCGAGGGCATCGAGGACGCCGGCGACCCCGCTCGAAGCGCCGCGAGCGCAGGGGCGGGACTGCGCCTCGACCTGTCGTTCATGCTCTGGCCGATCGTGAACGGCCGGGCGCCCGTGCGGCTCGAGGCCTGGTGGGCGATCGTGGGGCAGGACGGCCAGGGCGCCCGGGGCGCGGCGGGGTGGGGATTCGTCCTGGGATTCTAGCGGTCAACCATGGATGCGGGGAATCGACGGAACGACCCGGACACGCACATCGGGGGAGGGGCGGCCCGGTTCCCCGCCACCTCCTGGACCGTCCTGCTCTCCTGCAGGGACCGCGAGGGCCCGGCGGCACGGGAGTCCCTCAACCGCCTCATCTCCCTGTACTGGAAGCCCGTCTACTGCATGATCCGCCGCGGCGGGGCGAGGTCCAACGAGGATGCCAAGGATCTCTGCCAGGAGTTCTTTGCCCGGGTTGTCCTCGAGGGGCCGCTCGTGGAACGGTATGCCCCCGCGCGGGGGAGCTTCCGGGCCTTCCTGAAGGCGGCGCTCCGGAACTTCCTCGGCGGCGAGGCCCGTGACGGGCGCGCCCAGAAGCGCGGCGGCGACGTCGTCGTCGCCAGCCTCGACGGGAGCGGGGCCGACGTGCTCGGCTTCCTCGCGGACCCGGCCGCCGGCCCCGAGGAGGTCTTCGACCGCGCCTGGGAGGGCGTCGTCCTGGCCCAGGCTATCCGGGGCCTCGAAGACCGCCTGCGGGCGGGGGGACAGGAAGTCGCCTGGGAAATATTCCGGGCGTACGAGCTCGCCCCGGAGGGGGACCGGGCCACCTACGAAATCCTGGGTGAGAGGTTCCATCTCGCTCCCCATGTGGTGAAGCACCATCTGGCCCGGGCGCGCCAGGAGCTCCTCGAGTCCCTGCGCCGGATCGTCGTCGAATACGTGGACAGCCCCGAGGATCTCGCGGGCGAGATGCGGGGCCTCCTGGGAGGCTGAGTTCCGAGGATGATTCCCCCGACGTCCGGGATTGCTTCCCGCCTGAAGCGCGCGCTCGCCGGGTGCCGCGAACGCGAACGGGGCGAACTGCTCGTCCGGAGAGGGATCCTCGATCCCGCCCGGCTCGAAGAGGCGCTCGCCGAGCTGGAGGCCCCCGGGGCGCCGGCGGACCTGACGCTGGAACGGATCTGCATCGAACGCGGCTGGGTTGCTCTTGAGCGCATCGTCGCCGCGGAGCACGACTTCGCCGCCGTGGAATTCGAACGCGCCACCCGCATGGCGGCGCCGGAGGTTCCTCCCGAGGCGGCCGCCGTCCGGGGCCTCCCGGGGCGCACGGTGGGGGACTACCTCCTCGTCCAGCCGCTGGGGGGAGGAGGTCTCGGGGAGGTATGGAAGGCGTGGGACAGCCGCCTGGGCCGCTGGGTCGCCCTGAAACGCCCCCATTCCGTTCCGTCCTCCCGCGAGGCGTGGGAACGGTTCCGCCGCGAGGCGGTCGCGGCCGGACGCCTGGCCCATCCCCACCTCGTGCCGGTCTATGATGCGGGCACCTCGGACGGGAGGCCCTATCTCGTGATGCCCTGCCTCGAGGGCCGGACCCTCGACGCGGCCGGCCTGCCCCTCCGCGAGGCGATCGAGGCGGTGCGCTCCGCCGCCCTGGCCCTCCATCATGCCCACGAGCGCGGCGTGGTGCATCGCGACGTGAAGCCGTCCAACATCCTGATCGATGGCGCGGGGAAACCCTGGGTCCTCGACTTCGGCATCGCGCACCTCGCCGGGTCGGGGAACCTCACCTCTGCCGGGACGGTGCTGGGCACCGCGGCCTTCATGGCCCCCGAGCAGGGCCGGGGAGAGGCGTCCTCCCGGGAGCCCGCGGTCGACGTCTACGGCCTGGGGGCCACTCTCTACTGGCTGGCGGCCGGGCGCCCCCCCTACGAGGGCGACTCCTTCGCCGAGATCCTCCGGAAGGTCGGGGAGGCGGAGCCGGCCGCTCCCCGGCGGATCAATCCCGGCATCCCCCGCGACCTTGACGCGATCGTCCTGAAGGCCATGGCCCGGGACCCCCGCCGGCGGTACGCCTCGGCCGCCGAACTGGCCGCGGACCTCGATCGCTATTCGAAAGGCGAGCCGGTCCTGGCCAAACCTCCTTCCCGCTGGACGAGGATCGCGAGGTCCTTGCGTCGGCCCGCCATCTTCGCCCCCGCCGCGCTCCTGCTGGCGGTCGCGATCGCCCTCGCCGCGATCCTGTGGAAACGCTCCCCCGGACCGGACAGCTCCGCCCTGAACCGACTGGAGGCGGCGCGGAACGAGCTGGACCGCGCCCACGCCGCGCTCTACGACGCCGCGGTCCCCCCGGCGGAACTTCACGCCCGTCTGGGGGCGGCCCGGCGGACCGCGGAGGAGGTCCTGGCCTCGAATCCGGGCCTTCCCCTGGCCCTGCACCGGCTCGCGGAGACCTGGGAGATCGAGGGATATTTCGACCGGGCGGAGTCGACCTGGCGGCGCGTCGTCGAGGTCGATCCCGCCTTCGCCCCGGCGCGGTTCCGCCTGGGCCATATCCTCCTCCTGAGGGCCTACCTGGTGAGCCTCAACCTCTGGGACGAACCCGAGGAGGCTGCCCTTTCCGCCAGCCGGAAGCTGGCCCAGGAAGGGGTGCTTCACCTCGAGCGCGCGGAGGCGGAGGGGAGCGGTTACGACAGCGACCTGCAGCGGCGCGTCGCCGACGTCATGCGCGCCTATCTCCGCGGGGACCGCGCGGCGGTCCTGTCGATGAGCCGGGAAGGGATCGCCTCTTTCTCCGGCCAGCGGGGCGTCGAGGAATTCCACTGGCTTGCGGCTCTCGTCCGGGATTCGAAACAGGAGGCGATCGAGGACTTCGGCCTGGCCCTGGCGGTCCGGCCGAAGTTCGCCCTGGCCCTCTACGGCCGCGCCATGGTGCGCTACGGCATGCAGGAATACGAACGCGCCCAGTCGGACTTCGACGAGGCGATCCGGGTCAGCCCCGGCTTCGCGGAGGCCTGGCTGTACCGGGGCACGGTCCGGATCCACCTCAAGGATGCCGCCGGGGCGATCGCCGACTTCGGCGTCCTCATTGCGCGGGACGCCCTCGCGGCGGGCGCGTACAACGGCCGGGGGTACGTCAAGCTGGACCAGCTGGGGGACCTCGACGGGGCGATCGCGGACCTGACCGAGGCCCACCGGCGCAAGCCCGACACCTACCGCCTGCCCCTCGCCTTTCGGGCGGAGGCCTACCTGAAGAAACGGGACTGGGAGGCCGCGCTCCGCGACGCCGCCCAGGGGTACCGGATCAGCCGGTGGTCCTATTGCCTCCGTCTGCTTGCCGACGCCGCCCGGGGACGGCACGACCCGGAGGCCGGCCTTCGCCTCATGGACCAACTCGGGGTCCCCGCGGACGATCCGAACCGCCGGGGGCTGGAGGCGATGCGCCGGGACCTGCCGCGGTGACGGGGCCTCACGGCGCCTTCGCGCCGAGGAACTCCACTTCCGAAAGCCCGATGCAATGCATCTCCGTGCGTTGGAGAGACCGGAACCGGACATAACGCGCCCGGATCCCCAGAGACAGCCGCTCTCCCGCTTCGTCCGCCCTCCCGCTCGGCCGCTTCAGGCGGAACGTCCCGGCGTCTTTCCAGGGCCCGTCGGCCTTCTCGCTCGCGAGCACCTGAAGCTTCCGGAAGGCGTGCCTCACGGAGTTCCCATCGCCCCAGCCGCCGCCGTGCCGGCTCGTGGCGTTGGCGTTCCAGAGGTGGACGTCCGCAAGGTCACAGGCGGCGCCGAGGTCGAAGACGATCTCCGTCCGGTCCGCCTCGGCGCACTCGGCGAACCACTGGGTCTCGATCTTGGGGCTGTGCGTAGGCGGATCGATTGATCGATCCAGTCCGGATCCGTCCACGAGCCGCCGCAGGTCCTTCTCATGCAGGTCCATCTTGCCCCAGGGGGCGTTCCAGGAGGAAGTGGCCCGGATGTCCGCGACCTCCAGTTGGACCGCGCGGCCGTCGGCGATGGCCACCGTCGCGGTTCCCTCCGATCCGTCCATCAGGCAGCCTTCGCCGGGCCGGGGGACGCCGATGACCTCGCGGGTGGGCCCGATCCCCGATGTCCCCTTGGGCTCCACCCGGAGGCGGACTTCCTTCGCGCCGGCAGGAAAAGAGACCTGGGCCGGCAACGCCGCGTAGTCCTCGCCCGGCCGCGCCGATCCCTTCCAGTCGATCCCCACGGTCAGCGCCCTTCCCGTGTCGCCGTCGCGCAGAGCGATGAAGTCGGCCGGCTCCGCCTTGCCCGTGCCCGGGCGAAAAGTCCTGGGCCTGGAAGCGGTCAGGCGGACGACAGGGAGGCCGGCGGGAACCGTCGGATGGAGGAAATCCGCCGGGACGTGCTCGATGGACTGGCTGGCGCTCTCCCAGCAGAGGTGAACCTCCCCCTTGTCGGCCGGCCCTTCCCACTCCACGCGGATGGGGACCTTCCGGCCGGCCTGGAGGCGGAGGGGGGAGGTGAACTCCTTCCATCCGTGATTGCCGAGCGCCTGCTGGCGGTTCCCGTCATCGCCCCCAAGACGGGCATTGTCGGCCGCGAGGCGCCCGCCGATCCAGAGCCTGGCTTTCCCGACGGCATAGAGCGCGAAGCGGTACTCTTCGCTGAAGCGCGGTTCGATCGTTCCCGTCCAGCGCGCGGCGAAGGGCTTCCGGGTCGCCTCGTGCGGGGTCCACTTGTGCTTGTCGCTCCCGCCGAACCAGATCCGGGCGTCCGTTTGCTGGAAGGCCGGTGCGCCGGTGAAGCCGGCCTCGTTGAAGTACTCTCCCTTAAGGCCCGTGCCCTGGCCGGCGGCTCCCGCGGCGGGCGCGGCCAGCTTCACGGTCCCCTGTTGCCGGATTGCCTTGTCCAGGCCGTGCCCCTTGAAGCAGCGCACGTTGTTCCAGCCGGCCCCCAGGAAGACCACCTCGCCGCTGGGGAGTTCCACCAGCGAGCCGCCCACCAGCATGTCGTACTGGAACGCCGCCAGGTTGTCGTACTCGTCTCCCTTGGAGGGATCGGCCCGCCACCAGGAATAGAGGCGGTCCGGCAGGCCGTCCTGGACGCGCCCGTCCAGCAGGGTGCCGATGAAGAGGCCGTCCTCGGTCCAGAAGTGGCAGGGCACTCTGAAATAATCGCAGACTCCGACCGCGCCCTTCGCGAAGCCGGCCACGTGGACGGGGTGGTGGACCTGTCCGCGGAGCGCGTCGGCCTGGGAGGCCTTGTTGCCCGCGACCCAGAGGAGCCGGCCGTCGGGGGCGAACTTGGCGACGTTGCCGCGGCTGGTCAGCGTGCCGGGCCAGCCCGCCCCGTGGCTGTGGAACGAGTCCAGGCCTGAGGCATAGTCGTCGCCGCCGCCGATCATGAGCAGGTAGACGTGGCCCGTCTTGTCTATGCGGGCTCCTCTCGATCCGGTGAAGGGATACGGCGCCTGCGGGCCGGCCTGCAGTTTTCCGTTGAAATCGCCCTGCCATTCCCAGATCGGGTAGCCCTGGGGCGTCCGGCCGGCGGGGGGTCGGATGTGATACGCCGCCTTCGAACTTTCGGCGAAAACGATCATGTTCATGCTCGCCGGGTCCAGCCACTGCACCGAGCCGTGGCCGTGGAAACCGTGGCCGTTTTTGTGGATCGACGGCGGCAGGAGGCGGAGCGCGCCGGCTTGGACCTGTCCGTCGTCATTGGCGTCCGCCCAGCCGAAGCCGAGGAATCCCTTGGCGTGCTCGCGGTTCGCCGGATCGGCCTTTTGCGCCGCGAGCGCCTCCTTGAACGCCGCCGGGTACTTCTCCAGCGGCACGCGGTGCCATTCCCAGGACTGGTTGGGAAGCATCCGGCCGAGGTGCGCGACGGGGTGCAGGATTCCCGCGGCCTCGTCCACGCGCAGGATCAGCCCGCCGTTCTGGAACCAGAGGTACGGGCGCGGCCGGCCGCCGCCGGCCAGGTCCGCGTGGAAGGGGAAGAAGCGGACCGTCATCTTGCCGGTGGGGAACATGAACGGATCGAGGCGTTCCGCCCAGCGGTAGCAGGCGCGCGGCTTCCACGTCCGTTTCTGATAGTCCACGGTTGCCTGCATCAACCAGCCCCACTGGCTGTCCATCCAGACGATCGCCGGGTCGTCCGGATCCGGGACGGCGAAGGTGTAGAACTGCTGGCCGCCGAACCACTCCTTCTGCAGGCCGCCCTGGCCGTCGAACCATGCCGTGCGGCGGGGGGCCGAGTCGGCCTCCGTAATCACGAATCCGCCGCGGCCGTCGGCCGCGATGTCCGAGACCGCGAGAAAATCCTCGGCCGTATAGAGCCCCGTCGTGCGGCCGCCCCGGCGGCCCAGTTCGGCCTGCGGTTTGAAGTCCTGCCCGAAGGCGAGCACCTGCCGGCGTTCTCCTCCGCAGAAGACCAGGAAACGCCGCTTCACGGGGTCAAAGCACAGCCGCTCGGCGTCAACGAGGCCGGCCGCCACGGGCTCGGCCTTGAGGGCGTCGCGCCGCACGCGCAGGATCCTGTCCCCGGCGGCGCACAGGAGTTCGTCCTTCCCGGCCAGCGCCACGTCCCGGGCGCCCGGGACGGACGCCTTGGCCGTGAGTGCCCCGGTCTCGGGGTCCACCCAGCCTGCGGTCCCCGCCCCGGGGAAGAGGACGGCCACCGCCCCGTCGCGCGCGTCCACCCGTTCCGCGGGGGCGAGCAGTTCCATCTCGTCCACGGCCCATTTCCCCTCGGGCGGGCTCTTCTCGAAATGGAACTGGATCGAGAGCTTGCCGTCGCGGACGTGGATCGGCTCGTGGTTGCCGTAGGCGAGGGGGGCGATGACCTCCGTGGAGCCTCCCGCCTTGAGCCCGCTGTCCCGGAAGCTGAACCACTTGTCGTTGACGTGGCAGTGCAGGACGGCCCCGCCGCACTCGGGCGTCAGCCGCGCCTTGAAGCGCACGAGATAGTGCCCCTCGGGCACGTCGAACGACAGCAGGCGCGCCGGCTTCCCGGACTTATCCTGGTCTCCCGTGGGCTCGATGCGGCCCAGGTCCCGGAAGGGGTGCCAGAGCTTGAAGCGGTAGTGGCCCTTGCCGCCCGGCTTTTGGAGGGAGGCGCCGGTCTTCGGATTCAGCCGTTCCAGCGCGCAGCTGGACATGAGGGCATAGAGGCGGTCCCCGTCGGCGGCCATGTCCACGAGCCCTTCCGGCGCGGGGAATCCGGCCCGGTGCCAGAGGATCTTCCCCTCGAAGGAGGCCTTGGAAAGGACGGGCGAGCCTTCCGAGGTGCCGCCCATGATGAATCCGTCGCCGTCCACGGCCACCGCCTTGGGCCCGCCGTGCTGGCATGGCCAGTGGTCCGTGCCGACGCTGGTGCCCAGGGACAGGAGGTACTCCGCTTTCAGCCCCTGACTCTGGATCATCTTCCAGGTGTATTCGCCCGGGGGCACGGGCTTCCCGTCCCGGTCCAGGCCGTCCCAGGCCGCGGAATGCCGGCCCCGGGACTGCGGCTCCGCGCTGAGGAGCGTCCGCACCTGGACGCCGTCCTTGTCGTACACGGCCAGAGACACCCGGGCATCCGCCTCGATCGAATAGGCGATCTCGATATCCCCCGCGGACCCCGGTGGAAGGCAGGGGAGGGCGGCCCACAGGAGCGCGAATCCAAGGGAATACCTCATCCGTCACCTCTTCTTCTCCGGCTTCGGCGCCGGCGGCATGCCGAGACCGATGCCCTCGATCAGGCCGTCCACGATGTTCCTGTGGACGAGGAAGACCTCCTGCCGGCCCGCCGGGAGATCGGCCTCTCCCGAGATCTCGATGGCGACCTCTTCTTCGGCCGTCCGGACCTCTTTGGTCCCGTGGCTGGGCCCCATCTCGAGAGGCACTTTCCTCGTCTCCGTCTTCGTCGCGGCCAGGGTACCGGCGCTCCGGCCGCTGACCTGCACGTCGACCTCGATCGGCCGGCGCTGTTTCGGGACGATCTGCTCGTAGAGCTTCAGCACGTCCTCCCACTGCGCCTGCGACTTCGGCTGGCGGTCCGAGGTGCGGAACAGGCCGGCCAGGATGATCCTCGTCTTGCCTGCCTCCTTCACGTCCACGACCACGCGCAGGGCGTCGTGGAAGCGCATGTCGGGCACCAGGAACTCGGCGGTGGCCGTCTCGATCAGCTTGCCGGCGTCGTCGCGGTAGAAGGGCGTGGCCTGTTTCCTCGGGTCCACGCTTGCCGGGATGGCGATGGCGGAGGGTCCAGGTTTCCCGGGTGGCCGGGCCGGGTCCTCCGCAGGGGGCTTCTCGTCGGGAAATTCCATGCGGAAGGGCTTCGGCTCGCGCGCGATCCGGACTCCGTCGCGCGTCAGCCCTTCCGTCCCGGGGCGCGGGGGAGACCCGCCCACTCGACGCTCCTGCCAGAGTTTCGCGCGGGCCGTCTCGACGCCGGAGGTCAGCACGTCCGCGGGAAGATCGGCGAGCGCCTCGGCCCCGGCGGCCAGCCCCGCTTCGTCCCAGGCCTGGATGACCACGGCGTTCACGCGAGGCGCGAAGGCCCAGTGGATTCCGTGGATCACCGCCCGGCCCGGGCCCGGGAAGGCTGGGGAAACCTGCGGCCACAGAAGGCCCGCGGCGTCGAGGGACTCGGCCATGGGATTGTCGCCCTTCACGCCGGCCAGGTCGAAAAGCACGGCCGGCCGTCCGAAGCGCCACCCGGAGAGCGCGGCGAACCAGTCGTTCGAGTTGGTGGTCTTTCGCTTGATGGCGCCGAAGGCCTCTCCGCGGTCCGCCCTGGCGTTCACCGCCTTCACCGCTTCGTCGGGATCATAGGAAAGCAGGTACTCCGTCAGGAGCGGATCAAGGCGGACTTCCACGTCCACGCCCTTGGCGGCCAAGACGGTCCTGGCCCTCTCCGCGGCGGGGCGCAACGCCGTGGAATGGGACGATTTGAAGACCGGCGCCGTAAGCTTTTGTCCCTTCTGGAGCATGGGTTCGATGGCCTTGCGGCCGCGGACGAGGACCTTCTGGGTGATCCCGGCCGCGAAGACCGCCGGGGAGGCGGAGATCCTTATCGGGAGGCGGGCCACCATGCCGTCGAGTTGACTGCGCACCAGGAAGGTCCAGTCCCCGGCCGGGATGTTCGCGGGCAGCGGGATGGACATCGCGAACAATCCGTCGCGCTCCGTGGCGCGGTAGAAGTCCTGGTGAACCTTGCCGTCGGGGCGGAGGAGCGACAGGTGCAGGGGGATCACCGCCTCGATGGCCTTCTTGTCCGCGTCGAGGAAACGAACAGCGACCGTTGCGTCGTCGCCCGCCTTCAACTCCTGGCGGGCCGACAGGTCGATGGAGGCGGCGGGACGCGGCAGGAGTCCAAAAACCCGCGCCGTCGTCGCCGACAGGTCGCACTCAGCCGGCCCGAAGCGGCCGATGGTCTTTTCCTCCGTGAGGTCGTACAGCACGCCCTCGGCCGGGACCGTCGGCACCAGCTTCTCGCGGACCTGGACCCAGTCCGCCTGCGTGGCGACGTGCGAATCGTTCACGGCGACGACGTACCGGGCATCCTTGCCTCCGTCGATCTGGATCACGGAGACGGGGGATCCCGCGCCCCCTTCGGGGGAGAGCGCGGCCTTGCCGAGGTTTCCGAGGGCATCGGCGATCCCGGGCGCGTTCGCCTTGAACCAGCGGGCGAACATCAACGCGTCATTGTCGCCGGCGGCCATGTTGGGGCTGGTCCAGCTGTGGGGTTTGCCGGGCTGGGTGAACGGGAGGTCGGATTCGAGGCGCCGGGCCAGGGGCAACTCCACCGTGGTGCGGGCGTCGGCCAGCACCCGGCCGCCCGCCCTGGCGAACCGTTCGATCTCCTCCGCGGCGTCGGGCCTCAGCGGGAAGGTCTGGCCGAGCACCACCAGGGCCTTGAGCCCCCCGACCTTGCCGGAGGCCAGTTCCTCCTCCGTCACGAAGCGGGGGGTGTAGCCGAGCCGGGTCAGCGCCGTGAACATCTGGCAGTGCGGCTGTCCGAATCCCATGCACACGTGTTGCCGGGCGAACTGGCTCTTCGAGAAAAGGATGCCGACCCCGTGGTCTCCCCGCCCGTTGAGGGCCAGGCTTGCGAAACGTTCGATGAAGCCGCGGCCGGCCAGCACGTCCGCCCCTCCGCTCCTGCCCTTGATGCGGGGCCAATGGGTGTCCTTGTTCATTCCCCCCAGCAGGTTGCTGAATCCTTCCAGCGCATACCCGATCCCGCTCACGCCCCAGGCCAGGCCGTGGGCCGCGACGCGCGTGAATTTGCCCGGGTAGGGCGCCCTGCCGTGCGCCGCGGCGATGCCGTTGCTGATCCAGGTGGGCTTTCCCTCCCGGTGCATGTCCAGGAGCCCGGCGGTCAGCAGCCATTGGTAGGCGTAGTCCGGACCGCCGACCTGGTCGTTCCACGTGCTCTGGTACCGCAGGTCCAGCGGCGCGTAGGCCGAGGGGAAGTACTGGCCGTTGCGGACGGGGCCGTGGTCCACCTGGACGCTCGCGGTGTGGCGGAAAGACGGCGAGACGGAGCGGACGGCCTCGCTGAAGGCGCCGTAGACGTCTCCGTACTGGCTCATCAGGCAGGACGACCAGGCGTCCAGCCGCTTTTCGAAATCGGCCCGCTCCTTCGGGTCCATCGGGCGGGTGTGGCGCGCGATCTCGCGAAGCCAGGTCCGCGTGGGCAGGTCGATCATGGTGGCGAACTCCGGACGCCTCACGGCAAGGCGGTAGCCGCTGTAGTCGGATTCGCCCACGGGCTCGAAGCCGGTGCGTTTGCGGAAGGCGTCGACCATCTGCCGGTCGATGCGCTCGATGTAGTTCCTCAAGGGGCGTTCGTTCTCGCCCCAGCCCCAGTAGACCATGAGCATCTTGCGGCCTCCCACGGCGTACCCCGTGGTATCCCAGCCGTAGCAGAAGCCCCCGAAGTTGGGGTAGCGGCCGTTGGCCTGGGCGCCGAGCGCCAGCCGCTGGCCCATGGAATCCAGTTCCTCGGGGGCGTTGCGGGTCGGGCAGAAGCTGGTGGGCCGCGTGTCCGGGTTGGCCAGGGCCATGGCCCCGGCGCGGGCCAGGGCGTCCAGGTAGCCCAGGCGCCGGACGTCGACCGCGGCCATGTGTACGAGCATGTCGATGCCGCTCTCCCGCAGGGTCTGGACGACGCCCTCCCAATGGGGGGAGTCCGGCGGGGCCTGATCGTTCGGCGGCGGCGTTTCGTCCTGCATCGAGGCGACCGACCGGCGCAAGGTGCCGGTGATCGTGAGGCGGGGAATCCAGGGGGTGCCGTTCAGCTCCAGGGCGTAGTCGCCGGGCGCCAGCTTCGAGGTGTCCAGGAGGATCGCGCCGGGCTTTCCCGAGTAGATCAGGAGCCGCTCCCCGGCCTGAACGGCCTCCAGGCGAAGGGCGCCGCTCCCTCCCGGGTCCGGCACGGCCAGGGGCACCTTTTCTCCCGTGAAATAGGCCGTGCGCCCGAGGGGGAGGGCCTCGGCGGATTGTCCGGCGGCGGGCGTCATCCAGGAGGCGAGGCCCAGGCAGGCCAGCAGGATTCTCATGGCGATCCGTTCCTTGAAGGCTCCATCCTTCGATAATCGAAAAGGCGGCGATCGGACACGGAAATCGGACAGCGGCCAACGATGCGGGCGGCCGGCCGCGGGCGTTAAAAAGTAACGCCGGACCGGATCGGATGTCATAAAATGAGCGTAATCCAGGGGTCGGATCAGAATCGAGAATCGAGAATGGATTCCCCCCGCAGCCCCCAGGGGGACTGGCGGGGACGGATCCCTGATTCTCTGATACGCATACAAATGAGCTGAAGGAGGACCTTGCTATGGGGCTCTGGGACAAGATCCGCGGCGAGTTCGTCGACATCATCCAGTGGCTCGACGACGATCCCGACACCGTCGTCTGCCGCTTCGAACGGTACAACAACCAGATCAAGTACGGCGCCAAGCTCACCGTCCGCGAGGGGCAGGTCGCCGTCTTCGTCAACGAGGGACGGCTCGCCGACGTCTTCAGCCCCGGGATGCACGCGCTGGAGACCCGCAACCTGCCGATCCTCTCGACTCTGCTGGGCTGGAAGTACGGATTCAACAGCCCGTTCGTCGCCGAGGTCTATTTCGTCAAGACCACGCGCTTCACCGACCAAAAGTGGGGGACGCGCGAGCCGGTCACGCTCCGCGACGCGGACCTCGGCATCGTGCGCCTGCGCGCCTTCGGGACCTACGACTTCAAGGTCGGCGACGCCGGGAAGTTCATCAAGGAGGTCGTGGGGACCGACAGCCGCTTCACCACCGAGCAGATCACGAACCAGATCCGCAACGTCATGGTGGCCCGGTTCTCCGACGCGATGGCCGAGAGCAGGAAGCCGTTCCTGGACATGGCGTCCAACCTGAACGAGTTCGCCGACTTCATGTCCAAGCACCTCCGGTCCGAGCTGGAGGCCTACGGGATCGAGCTGATGAAGTTCCTGGTCGAGAACATCAACGTCCCCGAGGAGGTCCAGAAGGCGATCGACCAGCGCGCCAGCATGGGGGCCGTGGGGGACCTGAGGGCCTACACGCAGTACCAGGCCGCCGCCGCGCTGGGGGACGCGGCGCGGA
>CAYNDR010000119.1:0-14019 GCA_964395295.1 uncultured Planctomycetales bacterium
GAGGTCACCGGGTCCGACCGATACCTGGACCAGGGGCGCGCGCTCGACGTGATCCCCAAGCCCGCCCGCGCCGGCGTCCGCTTCTTCCCGCAGGACGGCTCCGGCGTCACGGCCGCCACGCGCGCGGTCGTGGTGAGCACCGCGATCGAGCCGGGGAATCCGGACCTCGAGGCCGCCGCGCGCCTGGGGGTCCCCGTGAGGCACCGCGCCGAGATGCTCGCGGAGCTCGCCGAGGGCCGCGAGGGGATCGCCGTCACCGGCACCAGCGGGAAGACCGCCGTGACCGGCATGGTCGGCTGGCTGCTGGAGCGGCTGGGCGCCGACCCCACCGTGGTCAACGGTGGGCGGCGGACCATTACGAGGACAACGGCGGCATCGTGGCCGACTGGGCGGGGCACGACGCCGTGGGCAACGTCCGCCGCGGGGGCTCCGGGCTATGGGTTTATGAGGCCGACGAGAGCGACCGGTCGCTCCTGCGCTTCCATCCCGACTGGGCCGTCATCACGAACGTCTCGGCGGACCACTTCGGCCTGGAGGAGACGCGCGAGCTCTTCCGGCGGTTCGCCGCGCAGGTGAGGAAGGGGGTGGTGGGGCGCGACGACGCCGAGGAGCCGTGGAAGGGCTTCCGGCCCGAGGTCGGGGCGGACGGCTCGCGGTTCGCCTGGCGCGGCGTCGAGTTCCGCGTCCCGCTCCCGGGGCGGCACAACGCGGAGAACGCGCTCCAGGCCGCGATGCTCTGCGAGCGGCTGGGGCACCCGCCCGACCGCGTCGCGGCGGCCCTGCCGGGCTTCCGCGGGATCCGCCGGCGGCTGGAGGTCGCGGGGCGGGCGCGGGGCGTGACGGTCTACGACGACTACGCCCACAACCCGGCCAAGATCCGCGCGGCGTGGGAGACGGTGGCGCCGCACTGCCGGCGGGTCATCGCCGCCTGGCGCCCCCACGGATTCGGGCCGCTCGCCGCGATGGACGCGGACCTGCGGGCGCTCTTCGGGGAGATGATGGCGAAGGGGGCGGTCCTCCACCTCCTGCCGGTTTACTATGCGGGGGGGACGCCGAAGGCCTCGGCCGACTCCGACGCGCTGGCGCGGGACCTGGGGGCGGACTGGGCGCCGGACCTGGAGACGCTCGCGGGGCGGGTGGCGGCGGAGGCGCGGGAGGGAGATGCGGTGCTGGTCATGGGGGCGCGGGACCCGGACCTGCCGGCCCTGGCGCGCCGGATCGTGGCGGCGCTGGCGGCCCGCTGACTCAGACCGACATAATCCGGATGCCCATGGGATACTACTCCCAGGATGACTTCCATTCCGGCTGAAGCCCTCCTCCGACGCGCCTCGGAAGGCGACCGGGAGGCCTTCGAAGGCCTTCTTGAACCCCACCGGCAAGCCGTTGCGACTTTCCTGCGCCGCCTCCTGGGGGACAGCGATGCCGAGGACGCGGTGCAGACGACCTTCCTTCAGGCCTGGAAGGCCATCTCGACCTTCGAGGGCGGCCGCCCTTTGCGCCCCTGGCTCATCACCATCGCCCTCAATGAGGCACGAAAGCTCCGGCGGACAACGACATGGCTTATTCCCACGGATAATCTTCCTCCCGTCGTCGCCCCCCTGTCTCCGGACACCACCGATCGCGCAGGGACTTGCGCGCGCATTCTGGCCATTCTGGCGGGTCTGCCTGACGAACAACGCGCGACACTGCTTCTCAGATTCCAGGAGGGCTTCACGCCCGCGGAGATCGCCCAGGTCGAGGGCGTGTCCGTCAACGCGATTCGACTGCGGCTCTCGCGGGCCATCCGGTCGCTCAGGCTCATGGTCAAGGAGACGTGAGATGGAATGCAGTCCGGACAGGATTCACGACTACGCCTATGACCTCCTCCCCGAGGAGGAGGCCGCAGCCGTCCGCCGGCACACCTACGGATGCACGGCGTGTGCGTCGCTTACCGAGGGCTATCGCCGGGAAACGAGTCTCCTGGAGGCGGCCCTGTCGGTTGAGCCGCGGGGGGAATCATGCCAGGGAAAGCGAAGGACCGCCCGGCACCCTTCCCTGACAATCGTCCTGGCCTTCGCCGCCTGCTTCATCGCGGCCCTTGCCGGATGGCTCCTGGGTGTCTTCGGGAAACGCGAGGGCTATCCCGTAAAAGCGACCTATCAGTTGTCGTTCGAGGACGCTCGGCCGACCGACCGGCACGCCCTTGCCAAAGAGACGTGCGGCGTGATCGAGCGGCGTCTTCATGCGATCGGGCTCAATGAGGTCCATGTCAGGTTCGATGGGAGCGACCTGATCACCGTCTCCGTTCCGACCTCCCTTGAATCCCGCCTCATCGACGCCGACGCCGTCATCGCCCCTCGGGGCAAACTGCGGCTGTATGCGTCATCCGACAGGGCCTCTCAGGAGCGCTACAAGAAGGACGGCCAGGTCCCCGAGGGATACATCGTCATGGTCCACGACCAGCCGCTGGGCGAGGAATACGCGGTCTTTCAGGACCGGATGCTGCTGAAGAAGGATCCCGTCATCACGGGCCGGCATATCCAGACCGCCCAACATCAACAGCAAATGAGCATCGGCCGTGGCCTGCAGTGGGCCGTAGGCTTCGAGCTGAAGGCCGACGGGGCGAGGATGTTCGACGAGGCGGCGAAGGCCCTCTTCAACCAGACTCCGCAGGGCCTCATGGTGATCGTCTTCGACGGCAAGGTGATCAGCGCCCCCCGCGTGAACGCCGAGCACTTCGGCGGGTGCGGGATCATCGAGGGGGAGTTCGACGAGAACAAGGCCAGGAACCTGGCGGCCCTTTTGCAGAGCGGAGAGTTGCAGGTGCCTCTCAGGAGAATCCAAGGAATGAAATAATCACGGGGCGGCCCTCTCCAGGCGCGGCCGGAGCCCCCGCCCGTCGGCCCCGCGAACGAAGGGCCCTTGCAATATAGAAAATAATATTCTGTTTTTCCCGCACCCACGCCGGGATGGAGATCGACCTGGTCGTGGAGCGCGGGGCCGTCCGGATCGGCTGCGAGTTCAAGGCGGGCGTCTCGTCGGGGCCAGAGGACTGGAAGTGGCTCAAGGCCGGGATCGAACTGGGCGTGATCCACGAGGGGCGCCTCATCTACGGGGGCGATCGTTCCTTCCGGATCGCGGAGAAGATCGAGGCCATCCCCGCCGCCGGCGCCCTCAGGAAAGGACTGTGAAGGCCGCCGGGGCCTGGCGGGCGAAGGCAGGGGAGTCCTCCCCCCCCCGGTGTCCGCCCCCCGGAATATTTCCGCCCCCTTCCGCTATCCTGATGAGGAGAAGTTTCCGCCTGAGCGCGGTCCCGGGCGTACTGTTGAAGGGATCATTGAATACGGGAGGACAGGCCATGTCGAACCGATGCTCGCGCCGCGGATTCCTGAAGAACGGCGCGGCCCTGGCGGGGTCCGCCGCCGCCGGGCCGCTCCTCCGGGGCCCCCTCATCCTGACGAACGGATCGTCCCTCGAGAAGCTGGGGGTCGCCGTCGTCGCCTGCGGCGGCATGGGCGGCGGCAACCCGGGCGTCGCCGCGAACGAGCGCTGTGTCGCCCTCTGCGACGTCGACGACAAGAAGATCGCCGAGACGGCCAAGAAGATCCAGGACAAGGTCCCCAATCCGAAGATCTACCACGACTACCGCAAGATGTTCGACGAGGTCGGCAAGGAGATGGACGTCGTCCTCGTCGCCACGCCCGACCGCCACCACGCGCCGGCGGCGATCCGCGCGATCAAGCTCGGCAAGGCCGCCTTCGTCCAGAAGCCCATGGCCCACGACATCGCGGAGGTCTACGCCCTGATGAAGGCGGCCCGCGAGGCCAAGGTGGCCACGCAGATGGGCAACCAGGGGCATTACGGCGAGCCGATCCGGCGCGCGTGCGAGTACATCTGGGCCGGCGCGATCGGCGCGGTCACCGAGACGCACACGATCCTGGGCCGCGACTTCGGCGGCAGCGGCGGGCGGCCCGCCTCCAAGCCCGTCCCCGCGGGCCTTCATTGGGACGAGTGGCTCGGTCCCGCGCCCCAGCGCGAATACCACGACGGCCTGCACACGTTCGGCTGGAGGTCCTGGCGGGACTTCGGCACCGGCACCATCGGCGACATGGCCTGCCACAACATGGACGCCCTGTTCTCGGTGCTGAAGATCGGCCAGGTGAAGAAGTTCACGGTCGAGTGCCTGCAGATGAAGGGCGGGAGCGAGGAGATGTACTCCCAGAGCAACGTCGTCCGGTACGAGATCCCCGCGCGCGGCGACATGCCGCCGGTCAAGGTCAACGTCTACGACAACGACAAGCTCAAGCCCGAGATCATGAAGGAGGTCGAGAAGGAGCACGGCGTCAAGTTCGGGGAATGCACCCTCTTCGTCGGCCAGAAGGGGCTCTTCCGGACCAAGGGCACCTGCGGGGGGGCGGAGATCCTCCCCGCGTCGAAGCACAAGGAGTTCCCCGAGCCCCCGAAGACGCTCCCGCGCGCCCACGGCGGCCCGGTCGGGGACCTGCTCTACTCCATCAAGAACGGCGTCAAGGCCTGTTCGAACTTCGAGGACGAGGCGGGCCCGCTGACGGCCTTCCTCCTCACGGGCCACCTGGCGCAGTTCGCCGGCGTGGGCAAGAAGATCGAGTGGGACGTCGAGAACATGAAATGCACCAACATGCCGGAGGTCAACAGGTACGTGGGGCGGACCTACCGGAAGGGGTGGGAGGTCTAGCTACTCGCGGACGGCCTTCGCGAACTCCTCCAGCTTCGAGTAGTCCTGGTTCCAGGTCGTGTACATGACGCCGACGATCCCCTTCACCTTCGCCGCGGACCGCATCCACTCGCGGGCGTTCTCCAGGGGGCCGTCGTAGAAGCCCGCGATCACCTGCCGGTGGCCGCGGTCCGCCCAGAAGGGGAGCGACTTGTCCCGCGCCCCGTGGTGCCAGTTCACGATCACCACGCCCTTGTCGAGGCCCTCCCACGACCCGGCGAAGTCGCCCCGCACGAGGTAGTAGTCCTTCACCGCGTTGTGGTGGGGATCGAACATGTCGTTCCACACGTAGACCGTGGAGCCCTCCAGCAGCTTCGCGCAGAACCGCGCGTTGTCGGCCAGAAGCGCGCCGGCGTCGAGGTTCCTCCGGCGGCAGGCGTCGTCCTGGTTGTGGCAGCGGAACTCGTCGTGCGACATCATGTACCCCTTCGCCCCCCACGCCTCCCGCACGCGCCGGGCCTCGTCCCGCAGGAGGTCGAGCGTCTTCGGCTCGGAGATGCACGCCGAGACCTGACCGTGGTAGATGATCGCCGGGTGGAACCAGGAGACGCGCAGGAGGGTGCCGTCGGGCAGGTTCGTCCTGAGGGCCGCCGGCTCGTGCCACGACCGGTACTCGCCGCGCCAGGGGTGCGTGCCGAGCTTGGGATCGACGACGGGCTCGTAGTCCCGGCCCTCGGCGCGGCCCTCGACGACGAACGGACAGCCGGGGCGGCGGAGGACGTTGACCAGGCCGGCCTCCTCGATCCTCCAGTCCTTCCACTGGAACGTGCCTTTCACGGGGCCCCACATGCCGAAGTAGACGGCGACCTTGTCGTTCTCCAGGGAGTTGAAGACGACGTGGTGCTCCGTCCAGTCCTGGGCGGGCTTGGGCTCGAGGTACTCCCACTGGAGCGAGCGGCCCCCGCCGAGCGCCTTGATCTCGGCCTGGCCCTTGAAGTCCTGCGTCCGGATCTTCACCGAGACGTGGTAGCAGCGGAAGGGGGCGACCGCGAGGGAGAAGTTGAAGCGGGCGTTCCCCCGGGTGTCCTTCACGGTGAGGACGCCGTCGTTGCCCTGGGCGACCGTGGGGTCGATGAACCCGAACTTGGGGGGGAACGCCACGGGCGGGTCGGCCTGGGGGCGCGCCTCGCCGCCTTTCACGACGAATAGCTGGTTCCTCACCGGGAGCCCCTCGGCCAGGTTCGGGTCGTGCCAGAGCATGTTGTTGGAGTAGCCCACGTTGAAAAGGGCGGGGACGATATCGAGGTTGAGCTCGGCGGCGAGCTTCTTGACCGCCTCGACGTTGCGGAAGTACGTCTTGGTCATGTCGCCGAGGTCGCCGAGCTTGGCCATCTTGGAGTCGGCCAGGAGGACCTTGGAGTAGCCGGCCGCGGCGGCGCGGCGCCAGAGGGCGTCGAGCTTGCCCACGTTCGCGTCGACCTGGAGGTTGGTAGGGCTGTAGAGCCACAGCTCTGGCTTTTCCTGGGCGGGGCCGAGGGCCACCGCCAGCGCGAGCGCGATCCGGAGCGTCATTTCGGGGCCTCCTTTCCCGCGGTCGGCCGACATTCTAAGAGTCCCCAACAAAATTCGCCACAAAGACACGAAGCCCACAGCGCGGCCGAGCCGCAACCCAAGGATTGTTGCGGCGGTTGCCGCGCATTGAGGGATTGTAGATTGAGCCATTGAGCGATTGACCCCGCGGGCACGGAAAGGGGACGTGAATCCGCGCCAGTCATTGGAATCACCGGAGATGGGCCGCCCCACGGAATATCTTCTCGGGAAAACAAGAAGTCTATCGTTAGCAGTACAAAGAAGGTACCCGTTCAGGGGTATCTGAGAATCGAGAATTGAGAATCGGGAATCAAGGGGTAGTCCCCTTTCCCCCCGGGGGGCAAGGGGGGAAATCCATTCTTAATTCTTGATTCTCGATTCTTATCACAACCAGGGACTGAACGCATACCAAAGAAGATACGGTCATGGAGGAATCCCCCCCTCCCCCGATCTTGTCCTTGTCCCGCGCATCGGGGCCATTATAATGGCGCTTGAACATGTACCTTCGCCGCGTCGTCCTGGAAGGGATCCGGGGATTCGAGAAGCTGGAACTGGACTTCTCGGCGGAGGACGGCAAGCCGCGGGGAAGGACGCTCATCCTCGGCCGGAACGGCACCTGCAAGACGTCGGTCCTGCGATGCATCGGCCTCGGGCTGTCCGACCTCTCCGGGGCCAGCGCGCTCAACGAACTGCCGACGGGGGGATACATCCGGAAGGGCCTGGAGAGCGCCGCGATCCGGATCGAGACCTGCGACGCCTCCGGCCTGAAGACGGCCCTCGGGGGGATCCATGTCTCCCTCGTGAGGAAGGGGAACCGCGACTTCGTCGCCTCCGGCTTGGGCCAGGAGGTCGAAGGCCTTTTCGTCTGCGGATACGGGGTCGGCCGGTGGGGCTTCGGTTCCGACAGCCGCACGGCGAACCGCCCGTACCGGGTGTCCGATTCGGTCGCGAACCTCTTCGATTACCGCACGTCCCTCGCCGATCCCGAGCTGACCCTCCGCCGGCTCCAGGACCAGCTCGGGACGCCGGGCTACGGAGCCGCGATGACGGGGCTGAAGAAGGCGCTGGGCCTTTCCGAACAGGACGAGATCGTCCTGCCCCGGGGAGGCGGGGTGGAGGTGTCCGGGCCTTCCGTCGGGGAGCGCATCCCCCTGCAGGCGTGGGCGGACGGCTACCGCCTGACGTTCGGATGGATGCTGGATCTCTACGCCTGGGCCAGCCAGGCCGGACGGATCGCCCCGTCGGGGGACATCGAAGGCATCCTCCTGCTCGACGAGATCGAGCAGCACCTGCACCCGTCGATGCAGTCGGCGGCGCTCCGCCGCCTCGGCGAAGCCCTCCCGAGGATGCAGGTGGTCGCGACGACGCACAGCCCCCTCGTCGCCATGGGGGCCCGGCCGGACGAGGTCGTCCCCCTCCGCCGCGAGGGCGACCGCGTCGTCCAGGAGGAGGCGGTGCCCGACTTCCGCGGCTGGTCCGCGGAGGATCTCCTGGTCGACGACCGGCTTTTCGACACGAGCCCTTACGCCCCGGAGACGGCCCTGCAGCTCCAGAAGTACCAGGACCTGGCGAACATCCCGCCGGAGAAGCGCTCGACGTCGGAGAAGGACGAACTGAAGGACATCGCCCGGCAACTGAGGGCCCAGCAGGTCCCCGAAATCCGCGAGAGCCAGGCGGCCCGGGAACTCAGGAAGCTGATCGAGAAGCACGGCCTCTGAGCCAGGATGATCCGCATCGCCCGGGACCGCAAGGACGAGAACGGGAACGCGATCATTCCCGACTCCGCCTGGCAGGCGGCCGCCCGGCAGGAGACCGCCAGGGCGATCGCCGAAGGGCCCGCCCACGAGGCCAAGGCCGGCCTCTACGGCCACGACAAGGTCCGGGCCGCCCTGGAAGGACTCTTCCACGACAAGTGTTCCTATTGCGAGACCCACGTCGCGGCCGGATCGAATTGGGACGTCGAGCACTTCCGCCCCAAGGGCCGGGTCGCGGAGAACGCGAACCATCCCGGCTATTATTGGCTCGCCTACGCGTGGTCCAACCTGTTCCTCGGATGCACGCTGTGCAACCAGCGGCGGCGGGACAAGCCGCGCTGGGGGGATCTCTCGGCCGGCCCTTCCGCCGGGAAGCTGGACCAGTTCCCGCTGGCCGTCGAGGCGAACCGCGCCTCGTCGCACGCCGATGCCCTGGACAGGGAAGAACCCCTCCTGCTCAATCCCTGCGAGGGAGAGGACCCCGAAGGCCACCTCCGCCCGACGCCCACGGGGGCGCTCGACCCCCGGGCCGGCAGCGAGAAAGGCAGGGCCAGCATCGCCGTGTACCACCTGAACCGCCGCCGCCTGAAGGACCGGCGCCGCGAGGTCATCCTGAACGCCGTGGCGGCGGTGGGCTTCCTGCAGAAGGCCGAAGGGAGAGGAGACGCCGCGGCCGCCGCGGACTGGCGGGGCTACATCCGCCGGCATCTGACCGACGAATCCGCCCCCTATGCGGCCGCCGCCCGCGCGGTCGTCCGGGACCCCGCCGCGTTCGGGCTATAAGGCCCCTGGCGGATACCGACGCCCCGTCGAGCCGCGTGGGGGCGGAGGGGGCCGCGGGACTCACATAACCCGGCGCGCCGTGGTGCCCCGGACCCGCAGCTCCGGCCGGAAGACGCGGTCGGCGGCCGGCTTCCCCCCGAGGAGGTCCAGGACCCGCGCGGCGGCCTCCCGGCCGATCTCCCGGATCGGCGGCGCCAGCGTCGTCAGCGGCGGCTCCGACGCGCGGGAGAAGTCCACGTCGTCGTAGCCCACGATGGACAAGTCCTCCGGCACGCGCCGCCCCAGCGCCCGAGCCCCCTTCATGAGCCCGAGCGCGACGTAGTCGTTGAAGCAGACGGCCGCCGTGAACCGCGCCGGATGGCTCAGGACGCCCGCCGCCTCCTCCGCCGCCCCGGGGGCGTACCCTCCGGCGAGCGGATGGTAGCGGCTCGCGGGAAACGTGGCCACCGCCGGATCGAGCCCCGCCTCCCGCATGGCGCGCGCGTATCCCTCGTGCCGCTCCCGGGCGTCGCGGTCCTGGACCGGCCGCTCCCGGGCCAGGTACCCGTCGTGCGTGTAGTGGGCGATCCGGGCGTGGCCCAGCTCGATCGCGTGGCGCGTCATGAGGTACCCGATCTCGCCGTCCTCCACCATCACCACCGGGACGCCCGGGAACGTGCGGCGGTAGACCTGGACGACGGGGAATCCCTTCCTGCGGAGATCCCCGATCAGGCGCGTGACGCGGCCGCGGGGCCCCTCCGGGACGCCCGCCACGATGAGGCCGTCCACGCGGCGGTCGAGGCACCGCTGGAGGTGCCGCCACTGGTCCTCCGGCGTGTCGCCGTGGAGGAAGGCGAGGGTCGAGTAGCCCTTCCGGTCCAGGACCGACTCGATGCCGTCCAGGGTCTCCATCGCGTAGAGGAAGTACTCCCGGCGCCCGAGGAAGCCCACGAGGGTCGACCTCTGCTTGATGAAGCTCTGGGCCAGGACGTTGCGGCGGTAGCCCATCTCCCCGGCGGCGCGCCGGATCCGCCCGCGGAGCGCGCCGCTGAGGGCGATGGTGTAAGGGCGGTCGGAGAGCGCCGCGGAGACGGCCGGACGGGAGACGCCCAGCCGCCGCGCGATGTCCCTCATGGTCACGGGCCGCGCCGGAGAGGAGTCACTCTTTCGCATCGTTCGGCCACTCCTTCGCGTACTCGCCCGCCTCGGCGGGCCCCACCTGCCGGAGGTCGGCGTCGTCCACGAAGACGTCGCCCGCGCCGCCCGCCGGGCGCGAGAGGGCGATCGCCCCGCCGTCCGCGCCCGCCGCGGCGGCGAAGTAGAAGGCCCGCATCAGCCAGCCCGTGGAGAGCTCCTTCGAGACGACGGGCGGGGCCTTGGGGTCCTTGCCCGCCATGCCCAGGACGAGCTTCTGCCCCTTCGGGATCTCGCAGCGCACCGTCAGGCGGTAGGAGGCGCCGGGCTTGAGCGCGACGCGCTGGCGGGCGCTCCCCCCCGCGGAGAGCCTGAGCCGCGAGCCCCCCTTCGGCCGGTCCTTCTGGGCCGGCTCCACGAAGGCCCCCGTCCCGGCCCACGGCTCGTTCCCGGCCTCGAAGTCGCCGTTGAGGAGCAGGTTCGGCGTGTCGACGAGGACGAGGACGTACCCCTTGTTCTCCAGGCCGTCCGGGTCCACGGCGGTGTAGGTGAAGACGTCGTGGAAGGTGAAGCGGGCGGTCCCGGAGATCTCGTAGGCCAGCGCGTCGCGCCCGCCGGGCCCGCCGCCCGCGGCGCGCCGCACCGTCGCGCCCCTCAGCGTCGGGGTGTCGAACGCCTTGAGCCAGACCGGGCCGCCGTTGCAGTCGTGGTCGTTGGCCAGGACGTCGATGGCCGTCTTGATCGAGGGGGAGGAGGAGGCCGCGGCCACGGGCACGCGGACGACGTCCATCGCCGCGTAGGGGGGGCGGGGCCTGGCGTAGGGGCCCAGGTCCTTCAGGCCGCGGACGTCCCGCATCATGTCGTCGACGTTCTTCTTGCTGAAGGTGTGCTCGAGGCCCGCGGCGCCGTACCAGAGGCCGGGGGCGTCGCCGGGGTCGGCGGGGAATCCCCGCGGGAGCCGGCCGTAGAGGCTCCAGGGATTCGTGATGTTCTGGGGGCCGCGGTCGTAGGGCCATCCGTGCTCGTGGGGGAGGCCGAAGCCGTGGCTGGCCTCGTGGTCGAACGCCCACCAGGGCGTGGGGAGGGCGGCGCACCGGCCGCCTCCCAGGCCGCCCTGCATCGCGGAGGAGATCTTGAGCCCGAAGTCGAGCTTCTTCTCCTCCACGAACAGGTGGCGCGTCTCGCCCCAGATCCTGCCGTTGTCCGTGCCGTCGGGATGGGGGTCCTCGGCGGCGGTCCCGCGGAGGACGAGGGCCCCGAGCGACCAGTGGATCATGGCCTCCGAGACCCAGTAGGTGTTCAGGCGCTCGATGAAGGCGTTCGCGGCGGCGGCGGCCTTCCCGGCATCCTTCCCGTATTTCTTCTCGAACACGGTGTAGCCGATCTCGATGCCGATCCGGCACTCGCGGACGCGGGCCTCGGCGAAGACGAAGGGCCTCCAGGCCGGATCGACGCCGGCCGGCGCGCGGGAGCCGGAGGGCGGCTTCGGCGGGGGGGCCTTGCGGTCCGGCTCCTGGGCGGCCCCCGCGGCCGCCGAAAGGCCCAGCAGGACGGCCGCCCAGGCGCCCCCAAGAAACCACGTATATCGGCCCATAACCTGTGTTATCCAGCCATATATATCATACGACCCCGGGGACCTGGCGTGGGGCGGAAAGGAAGGCCCTCCGGCGGGAACCGCGCTAAAATGGGGAAATGAGGCGGACCGCCGCCCTTCTGCTCTGCGCATGCCTCTGCGGCTGCGGGATCCTGGTCGGCATGGCCCAGTCCGGCTGTGCGGAGAGGATCTACGCCGGGACCCGGATCGATTTCGGGATCCTCACCCATCCGTTCGGGGCGCTGGGGTCCTGCGAAACCATTCCCGTCTGGCTGATCTGGCCCTTCGTCCTCTGCGACCTCCCCCTCGCCCTTGTGGCCGACACGCTGCTGCTTCCCTGCACCATCCCGCACGATGTGTCGCTGGCGGAACCTGAGCCCGCCCCCGGCAAGCCGTCGCCGTGAACCTGGCGGCCCCGCCGCGAATAAAGGGGGGTATAATCATCCCCGGGAGGTTCGATGAACTCGATACCGGCGGCGCTGGCGATGCTCGCGTGCCTGGCGCTCCAGGACCAGGACGTGGTCCGCCTGAAGGACGGCACCACGCGCATGGGGCGGATCGCCTCCGAGACGGACCAGGAGGTGGTGATCGAGACCCTTATCAAAGGCTCCAAGGGGGAGATCATCGGCTCGGGGAGGGTCACCCTCCTCAGGAGCGAGATCGAGTCGATCGAGCGCGCCCCGGAGGAGGCCCGCCGGAAGGCCTCGGAGCGCTCGAAGACGTTCGGCGAGCGCACCCTCCGCCGGGCGGAGGCGCTCTCCCGCATCCGGACCGAGACGTCCACCCTCGACGGCGCCGCCAGCCTGCGGGTCGAGGGGACGTCCTTCGCCCTGGAGTCCACCTGCGACCAGTCCTTCGTGAAGGACATGGCCTACTACCTCGACGAGATCTTCGGGGCGTACCGGAGCCACCTCGGCGTGCGGCGCAACGCGAGCCACCGGATCAAGGTCTACCTCCTGGCCGACCGCGAGGAGTACGCCCGCTTCCAGAACCGGAAGTACGGCGGCGCGGTCCTCAATCCCGCCCACTACAACACCAAGGACAACTTCATCGCGGCCTTCAACATGATCCAGAAGGACGAGGAGCGCCGCGTCCGCGCCGAGATCCGGCGCGTCCAGGGCCTCATCGAGACGCTCAAGGCGAACGTGGCCTCCGAGTCCGCCCGGATCAACCGGCTGGCCAAGGAGATCCGGCAGAAGATCGTGGACGCCGCGGCCGAGGCGCGGCGCGTCCTCAACATGCAGAGGCCGCCGGACCTCGCCGAGAGGCTGAGGAAGGTGGACCAGTGGGAGAAGGAGAAGCGGGAGGGGCTCAAGACCGAGGAGGCCGCGCTCCAGAAGGAGCTGGGGGACATCCGCAAGGCGGCCACGAGGGACATCGAGGCCAACCAGAAGACGCTGGAGCACAACGAGCGGGTGCTGGTGAATCAGAACCGCCAGATGATGGAGATGCTCTTCCACGAGGGGTTCCACGCCTACGCGGCCAACTTCCTCTGGGAGGGCGGGGAGAGCGTGAAGTGCCCCCGCTGGCTCCACGAGGGCATGGCCAGCTACTTCGAGATGAGCGCGGTGGAGGGGGGCGATCTGGTCTACGGCGCCCCGCACCCGGGGTTCGTCCGGGTCCTCAAGGAACAGCTTCCGCGGGCCGGCCTGCCGCGCCTGGAGGACGTCCTCAAGGGGGGCGCCGAGCACTTCGTCGTCGTGAAGGACGACAAGGAGCAGGCGGAACGGTCGACCGTGAACTACGCGTACTGCTGGCTGCTGGCGCACTCCCTGGCGGGGAAGGTCTCGCCGGAGCAGGTCCAGGCCTACATCGGGGAGGCGATCCGGGGCGACGACCCGGTCCGGGCCTTCGAGAAGCTCGCGGGGAAGAAGGTCCGGGAGGTCGAGAGCGAACTGCGGTCGAAGATCCTCGCGTTCAAGTGAGGGCCGGCGTCATTTCCGGAGGCTCGCCTTGAACTCCTCCCAGAGGCCGTCGAGCGGCTTCTTCGTGCACTCCACGAAGAGGTCGTCCTTGTAGCGCGTCTCGCGGCAGGCGGCGTTGAGCTTGTTGACGATCTGGGGATCGTACTGCTTCTCCAGCCACGCCAGGAAGGCCCCCACCGGCTGGTAGCCGTCCTTGTACTTGATCCTGTCCGGGTTGAGCTTCGGGCGGCGCGCCTCGGGCTCGTACATC
This sequence comes from uncultured Planctomycetales bacterium, assembly GCA_964395295.1. Lineage (GTDB taxonomy): Bacteria > Planctomycetota > MHYJ01 > MHYJ01 > JACPRB01 > CAYNDR01. The sequence continues at coordinate 13,682 of CAYNDR010000119.1, forward strand.
CAGAAGCGCAGGTAGTCGGCGATCCCCTCGACGAGCCAGACGGGATGGTACTTGGGGTAGGACTGGATCGCGTGGGCCAGTTCGTGGACGAGCGCGCCGGTGTCCTCGGGGCGCTTCCTGAACCAGTCCGCCGCGGCCTCGATGCGCGCCCCGGCCGTCCCGGCGATCCCCTTCATGTCCTTCTTGATCTTGACGGAGACCACGCGCGGGGGGGTGTAGCCGGGGCTCTTGAGCTTCTCGGCGAAGATCGGGTAGCACTTCTCCATGGCCTCCCTGGCCTTCTCCGCCCACTCCTTCATCTCGGGGACCTCGGAGCAGTCCATCTTGATCTCGAACTT
>CAYNDR010000119.1:14029-16937 GCA_964395295.1 uncultured Planctomycetales bacterium
TGAGGAACCCGAACTTCTCCTGGGACTCGGCGGCCAAGGGGAGGCCGCTCAGCAGGAAGAGGAGGACGGCGGCGCGGATCATGTCGGTTCTCCTTTATCCACGAGAGATACGACACCGGGGATGGGGGTGTTTGCGGGCCGTCACAAAATGGACGGTCCATTTTGTTGCGGGTTTCTCTTTACAGCTCCCCGACCGAGGCGTACTATTCATGATGCAAGCGCTTGCGGCAAGCGCTTGCATCCCCGGAGAGGATCCCCATGACCGCCCTCATGCAGGACGTGGCCCGCCGCGCCGGCGTCTCCACCACCACCGTCTCCCACGTCCTCAACGACACCCGCCCCGTGGCCCCCAAAACCCGCGAGCGGGTCCTCCAGGCCGTCCGCGACCTGGGCTACCACGCCAGCGCCCCCGCCCGCCTCCTGGCCCGCGGCCAGAGCGACTCCTACGGCCTGATCATCTCCGACATCGAGAACCCCTTCTTCCCCGAGCTCATCAAGAGCTTCGAGCTGGCCGCCCTCCGCCAGAAGGGGGACCTCCTGCTGGGGACCACCAACTACGACCCCGGCCAGGCCCGCCGCGCCGTCCAGCGCATGATCGCCAACAGCGTCCGCGCCGTCGCCGTCATGACCTCCCAGCTCGACGCGTCCCTCGTGGAGGAGCTCCGCGCCCGCGGCGTCCCCGTGGTCCTCCTCGACGGCGAGTCGACCGGCCCCGCCCGCGGCACGATCCGCGCGGACTACTCCAGAGGCGTCGGCGAGGCCGTCCGCCACCTGCGCGACCTCGGCCACCGCGAGGCGGCCGTGATCGCCGGCCCCGCAGAGCGCGTCTCCGCCGTCCGCTACCGCGAGGCGTGCCTCTCCGCCCTCCGGCGCGAGGGCCTCCCCGAGCCCCGCCTCCTGGAGGGCGACCACCGCGTGGAGGGCGGCGCCGCCGCCGTCCGCGCCCTCATCGAGAAGCCCCCCCTCCCCACCGCGATCCTCTGCGGCAACGACCTCATGGCCATCGGCGCCATCCAGGCCCTCAACGCCGCCGGGCTCCGCGTGCCCCAGGACGTCTCCGTCGTGGGGTCTGACGACATCCCCTTCGCGCCGCACTTCAATCCGCCGCTGTCCACCGTGCGGGTCCCCCGCGAGCGGCTGGGATCGATGGCCTTCGAGGCCCTTGCCTCCATGCTCCGCGACCCGAAGAAGGACGGCCCGGAGCTGTCGCTCGAAACCCTGCTCGTGACCCGGCAGTCGTCGGGCCCGGCGGCCCCCCGGGGCCGCCGCCCGGCAAGGAGGTGACCCCAGGTCACGACAAAATCGACCGTCTATTTTGTCGTATGTAATCTGTGGAAAAACGACAAAATGGACGGTGCGTTTTGTCGTCTGGGGAAGAAACCGCAGGAGGGCGAAGCCGATGCGGTTGTGGACAACCCTGGCGGCGCTGGCCCTGGCGGCGCCCCTGGCGGGACAGGACCGCCCGCCCCGGCGGCCCATGGAGCCGAAGTACGGGGAGAAGACCGGCTTCATCCCCCTCTGCGACATGGGAGAGAGCGAGCGGCACAAGGGGGAGGACGGCGGACTCTACGGCGGCGGGAAGAACGAGCCGCCCGCGGCGCACCAGGCGGCCGCGAAGAAGGCCGCCGAGGCGATCCGCCCGCTCGACGCCGAGGGAAATCCCTCGCCCGACGGGAGGATCGTCCTCGTCTCCATCGGGATGTCCAACACCACCCAGGAGTTCTCCGCGTTCGTGCGGCTGGCCGCGCGGGAGAAGTCCGGGAAGCTCGCGATCGTGGACGGCGCCCAGGGAGGGCAGGCCGCGATCCAGTGGGACACGGCCGAGGCGCGCCCCTGGGGAGAGCTGGAGCGGCGCCTCCAGGCGGCGGGCGTCGCGCCCCGGCAGGTCCAGGCGGCCTGGATCAAGCAGGCCCTCATCGCGCAGGGCCAGCACGGCGAGTTCCCCGCCCACGCCCGGAAGCTCCAGGAGGAGCTGGCCAAGATCGTCCGCCTCGCGAAGGCGAAGTTCCCCAACCTCCGGATCGCCTACCTATCGAGCCGGATCTACGCGGGGTACGCCCGGAGCACCCTGAACCCGGAGCCGTACGCCTACGAGGGCGCGTTCTCCGTGCGGTGGCTCATCCAGGACCAGATCAAGGGCGTCAAGGAGCTCAATCCCGACCCCGTCCAGGGCGAGGCCGCCGCGCCGGTCCTCCTCTGGGGCCCCTACCTCTGGGGCGACGGGGTGAATCCCCGGAAGTGCGACGGCCTGGTCTGGAAGGAGTCGGACCTCGGGAGGGACGGGACGCACCCCAGCCAGGACGGGAAGGACAAGGTCGCCCAGCTCCTCCTCAAGTTCTTCAAGGGCGACCCGACCTCGAAGCCCTGGTTCGCCCCCTGATCCTTGCCACCCAATAGACCGTCCATTATGTTACTGGCATCGCTGAGGAGGGCCCGCATGTTCGTCCACACCGTCTTCTTCTGGCTGAAGCGCGGAACGCCCGAGGCCGCGCGGGTGAAGCTCATCCAGGACTGCAAAGATTATCTCGGCAAGGTCCCCACCGTCCGCCGCCTCATGGCCGGCCCCCCCGCCATGACCCCCCGCCCCGTCGTCGACAACACCTACGACGTCGGACTCACCGTGCTCCTCGACGACCGCCCGGGGCAGGACCTCTACCAGGAGCACGCCCTCCACAAGGAGTTCGTCGTGCGCAACCAGGAGCACTGGCAGAGGGTGCAGGTGTACGACTTTGCGGAAGGAGACCCGTGCCGGGAAGAGGGCGGCAGGCGACTTCGAGCGCCTGAAGAGCCGGCTTAAATGAGGCCCGTTCGGCTGTTCCCGTGAAAGGGTCCACTGTGCTCCTCAGGCCGAGGTCCTGAGGGGGGATCGCCCGATAGGACGGCAGGGCGGCGGCCCCCCAGTGACCCG
>CAYNDR010000120.1:0-2132 GCA_964395295.1 uncultured Planctomycetales bacterium
GGCTCTCTCGCTCACCCGGCCTGGGGCGCGCGCCCCCCCTACGTCTGAATCACAAATTCCCGCGGGGGGACGTTGCTTTCGGGCCCCCCGCGGCGTACAATTCTCCGTGGAGAGCGGGGGCATGAAGCGCGAGTCGGTTTTCTTCTTCGCGGCCGTCATCGGCTTTTCCGTCTGGCTGGCCTTCTTCCTGCATTCCTGCACGGCCGGTTCCCCCGTGCCCGCGGACCCCCTGCTCGGCGAGGTCGTTGCGCCGCCGACCGTCCAGGTGGGGCTGGGCCGCTGCCTGCGCGAACCGTCCGCGCGCATCGCCGTCCGCGGCCCCTACGAGGTCCGGGCCGGCAAGGAGGTGCTGGCGCGCGGCGACGAGCTCCGGTGGACCGAGGTCCGCGCCTCCGGGGGCCTCCGGCTGGGCGAGGCCGCGTTCGCGGCCAATCCCGTGGCCGTGGTCCCCGGCCGCGACGGCACGATCGAGGTCGAGTACTCCCGCGACCCCCGGGGGAATCCCGTCCGTCCCGCCGCGGTGCGCTACCACGGGGCGCTCCTCGTCTACGCGCTGGCGGAGGGGAAGGTCGCCCTGGTGAACGAGGTGGACCTCGAGGACTACCTCAAGGGGGTCGTGGGGAAGGAGATGAGCCTGGCGCAGGGACCGGAGGCCCTCAAGGCCCAGGTGATCGCCGCGCGGACCTACGCGGTCCACGAGCAGAGGCTGGAGCGCCTGCGCCGGGTCAAGGGGGAGAAGTTCGACCTCTACGACGACGAGCGCTCGCAGGTCTACGGCGGCATGGAGCGCGAGACGGATTTCGCCTCGAGCCTCGTGGACGCCACGCGGGGCCTGTTCGTCGTCTACGAGGGGCGGCTGGTGCGGACCTACTACTCGAGCGCCTGCGGCGGGGCCACGGAGCCGGCCTGGGAGGTCCTGGGCGAGGAGTGCGGGCGGATCCCCCCCCTGGCCGGGCGGAAGTGCGGCTATTGCGAGCGCCGGGCGGTCCACCGCTGGGAGGCCCCGGTCGTGGTCCCCAAGAAGGAGATCGTCGAGCGCTGTTTCCCGAAGGACCTGCAGGGCGCGCGCCTCAAGTCCCTGGAGGTGACGAAGACCCTTCCCGGCGGCCGCGCGGTCGAGCTCACGGCGGCGCTGGAGGGTTCCTCGAGGACGGTCAAGCTCAACGCCCAGGACTTCAAGCGGAACCTCGCCTCCGTCCGGCTCCGGAGCACGCTGTGGGACCGCATCGAGGACCGCGGCGACGCGGTGGCCATCTCCGGCCGCGGCTTCGGCCACGGGGCGGGGATGTGCCAGGTGGGGGCCTATGAGATGGCCAGGGACGGGAAGATCGCGGCCGAGATCCTGGAGTACTACTTCCCGGGCGCCGCGGTGCAGAAGCTGTACTAGCCTGGTGGTCGTTCAGGCATCGGTTCGGAATCAAGAACCAGGAATGGGGCCCCCGTTGATTCCCGGTTCTAGGCCGCCCCTGAACGGGGACGCTACTTGATCTCCTGGATCGCCTTGGCGGCTTCGGCGCGGAGCGGGGAGTTGGGGTAGATCTTGTCGAGCTCCCCCAACAGCTCCTTGGCCCGGTCCTTGTAGGTGTCCTTCTTCGCCTTGTCCTTCTCGGCCGAGGAGACCTGGGCGCACGCGACGGCGGCCAGCGCCAGGGACTTCTCGTGCTCCCGGGTGCTCTCGGCCCCCTTGCTGAGCACGTCCACGCCCCGCATGAAGTCCAGCAGGGCGTCCTTGGGATTGCCGCCCTGGAGGGAGACCTCCCCGCGGGCGTTGTAGGCCCCCATGAGGAGGCGCTCGTTGCCCTTCTTCGCCTTGGAACCGCCGATGGCGACCTCGGCCTTGGCCTTCAGCTGGGTCCAGTTCTTCAGCTCCCGGAGACAGCGGAGCTCCCCGAGCGAGGCCTCCTCCCCCACGTCCTTGTCGCGGCCGTACTTCGAGTGGATCTCCAGCGCCTGCTGCCACTTGCCCTGCATCTCGAGGAGCCGGGCGCGCATCACGTCGGCCGACTTGGCCCACTCGTCGAGCTTCTCCCCCCGCCCCTTCTTCTCGAACTCCTCGAGGGTCTTGGCCACGGCGGCGGCGTCCCCGCGGGACATGTGGCATTGGTACTCCACCTCGTAGGTCTCGCGCAGGT
>CAYNDR010000120.1:2142-13759 GCA_964395295.1 uncultured Planctomycetales bacterium
CGCGGCGTCGCCGGCGGCGAAGTGGCAGCGGACGACGTTCATCGCCGCCGTCTGCCGGATGATGTCCCGGGGATCCTTCTTGGCCCGCTCGAACCGCTCGACCGCGGAGGCGTAATCGCCCCGGTTCATCGCGTCCTCGCCGGAGGAGAAGTCGAAGGGCTTCCGGCTCGGGTCGATGTCGATCTCCCGGATCTCCCTGGCGAAGGGCTTCTGGGGCACGCGGAGGCCGCCGACCTCGATCTCGATCTCGACGATCCTGAAGTTCATCGAGGTGATCTCGCCCTGCATGTTGGGCCGGCCGGGGTCGTTGAACTTGATCGTGTCCTGGGCGGCCGCCCCGGCGGCGGCCGCGGCGAGGACGGCGGCGAGGACGGCGGCGGCGAGGAAATGGCGCATGGTTCGCATTATAGGGGCCCTCATCGACCCTGCAAGCAAAAGCGGCCCGCCCCCCATTCAAACGGCGCGGGGCGAGGGAGGTTCGCCGCTTACCGGAGGTCGCGGGCGAGGGCCCCGCCGCACTTGCCGCACTTGCCCGGGCTCGTCTGGCTGACGCCGTCCTTGGCGCACGCGAACCAGAGTTCCTTGAGGTCCGTGTCCGGGTGCGGCAGGCATTTCTCCTTCCGGGCGCTGGTGAACGTACAGCCGTCCTTGGGGCAGGCGTAGGTGGGCGCCAGGTTGGACTTCCCCACGTCGCCCGGGGCGGACTTGGGGGCCGCCGCGGCGTCGGACGCCAGGACCGTCTTGCACTGGGGACAGGCCTTCTCGTTCGTCTTCAGGCCGCACTGCAGGCACAGGTATTTCCCGGCCGGGTCGCCCCGGAGGGCCGGCTCCTTGAGGGCCGGCGCGCCCGCCGCGGGCGGGGCCTTGGCCGCGGGGGCCCCGGGCTTCGGGGCGGAGGCGGGCGGGGCCGAGTCGCCGCCGCAGCCCGCCGCGATCAGGACGAACGACAGGGTCCAGGCTCTCATGGGTGCTCCTCTCATTTTCCAGGATCCCCCGCGCGCCGCCTCATCAGCGCGTGGAAGAACCCGTTCAGGCCCTCATGTTCCTCCAGGATCGCCAAAATGTCAAAGGTCTTGGAAAAGGCATCCCGGATCTCCGCGCGGGTGAAGAAGTGGTCGTAGTGGTTCCGGTGGACCACCCAGTTCCGCGTCCGCCGCTCCCCTTCGTGGTGACGGTATTTCGTCGAGAAGACGGACAGGATCAGGCGGCCCCCGGGCCGGAGGATGCGGGCCGCTTGCCGGAGATAGCGCGGCCAGTCGCGCCGGACCACGTGGTGGAAACAGCCGTAGTCGAGGACGAGGTCGAAGGCGCCCGGCGGGAAGCGGAGGTCGAGGGCGTTCCCTTCCACGAAGCGGGCCCGGACGCCCGCGCGGCGCGCGAAGGCGCGGGCCTTGCCGAGCGCCAGGGGCTCGTAGTCGAGGCCGGTCGCGTCGTAGCCCAGGCGTGCCAGAAGGATCGTGTGCCGCCCCTCGCCGCACCCCAGGTCGAGGGCCTTCCTCTCCCGCCCGCTCCCCAGCCGCCGCGCCAGCCGCTCCACGTCGGGCGTGGCGCCCTCCACGGGCCACCCGTGCCGGCCCTCCTCGTACGCCTTCCGGAAGAACTTCCTCTGTTTCCGGTAGATCTCCCGCGTCATTGGCCGTAGGTCTCCGTCTTCTCCCTCTTCCGCGTGCACTTCCAGAGCGCCTCGACAAGGCCTTCGTGCAGGTCCTTCGGGACGTTCACCAGCAGGGCGACCGACGCCTTCCGGCGGAGGGCCGAGGAGCGGAGGCCCTCGCCGGACCGGTCCAGGGCCGCCGCCAGCCGCCCCGCGGGACCGGCGAATTCCTCCGCGTCCTTCTCGCCGTCCCACTCGGTGGTCCACGCGGCCAGCGCCGCCCGCCCCTCCTTCTCGTAGAGCGCGAGGGCGTCGCCGCCCCATCCCTCGGAGGCGGCCGCGGCGTCCTCCCGGGGGAAGTGGGTTTCGAGGACCAGCGCTGTTCCCAGCTCGCCGAGGACCGTGCGGTAGGCGGGCCGCCAGCCGCGGCCCGCGAGGAATTCGTCCAGGGCGCCGAGGTCGATCTCCACGGCCCGCTCGCCGGCGAGGTACTTGGCCGGGTGGAGGATCTGCTCCGTGGAGACGGGCGGCTCGGCGTGGGCCCGGTTCAGCCGGTCCAGGCCGCCTTCGGCGAGGAGGGCGGCCGCGAAGGCGGCGCCGCGCCGCCAGGGGAAGTCGGCGGTGCGGACGAAGAGGCGGGGGATCACGGCGCTGGCCAGCCTGCTCGTCCCCTTCTCCCACTCCGCGGCCTCCTCGGCGAGCTTCCGGGCGTGCCCCTCCGGGAGCTTCCCGCGGTGCCAGAAGAGGTGCTTGGCCGCCTCGGCGTCGCCCATCCGGAGCGAGGCGAGGGCCATCTGCGCGTCGTAGGTGGGCGCGCCGCGGGGGGCGTGGTGCTGGTCGAGGAGGCCCAGGGCCATCTTGTTGAGGAGGAGGTCGTCGCCCACGGCGGGGTCCAGGACGAGGATCTCCCCCTTCGCGCAGAAGACCTTGACGCCCAGGCCGGCGTGCGCCGTGAGGGCCAGCTCCAGGCGGAGCAGGGAGGAGATGAGCCCCAGGGTCTTGAGGGCCTTCTCGGCCGCGGCGAGGTCGTTGCCGTATACGCGCCGGGCGTTCTCGAGGGCGAAGGCGGCGTACTCGCGGCGGGTCCCCGCGCGGATCGCGGGCGTCGTCTTGAACCGGAGCCCCCGCAGATCCTCGAGACGGGCCGCGGCCTCGTCCCGGCGCTTCTCCAGGCCGTCCTGGGCCAGGAGCCCCGCGAGGACGAAGGCGAGGATTCGCATGGGAGTGGAGCCGCTACTTGTCGGGGTTGAATTCCCTGCGGATGACGCGGGCGGCGACGTTGATCTCGTCCGCCACGTCCTGTTCCGTGGTCTTCTCCGGCAGGGCCGTGAAGCCTTTGGTGTTCTGGTGGATCCGGGCGTACCAGTCGATCCAGTACTGGAGGAGGTCGGCCTGCTTGCCGGAGTGGGCCGCCTTGAGGTGGCGGGGGGCCTCCATCACGTCGTCGTGGCGTGTCTTCGCGTTCTTGTTGGCCTTGTAGGCCTCCACCGGCTCGTCGTGGGCGCGGTCCCAGGCCTTGTAGAGGAGCCGCGCGGAGACGCCCGAGGGGGCCGCGGGCGGCGGCGGGGCGGGGGTCTCGGGCGGCTTGGGGGCGGGCGCGGGGTCCCGCCGCGGGTTGGCGTCGGGGTCCACGGGCGGCTTGGGGGCGGGCGCGGGGCCCGCCGCCGGCGCGGCCTCCTGGGCGACCTCCATGGTGTCCGGGTGGAACTTCGACTTCACCTCCCGCTCCGCCTTCTCGAATTCCTGGAAGAAGGAGCCGCCCCAGGAGTTGCGGGCCACTTCCTTGAGCCAGTCGCGGTACCTGGCCAGATAGGGATCGAAGGCGGCCTGCCGCGCCGGGACGGCCAGGGACTTCATCGTCTCCAGGTCGTTGATGATCTGCTCCATGGCGGCGTGGGCGCCGTAGAGGTTCTGGCCGCGGGATTCGAGATTCCGGCGGACGTTGAAGTGCTGGCGGCTCAGGTCGTTGTAGGCGTTGGCATAGGCCCCATAGGCGTCCTGGGCCTTCCCTCCCCCGAGGCGGACGCCGCCGCTCCCGACCTCGATCGGGGGGACTTCCAGACTGGAACAGCCGGCGGCGAGGAAAAGGACGAGCCCGCGGGCGATGTGCCTCATTCGAAACCCCCCTCTCGATGCTATAGTATAGGGGTCCGGAGACCGGGTCAAATGATTATTCCGGTGGGCGACGTCAACCCGCGCAAGACGGTCCCGTTCTTCAACTATCTCATCATCCTGGCCAACGTCGTCGTGTTCTTCGTTTGCGCCTTCCGGCCGGAGCCCCAGGTGATCGAGATCGCCCATACCTACGGGCTCAAGCCCGGCCAATGGGAGGTCCGGACGATCTTCACCTCCATGTTCCTGCACGCGGACCTCCTGCACCTCTTCGGGAACATGCTCTTCCTCTGGATCGCGGGCGACAACGTGGAAGACCGGCTGGGGCACCTCCCCTACCTGCTCTTCTATTTCGTCAGCGGGGCGGCGGGGGCGGCGGCCCACATCCTGACGGCCAAGGGGGCGATGGCCGGCATCCCCACGGTGGGGGCCTCGGGGGCGATCTCCGGGATCATGGGGGCCTACCTCGTCTTCTTCCCCAACAGCAAGATCAGGTTCGCGCTGTGGCTGATCTTCTTCGTGCGGTTCTTCACCCTGCCCTCCTGGGGGGCCATCGGCCTGTGGGTGGCGTCCCAGCTGTTGATGGCGCGCGGCCAGCTCGACGGCCAGGCCCAGGGGGAGGCGAGGGCCGTGGCCGTCTTCGCGCACCTGGGGGGATTCGTCTTCGGGATCGCGGCTTCGCTGCTGCTGAGGCTCCTGGGGCAGGCGAAACCGAAGCCCCGGCGGGACTGATCCGGCGCGCGCCTGCGGTTTCTTCGCGGGATCGGCCTCGCGCAGGTGTTTCAGGCCTCGAGGAATGGGGGTCCGGCCACGCGCGCTGTCCGCAGGCGGGGATGCCCCCGTTCCTGCCAGACCGGACAAGCCGTGATCGGCCTTTCCAGGCGTGGGAAGTTCGAAAGCCCCTCCTGGAGTTTAGCTCCGGGGTGGGCCGGGGGCGAGGCTAGATCAGGTGCTCGGTGCGGTCCAATTCCAGGAGGACACGGAGGGCCGGTTTGCCTTCGTGTTGGCCCGTCCTGAAGAAGGCGCGGAGGCTTTCGGAATAGGTCCAGCCGTCGGCGTTCGGGGAGACGGGGGCCAGTCGGCCGCCCAGGAGGCGGAGCACCTGGACGTTTCGCGTGTCGGGGTCCACGATCAGGGCTTCGTGGGCGCCGACTTTTTCATAGAAGGGGAGTTTCTCGTCGGTTTCATCGCCGGGGGAGCGCACCTCGAGGAGGGCGTCCGGTCCCTCGTCCACGTAGCCGCTGTCGGGATGCAGCAGGGCGCCGCGTTCGGCGCGGACGAAGATCCATTCGGGGATGCGGTAGTCCTGGCCGCCGGACCGGGGGTCGCGCACGCCGAGGCCGATGCGGAGGAATCCCAGGCCATGGCGGCGCGCGTAGGGGCCCAGCAGTTCCACCAGAGCGGTCACGATGGACTGGTGGCGTTCGCTCGGCGGCGGGACCAAGTGGTAGACCCCCTCCCAGACTTCGTCGCGGCGGTCGATTCCCCGCCGCCGCCGATCCCGGATCATGGACTCGGGCGCGTCGAGGATGACGGCTTTCACGGATTCAATTCTATTGGTTTCAGCCGGCGGGGGCAAGCCCGGGTTGCCGGAGCCTCGTGAAGTCTGGCCGCGGGGAAACCCCGTGAAACCCCCGCGGCCTTGTGCTAGAATCCGGCGGCTCATGACCCACCGCCCATGAGAAACCGCCTGCTGGACGTGATGGCGAAGCTCCGGAGGCCCCGCGTCTTCGTGCTCGGCGACCTCATCCTGGACCGCTACGTCTGGGGCGCGGTCCACCGCGTCTCCCCCGAGGCGCCCGTCCAGATCCTCGACGTCGCGAGGGAGGAGTTCCGCCCCGGCGGGGCCTCCAACGTGGCCAAGAACCTCGCCACCCTCGGCGCCCGCGCCTCCTGCGGCGGCGTGGTCGGCCGCGACGAGGGCGGCCGCGAGCTCCTCCGGCTCCTGCGGGCCCTCCGCGTGGACTGCTCGGCCGTCCTCCGCGACCCGCGCAAGCCCACGCCGGTCAAGACCCGGATGATCGCCCACAACCAGCAGATGCTCCGCGTGGACCGCGAGGAGACCGAGGCCGTGGGACCCGACGTGGAGGACCGGCTCCTGGCGGCGTCGCTCCGCGCGGCGGCCCGCGCGGACCTGGCCGTCATCTCCGACTACAACAAGGGGACCCTCCCGCCCTCCCTGTGCGAGCGCTTCATCCGCCGCGCCGCCTGCCCCGTCCTCGTGGGCCTGAAGGGCCGCGACTACCGCAAGTACGCCCGGGCCACCGGGGCCTCGCTCAACCGGAACGAGCTCCTGGCCATCAGCCGCGAGGACGACCCGGATCGCGGCGCGCGCAAGGTCCTGCGGGAGATGGGCCTGGAATTCCTCGTGGTGACCGTGGGCGACCGCGGCATGCGCGTCTACTCGCGGGGCGCGGCGCCCCTCACGCTCCAGGCGGCGGCGCGCCAGGTCTACGACATCACCGGCGCGGGGGACACGGCGCTGGCCGCCTTCGGCCTGGGCTACGCCTCCGGCCTCCCGCTCGAGGAATGCGCCCTCCTGGCCAACGCGGCCGCGGGCGTCGTGGTGGGAAAGGTCGGCACCGAGACGGTCACGCGCCAGGAACTGCGCGCCCAGGCGGCCGACGGGGAGGGCCACCGCAAGGTCGTGCCCCTGCGGGAGCTCCTGAAGACCCTCGCCCGGGAGAGGGCCCGCGGCCGGAAGATCGTCCTCACCAACGGCTGTTTCGACCTCCTGCACGCGGGCCATGTCTCGACCCTCCAGTTCGCCCGCTCCCGCGGCGACCTCCTGGTCGTGGGGCTCAACAGCGACCGGTCCATGCGCGCCCTCAAGGGGAGGGGCCGGCCGGTCCTCCCGCAGGCGGAGCGGGCGCGGGTCCTGGCGGCCCTGGAGGCGGTGGACTACGTGGTCCTTTTCGGCGAGAAGCACGTGACGGGGCTCGTCCGGGCCGTGCGGCCCGACGTCCTGGTGAAGAGCGGGCAGTACCGGGAGGACGAGGTGGTGGGGCGCCAGTACGCGGGGCGCGTGGAGCGGGCGCCGCACGTCCGGGGGGTGTCGACCTCCGAGATCATCCGGAGGATCAGGGGCCATGGACCTTCGCCGTAGGATCGAGGACGCGCTGGCCCGGAGCGCCTACACCCAGCTCTTGTGCCTCCAGCGCGAGGCCGGCGCGATCGAGGCGATCGGGAAGGCCCTGGTGCGGACGCTCCGCGCGGGGCGCCGGGTGTACCTCTTCGGCAACGGCGGGAGCGCCGCGGACGCCCAGCACCTCGCGGGGGAGCTGGAGGGCCGCTTCCTCCGCGAGCGGCGCGCCCTCCCCGTCCTCGCCCTCACCACCAACACCTCCACCCTCACCGCGGTGGGGAACGACTACGGCTACGAGCGGACGTTCGCGCGGCTGGTCGAGGCGCACGTCCGGAAGGGGGACGCGGTGGTCGCGATCTCCACGAGCGGGAACTCGCCCAGCGTGATCGAGGGCGTGCGGCGCGCGCGGAAGGCGGGGGCGGTGACGATCGGGTTCACCGGGGGGAAGGGGGGCAAGCTCCGGGAGATCGCGGACCTCTGCCTCCGCGTGCCTTCCGCGGACACCGCGCGGATCCAGGAGTGCCACATCACGGTGGGGCACGTCCTGTGCGACGTGATCGAGTCCTCGCTGTTCGGATGATCGGGGGCGGCATCCATGGGGGAGGACCCCACGCTCTGGGCCTGGTTCCGGTACGGCTGTTTGACCAACGTCTTCTTCTGGTGGATCGCCGTGGTTGCCGCGGTGGCCGCCGGGTACCCGTTCGTCCGGCTCTTCCGGACGTGGCAGGCCAAGCAGAGGTTCATCCGCGGCCAGGGGGCCCAGCTCCAGAATCCCCTGAACGCCGAGGCGCGCTTCCAGCTGGCGCACATCTACGCCGAGGGGCGCCGCTGGGGGCGGGCCCTGGAGCACGCCCGCGACGCCGTCCGGGTCGCCGGCGAGAATCCCCTCTACGAGGGCCGGGCGCCGTACCGCTTCCTGCTCCTGCTGGGGGAGGCGCTCTGCCGCACGGGCCGCTGCGACGAGGCCCGGGAGGCCTACGGGCGCGCCCTGGAGGCGAAGTCCGACCTGGGGCACGCGGACGCCCGGTTCGGGCTGGGGAAGGCGCTCTATCGCCGGGGGGATACGGCCAAGGCGCTGGACTGCTACCGCGAGGTCCTGCGCGAGAACGAGTCGAACCTGGAGGCCTACTTCCGGCTGGCCCAGGCGGCGGCGCGGCTGGGGAGGGCGGAGGAGGCGGCCTCCGCGGGGGCCGAGCTCCGGCGCGTGGCCTCCTCGCTCCCGCGTTTCGCTGCCCGGAACCGTTTCCGCTGGCGGCTGGCGTTCCTGCTGTTCCCGGTCGCGCGGCATGTGGTCTGATCGTCCCATGAGCGATTCCGAGAGGGCCGTCTTCCTGGACCGCGACGGAACGGTCGTGGCGGAGCGCGGGTACATCACGATCCCGGAGGACGTGGCGCTCGTGGACCGCGCGGCGGAGGGGATCCGCGCCCTCCGCGGACAGGGGTGGAAGGTCCTCGTCGTCTCCAACCAGGCCGCGGTGGCCAAGGGGCTCATCACGGAGGACGAGCTCACGGGGATCAACCTGCGGATGGTGGCGCTCCTGGCGGGGGGGGGCGCGGCGCTCGAAGGCGTCTGCTGCTGTCCGCACCACCCCGGGGGGACGGTGCCGGCGTAGGCGGGCGAGGGCGAGTGCGGGAGGCCCCGGCCGGGACTGCTGGAGCAGGCGGCGCGCGAGCACGGCCTGGACCTGACGCGATGCGTCACGATCGGCGACTCGCGGCGGGACATCGAGGCGGGGAGGGCCGCGGGGACGGCCGCGGTCCTCGTCCTGACCGGCCACGGCGCGAAGGCGGCGGCCGAGCCCCACGGGGCGGACCACGTGGCGAAAGACTTGATGGACGCGGCGGCCTGGCTGGCGTCGCGTCCCCGGTGACGGGGGATTCCCATGGGGAAGTGGCTCCTGATCCTGGCGGCGGTCGTGGTCCTGCTGGTCTTCCTGGCGAGGATGAGCGGCCGAGGGGGCTGAGGGAAGCGCTGACGGCCGCGGGTCGGCGGGCGGGACTGAGGAGGGGCACGGAACGATGAAAGCTCTTGATGTCCTCGTGCGGTCGTTCGCGGAGTCGCATCCCGAAGGCGCGGCGCGCGCGCTGGAGCGGCTCGACGCCGGCGAGGCGGCCAAGGTCCTGGGGGATCTCCCCGCCTCGGTCGTGGGGCCGGTCGTGGAGCGCCTGACGCCGCACGCGGCGGGGGCGATCCTGAGCCGGTTCACGCCGGAGCAGACGCGGGGCCTCCTGGAGGCCATGCCCCTCAAGCAGGCCTCCGCGGTCCTCCAGCACGTCGAGGAGTCGCGCCGCGGGGAGGCGCTGGCGGGGATGCCGGAGCAGGCGGCCCGGCGGCTCCAGGAGCTCCTCAAGTATCCGCCGGAGACCGCCGGCGGCATGATGGAACCCCAGGTCGTCTCCATCCCGAACGACCTCACCGTCCAGGAGGCGATCTCGCTCCTGCGCAAGGCCCCCCGGCAGGGATTGCATTACCTCTACGTGACCGACCGCGAGGGGAAGCTGGTCGGCGTCCTCGGGATGCGCGACCTCCTGCTGGCGGCGCCGCGCGACCCGGTCGAGCCGCTCCTGCGCCGCGAGATTACCCGCGCGGCGGCATCAATGGGGCGCGCGGAGGTAGCCGCCCTCATGCGGCAGCACCGCTACCTGGCGCTCCCCGTGGTGGACGAGGGGGGGCGCCTGCTGGGCGTGGTCCGGCACGATGCGGTGCTGGAGGCCGTCCAGGAGGAGGCCTTCGAGGACCTGCAGAGGATGGTGGGCGCGGGCGGCGACGAGCGCGCCGCGGCGCCCGCGCGGCTGGCGGTGAGGAAGAGGCTGCCGTGGCTGATGGTGAACCTGGCCACGGCGTTCCTGGCCTCGGCCGTGATCGCGCTCTTCGAGGGGACGATCGCCCGGGTGGCCGCGCTGGCGGTCCTGATGCCGATCGTGGCGGGGCAGGGGGGCAACACGGGGGCGCAGGCGCTGGCGGTGGTGATCCGGGGGATCGCGGTGGGGGAGGTGGGGCGCGGCGCCGGCTGGAGGATCATCCTCAAGGAGCTGTGCGCGGGGTCCTTCAACGGGCTGGCCGTGGCGGTGGTCGCCGGGCCCGGCGTGCTGGCCTGGCGGCAGCACGCGGGGCTCGCGACCGCGCTGCGGCTGGCGGTGGTGGCGCACACCGCGGCGGCGGGCCTCTCGGGGGCCGCGATCCCGCTGGCCCTGCACGCGATGGGCCGAGACCCCGCGCAGTCGTCGTCGATCTTCATGACGACGGTGACGGACATCGTGGGCTTCGCGGCGTTCATGGGGGCGGGCATGCTCTTCATGCCGATGCTGGCGTAGGAGGTTCTATGCGAGGCGCGCGTGCGGCGCTGTTCCTGGGGCTTGCCCTGGCGCTCGGCGGCGCCCGGCAGGAGTCGAAGCCCAACATCATCTTCATCCTGGCCGACGACCTCGGGTACGCGGAGGTGGGCTGTTACGGCCAGAAGAAGATCAGGACCCCGAACCTCGATCGCCTGGCGGCCGAGGGGATGCGGTTCACGCAGGCGTACTCGGGGAACGCGGTCTGCGCGCCCTCGCGGTGCGTCCTCATGACGGGCCGCCACGCCGGCCACGCCTTCATCCGGGACAACCGGGAGGTCAAGCCCGAAGGACAGCATCCCATCGCGGACGGCGTGGTCACGGTCGCCGAGCTCCTGAAGGCAAGGGGTTACGCCACGGGGGTCATGGGCAAGTGGGGGCTCGGGCCGCCAGGCTCGGAGGGCGACCCCCTGCGGCAGGGGTTCGACCACTTCTTCGGCTACAACTGCCAGCGGCTCGCCCACAATTTCTATCCCGCCTATCTCTGGCGCAACGACAAGAAGGTCGACCTCGAGGGGAACGACGGGAAGTCCGCCACGGGGAAGCAGTACTCGCACGACCTCGTGGAGGCGGAGGCGCTGGAGTTCATCAAGTCGCGGAAGGGCGGGCCGTTCTTCCTTTACCTGGCGTTCACGATCCCGCACTTGGCTCTTCAGGTGCCGGAGGATTCGCTGGCGGAGTACAAGGGGCTGTGGGACGATCCGCCGTACACGGGCGGAAAGGGGTACCAGCCGCACCCGGCTCCTCGCGCGGCCTACGCGGCGATGGTCAGCCGGCTCGATCGGAGCGTGGGTCGCGTCGTCGCGCGGCTCAAGGAACTCGGGCTGGAGGAGAACACCCTGGTGATGTTCTCGAGCGACAACGGGCCCACGCACGGGGGGGTGGGCGGATCGGCTTCCTCGTTTTTCGCCTCTGCCGGCCCCTTCCGCGGGCTCAAGGGGAGCCTGTACGAGGGGGGCATCCGGGTGCCGTTCATCGCCCGCTGGCCGGGGAAGGTCAAGGCGGGGGCAACGAGCGACCTGCCTCTGGCCTTCTACGATGTCCTTCCTACGCTGTGCGAGGTCTCCGGCGGGGAGGTCCCCCGGGAGACCGACGGGATCAGCATCCTCCCGACGCTCCTCGGGCGGGAAGGGCAGAAGCGGCACGAGTTTCTCTATTGGGAGTTCCCCGGGTACGGGGGCCAGCAGGCAGTGCGCCTGGGGGACTGGAAGGGGATTCGTCAGGGGCTGGGCAAGGGAAACATGGAGATCCAGCTCTATAACTTAGCCGATGACATCGGTGAGACGAAGGATGTGGCCGCCCAGAACCCCGCCACCATCGAGCGCATCCTCTTGATTATGAAGGAGAACCATCGGCCATCCCCGGTTTTCCCGCTCAAGGCCCTGGACTCCCCCAAATAGAAGTGTTAACTCTGTCGAGTCGCCACAGAGTTAACAGGGTGTTAACTCTGTCGAGTCGCCACAGAGTTAACAGGGTGTTAACTCTGTCGAGTC
>CAYNDR010000120.1:13859-16894 GCA_964395295.1 uncultured Planctomycetales bacterium
GCCACTGCGTTAACAAGGTGTTAACTCTGTCGCGACTCGACGGGGTTAACAGCTGGGATTCCCATGGATTGGTTTGAGCCGGCGATACCTGACGTCTACCGGGTGCGCACGAAGGCCCCGGGGCCTGCCGGGCGGCTACCCCTGACGCCCGAATTCCTCCGCGATCAGCCCAGCGGCGGCCTCTTCGGCATGACCCAGGAGGCCGCCATGGGGTGGGTCCCCGAGGAACTGGGCCGAAAGCGCTTCCTCGTCCTCTCGACCCTCGGCGGCATCCGCGCCCCGGACGGCCGCCCCGTGGCCCTCGGCTACCATACCGGCCATTGGGAAGTGGGCCTGCTGGTCGAGGCCGCCGCCCGCGAGATCCGCGCCCGCGGCGCCATCCCCTTCGCCGGCTTCGTCTCCGACCCCTGCGACGGCCGCACCCAGGGGACGACCGGGATGTTCGACAGCCTCCCCTACCGCAACGATGCGGCCATCGTCTTCCGCCGCCTCATCCGCTCGCTCCCCACCCGCGCCGGCGTCCTCGGCGTCGCCACCTGCGACAAGGGCCTCCCCGCCATGATGATGGCCCTCGCGGGCTCGGGCGACCTCCCCTCCGTCCTCGTCCCCGGCGGCGTGACCCTGCCCCCGGAGCAGGGCGAGGACGCCGGCACCGTCCAGTCCCTCGGCGCCCGGTTCGCCCACGGCCTGGTCACCCTCGACGAGGCCGCCGAGCTCGCCTGCCGCGCCTGCGCCAGCCCCGGCGGCGGGTGCCAGTTCCTCGGCACCGCCGCCACCTCCCAGGTCGTGGCCGAGGCCCTCGGCATGGCCCTCCCCCACTCGGCGCTGGCGCCTTCCGGCGAGCCCGTCTGGACCGACCTCGCCCTCCGCTCCGCCCGCGCCCTCCTCGACCTCGAGGCCCGCGGCCTCCGGCTCTGCGACATCCTCACCCCGGCGAGCGTCCGCAACGCCATGACCATCCACGCCGCCTTCGGGGGATCGACCAACCTTCTCCTCCACCTCCCCGCCGTGGCCCACGCGGCGGGCCTCCCGCGCCCGACCGCCGAGGACTGGATCGCCGTCAACCGCCAGACCCCGCGGATCGTCTCCGTCCTCCCCAACGGCCCCGTCAACCACCCGACCGTCCGCGTCTTCCTGGCCGGCGGCGTCCCCGAGGTCATGCTCCGCATCCGGGGGCTCCTCGACCTCGGCGCCATCACGGCGACGGGCCTCGCGCTCGGCGAGGTCCTCGACGCCTGGGAGCGGAGCGGCCGCCGCGCACGCTTCCGCCAGGTTCTCCGCGACCAGGACGGCGTGGACCCGGACGACGTGATCCTCGATCCCGCCCGCGGCCTCGCCCCCACGCTCTGCTTCCCCCGCGGCAACCTCGCCCCCGAGGGCTCCGTGGTGAAGAGCACCGCGATCGACCCTACGGTCCTCGACTCCGACGGTGTCTATCGCAAGGAGGGTCCCGCGCGCGTCTTCACGAGCGAGGCCGGGGCGATCGCCGCCCTCAAGCGCGGCGACGTCAAGCCGGGCGACGTCCTCGTCCTCGCCGCCTGCGGGCCCCGGGGGACCGGCATGGAGGAGACTTATCAGCTGACGTCCGCGCTCAAGCACCTCCCCTGGGGGAAGCACGTGGCGCTGGTCACCGACGCGCGCTTCTCGGGCGTCTCCACGGGCGCCTGCATCGGCCACGTGGGCCCCGAGGCGCTGGCGGGCGGGCCGATCGGCAGGGTGCGCGACGGCGATCGCATCCGGATCGTCATCGATCCGGTCCGCCTCGAAGGGAGTCTCGACGTCGTCGGGGACGAGGAGTTCGCCTCGCGTCCGCCGCGGCCGGACCTGCGGCCGCACCCGGACCTGCCGGACGACACGCGCCTCTGGGCCGCGCTCCAGGGCGGGACGTGGGGCGGCTGTGTCTACGACGTCGGCTCCATCGTTCAAAGGCTGGAGGCGAAATGAGGGGCGCGGCGGTCCTCCTGATCCTCGCGGCGGGCGCGCGGCGGGCCGACGATGCCGCGGAGCTCCTCGCGGGCGTCTCGGCCGTGGCCTCGCCCGGCTCGCCGGGGACGCTGGCGGTCTTCGGCGACGCCGCCTTCCCGGTCGTCGCCGGCCGCGCCCGGGACCGCGTCCTCGCGCCGGTGATCGCCGCGGCGCGGATGGGATCGGGGCGGATCGTGGCCTTCGCCCACACGGGGTACTTCGACGCCGCCGGACTTGCCACGGCGGACACGGGGCGGTTCATGACGAACGCCGTCCGCTGGGCGACGGGGCGCGCGGCCCCGAAGGTCGGCGTCTTCCGGGCCGACGGGCTCCTCAAGTACCTGCAGGGCGCGGGGATCGACGCCGCGGCGCTCCCGGCCCGCGACTGGTGGCTGAACCTCGGCGGTTTCCAGGCCGTCTGCCTGCCGGGCAATTCGCCGGGGACGGACGCCGCGCGCGAGGCGCTCGGGAAGTTCGTCTCGGGCGGCGGCGGTCTTCTTTGGATGGAGTGCGGCTGGGGATGGCTCCAGCTCAATCCGGGGAAGACGCTCCAGGAGGACCATCCGGGGAACCGCGTGATGGCGGCCGCCGGGCTGGTCTGGGCGGACGGCGGCGCGGGGCCCACCGAGGGGACCACGATCAAGGCCGCGGCCCCGCCGCTGGCGCACGCGGGACGGGCCCTCGACTGGCTCCTCAAGGCGCCGGAGAAGCCCGACGCCGGGGACGCCGCGCAGGCGGAGCACGTCCTCGTCCAGGCGGCCCGGTCGGTCCCGGTTGCGGACAAGCTTTTCCGGCCGAGGCTCGAGAAGCTTCGGAAGGAAGTCACGGATTTCCCCACGCCCCAGAAGCCGCTCAAGGGCGCGCTCCCGCGGCTGGTCCTGGCGCTCGAGGTGCGCGATCTCGATCGGCAGGCGGCGGAGGCGGTCAAGGCCCATCCGGCGGCGGCCGCGTTCCCGGGCGCGGTGCCCGCGGGCGCGCCGCGGGTCAAGCGGACCGTATCCGTGGACGCGCGCGTGCCGGGCTGGCACGGCACGGGGCTATACGCGGCGCCGGGGGAGCGCGTGACGGTC
>CAYNDR010000121.1:0-15726 GCA_964395295.1 uncultured Planctomycetales bacterium
AAGTCCACCTGGCGCCCCTCGAACCGGACCTGGAACTTGCCGTCCTGGGGGACGCGCCGCTCGGCCACGTCCAGCTGGGACATGACCTTGATGCGCGAGATGATCGCGTTGTGCATCGACTTGGGGGGCGTGGCCATGTCCTTCAGCACGCCGTCGTTCCGGAACCGGATGATGGTTCCCTTCTCGTAGGCCTCGATGTGGATGTCGCTGGCCCCTTCCCGCAGGGCCTGGGCCACGAGCGTGTTGATGATCTTGACGATGGGCGAGCCCTCGCCGTCCTTCATCGCCTCCGTGAGGTCGATGACGTCCTCGACGGGCGCCTTCACCTCCAGCATGGATTCGTCCACGGCCGGGGCCGCGGCCTGGGCCTGGGAGGAGGCCGCGGCCTCGGGGTGGTACGCCTTCTGGATGGCGCGGCGCAGGATGGGCTCGCAGGACACCACGGGGCGGATGTCGCAGCTGGTGAGGGTGCGCACGTCGTCCAGCTTCAGGATGTCGAAGGGGTTCCCCACGGCGAGCGTCAGGACGTTCCCGATCTTCGACAGCGGCAGGACGCCGTAGTAGCCGGCGAGCTCCTCGTTGATGACCTGGAGGGCGTCTTCCGCGCACGCCACCTTCTCCACGTCCACGGGGGGGATGCTGGTCTCCATCGAAACGGCGGCCAGGTACCCCATCTCGTCGATCATCTCGCGCTCCACGAGGACGTCGACGAAAGGCTTGTCCTCCTTCTCGGCCAGGGCGGCGGCCTCGTCCGCCTTGGGCTCGTCGAGGACGCCGTGCTTGACCAGCACCTTGCGGAGGCGCTGGTAGAACTTGTCCTTGATCGGCATGGCTACTTCTTGGCCTTGTCCGCCCCCGCGGGCTTCCCGTCCAGCGGCACGTGCTTCTGCAGGGCCTTCTTCACCAGGCCCATGGTCGAGACGTAGACGAAAACCTGGGAGTTCGTCACCTTCTCCAGCTTCTCGAAGACCTCGGCGTTGACGACGCCGGCGACCGCCACGATCAGGGCCTTCCCGATCTTGTCCAGGACGATCAGGTCGTTCTGCCACATGAGCTCGCGGGGGACCGCCTCCAGGGCCTCCTTGGGGATGCGGTACGTGGAGGCGTCGATGTAGGGCAGTCCGAACTGCTTCACGATGGCCCGGGCGATGTCCATCTCCGTGACGTACCCCAGGCTGACGAACGACTCGCCCAGGAGCTCCCCGGTGGTCTTCTGGCGCTTGAGGGCCTCCTGGACGTGCTCGTCCTTGACCAGGCCCTCCTCGAGGAGGATCTCCCCCAGCTTTTTCCGGAGGAGCTTGGAGATCTGCACCATCGCGCCGGCCCCCGGCTACCCCCGCTGGAACGTCTTCTTGAGGTCCTCCAGGTCGCCCGAATACTGCATCGCGTCCTCGTACGTCAGGTGCCCGGCCTTGGAGAGCTCGTACAGGGACTGGTTCATGGTCTTCATCCCGATCTTCGCGGAGACCTGGATGATGGAATAGACCTGGTGCGGCTTGGCCTCGCGGATGAGGGAGCGGACCGCCGGGTTGGCCAGCATGATCTCGGAGCACAGCACGCGCCCCTTCCCGGTGGACTTCGGGATGAGCTGCTGGCAGAAGACGGCGTTGAGGACGAACGAGAGCTGGGTGCGGACCTGCTGCTGCTGGTGGGCCGGAAAGACGTCCACCACGCGGTTGATCGTCTGCACCGCGTCCGAGGTGTGCAGGGTGGCGAAGGTCAGGTGGCCGGTCTCGCTGATGGTGAGGGCCGCCTCGATGGTCTCGAGGTCCCGCATCTCGCCGATGAGGACCACGTCCGGGTCCTGCCGCAGGACGTGCCGGAGCGACTCCTTGAACCCGTGCGTGTCGCTGCCGATCTCCCGCTGGTTGATGAGGCAGTTCTTGTTCTTGTGGACGAACTCGATCGGGTCCTCGACCGTCATGATGTGGTAGTTGCCGGTCCCGTTGATGTAGTCGATCATCGCCGCCAGCGTGGTGGACTTGCCGCTGCCGGTGGCCCCCGTCACCAGGACCAGGCCCCGGGGAGAATCGCAAAGGCTCGTGCACACGGACCGGGGCAGGCCCAGGTCGTCGAAGGTCCGGATGGCGTGCGGCACCAGCCGGAAGACCGCCCCCACGGAGCCGCGCTGGATGAAGACGTTGGTCCGGAAGCGGCCCAGGTTGTCCACCCCGAACGAGAAGTCCAGCTCCATGTCCTTCTCGAACCGGGCGATCTGGTCCTCCGAAAGCACCCCGTAGACGAGCTTCTGCGACTCCTCCTTCGTCAGGGTGTCGAACTCCGTGGGGAGGAGCTTGCCGTCCACGCGGATGCGGGGAGGGGACCCCGCGGCGATGTGGAGGTCGGACCCGCCGCGCTGGACCACCAACTGCAGGAGTTCTTCGAGGCTGACCATGTTATTCCTCTTCCTCCTCGACCTTCTGCGCCCGGGCGATGACCGACTCGGCCACCTTCTGGGGCAGGACGTCGTAGTGCGAGGGATCCACCGAATAGGACCCTTCCCCCCCGGTCACCGACCGGAGCTGGGTCTCGTAGTCCATGATCTCCATCATGGGGATCTGGGCGCGGACCACCGACATGTTCCCGAGCGAGTCCATCCCCTGGATCCGGCCGCGCCGGGAGTTGAGGTCGCCCGTGATGTCGCCCATGAACCGGGCCGGCACCGTGATCTCGATGTTCACGATCGGCTCCAGCAGGACCGGCTTGGCCCTCGTGAACGCGTCCTTGAAGGCCTTGGATCCCGCCAGCTCGAAGGAGCCCGGGCCCGAGTCCACATCGTGGTACGAGCCGTCGAAGACCTCCACCTCGACGTCCACCACCGGATAGCCGGCCACGACCCCCTTCTCGCAGGTCTTCCGGACCCCCTTCTCGATCGCCGGGACGTACTGCTGGGGGATGCGCCCCTGCGTGATCGAGTCGGTGAACATGAACCCCTCGCCCCGCGCCGTGGGCTTCAGGCGCAGGTAGACCTCCCCGTACTGCCCGTGCCCGCCGGTCTGCTTCTTGTGCTTGTGGTGGCCCTCCGACGGCAGGAGCACCGTCTCCTTGAGCGCCAGCTTCGGCGCCTTGGTGACCACCTGGACCTCGAACTTGCGCTTCAGCCGCGCCAGGACGATCTCCATGTGGAGCTTCGACCGGCCCGTGATCACCAGCTCGGCGGTGGCCCGGTCGCGGGTGAACTTGAACGTGGGATCCGAGTCCGCCATCTTCTGCATCGACTCGGACATCCGCGCGAGGTCCTGCTTGGTCTTGGGCTCCACGGCCAGGGAGACCATCGACACCGGGAACTCGAAGGCCGGGTACCGGATCGCCTTCTGGGGGTCGCAGATCGTGTCGCAGGTGTTCAGCTCGTCCACCTTCGTGACGCAGACGATGTCCCCCGCCGCCGCGGAGGCGCACGGCTTCATCTCCTTGCCGAAGGGCTTGAACATCCCGCCGATGCGGCCGCCCTTCCCGAGGCGCTGGTTGTAGAGGGGCTGGTCGGCCGACAGCGTGCCGCTGTAGACCCGGATGAAGGAGAGCCGCTGGACGAACGGGTCCGCCACGGACTTGAAGACCTGCGCCGAGAGGGGCCCCCCCGCCTCGCGGACGAGCGGGCCGCCCTTCTCCGGGTCCTCGCCCGCCTTCGGGACCGCGTCCAGCGGCGAGGGGGCGAACCGGGCGATGAAGTCCAGGATCTCCGCCACGCCCACGTCCTTCTTCGCCGACGTGCAGAGGATCGGGACCACCCGGCCCTGCGCCAGCGCGCGGGGGAGGGCCCCGGTGAGCTCCTCCGGCGTGACCGCCCCGCCCTCCAGGTACTTCTCCAGGAGCTTGTCGTCGCACTCCATGAGCTTCTCGCGGGCCTCGTGGGCGAGGTCCTTCAGGCCCTCGGGCGCCCCGTCCGGGTCCTGGATCACGTTCACCACGCCCGAGAGCGAGGGGCCCGCCCCCTTCGGAAGCAGAACGGGGACGCACTCCTTCCCGAAGGTCTCGCGGATGGACCGGACCACTTCCAGGTACTGCGCGTTCTCCAGGTCCATCTTGTTGACGGCGATGATCCGGGCCCGGCCGAGCTTCGCGGCCAGATGCCACATCCTGCCGGTGTTCACCCGGATGCCGTCGGCGGCGTTCACGCAGATCAGGGCCGTCTCCGCGGCGTTGAGCCCGCAGATCGCCTCGCCGATGAAGTCCGGATACCCGGGCGCGTCCAGCAGGTTCACCTCGCGCCCGGCCGCGCTCACCGACGCCGCCGCCAGGTCGATCGAGTTCTTCCGCTCCTTCTCCTCGGGCTCGAAGTCGAACACGCTGGTGCCGTCGTCCACCGAGCCCATCCGGCCGGCGGCCTTGCCCTTGAACAGCAGGGCCTCCGCGAGGGTGGTCTTTCCCGACGAGTTGTGTCCGACGAGCACGACGTTGCGGATATCCTTGGTCTCGTACCGGGGCATCCTGGGATTCTCCTCCTTGGGGCGGGCCTGAAACCGGCAGGTCGGCCCGCCCTCGCTGGCTCACAGGGTCCGGGCCCGTACAGCCCGAATGGAGCAATTAGGCGGGATTATACAGCCCCCCGGCAAGGGTGTCAATCGAACCCCGGCCGTGCCGCCGCGCCGTCAGCGCGCGATCACGATCTCGACGCGGCGGTTCTTCGACTTGTCGGCGGGGTCCTGGGGCTGGTATTCCCCGTGGGCCTCGCAGACGACGCGGCGGGGATCGAAACCGCCCTTCTCGACGAGATAGTGCATCACCGCGTGCGCCCGCTCGAAGGACAGCTCCCAGTTGCAGTGGTACTTGTTCTTGGTCCGGCGGACGGGGTCCGTGTCGGAATGCCCCTCCACCCGGATCACGCCCCCCGGGTGGTTCTTCCGCACATAGTCGACCACCTGGCCCATCGCCCGCTCGCTGGAGGGCATGAACGTCGAGGCGCCGCTGGCGAAGAACACGTCGCTCGGGAGGCTGATCGCCGTGCCCTCCCCCCGGCGGCGGATGTCGACCTTCCCCTTGAGGTCCGCCGGCACCTCCAGCGACGGCGAGGAGACGGGACGGGGGCCGCCCGCGCGCCGGTCGCGCTCCAGCGCGTCGCATTGCGCCTTGCAGGCCAGCAGGTCCGCCTCCAGGGAGGCCTTCTCCCGCTTGAGGTCCTCGCGCTCGCGGACCAGGTCGTCCATCCTCGCCCGGAGGTCGCCGGACGCACAGCCCGCCGCGGCCAGACTGCCCAGGGCGATGGCCAAAGCGGCCAGGATCTTCCTCGGCATGGTCTTCCCCCTCTTTGATCGGAAACGGCCGGCGGGAGGCGCACCCCCCTCCCCCCCATCCTGTATCGGCCGCCCGGGCCGGAGGCTTGAACGGTTCCCGCGGGCGGGACGGGGCCTACCCCCGGCGGAACAGGCCCAGGTAGGTCCGGATCGCGCGGTCCACCCAGGGCGCCCAGAACAGCATCGCCAGCGCCCCCAGCGACAGGAACGGCCCGAACGGCACGTAGCCCATCCGGCGGACCGCCGCGAACTTGCCGATCCCGAAGATCGACCCGAAGAGGCAGGCCAGGACGAACGTGAGGAGCACCCCCCTCCACCCCAGGAGCGCCCCCGCCATCGCCATGTACTTCACGTCCCCCAGGCCCATGGCCTCCTTCCGGAAGACAAGCCGGCCGAACAGCCCCACCAGGTAGATCGCGCCGCCGCCCACAAGCGCCCCCAGCGCCGACGCCGCCAGCGCCGCCAGGTGGGGCCCCCGGACGGCGACCGGCAGGGGCTCGTGAAGGAACGGGAACATCGCCGAGGCCCCCAGCGCCACGATCGTGCCCGGGATCGTGATCTCGTCCGGGAGGATGCGGAAATCGAGGTCGATGAAGGTGCACGCGATCATGGCGCCGACGAACGCGGACTCCACGGCGAACCGGACCGCCCGCTCCGGTCCGGGGGCCGGCGACCCGTAGAGGTTCCTCCACCCGGCGTAGAGGAAGAGCGCCCCCGTCAGGAGCTCCACCAGCGCGTACCGCGGCGAGATCGGGGCCCGGCAATGCCGGCACCTCCCCCCCAGCGCGATCCAGCTGAACACGGGGATGTTGTCGTGCCAGGCGACGAGGCCCAGGCACCTCGGACAGCGCGACCGCGGCCGGACCAGGGACATGCAGTTGCGCGGGAGGCGGAAGATGCAGACGTTCAGGAAGGAACCCACGACCAGTCCGAACAGGCCCGAGAAGACGAGCAGGACGGCCCCCTGGCTCTCGGTCATGTCCCGCCCATTGTAGCCGCGCCGGGCCCGATGTCTACTCCGGGTGCATGGCCAGGCCGTACTGCCCCAGCCTCTTGCGGATCTCCTTGATGGAGGTCTGGCCGAGGTTCTTGCTCTTGAGGAGGTCCTTCTCCGTCTTCTGGAGAAGGTCCGAGATCGTGATCACGCCCAGCTTCTCGAAGACCTTGCGGATGCGGCCCGACCACTCGAGGTCGCCGAGGTTCTTCTGGAGGATCTCCGTGCCGGCCATCCCCTCCGCCGGGGCCGCCCCCTCGGCCGGGGCCGCCCCTTCCGCCGCGCCGGCCGGATTCCCGCTGGACGCCATGGCCAGGCCCTTCGAGCTGAGGAACTCCTTCACCTCCCTCAGGGACGTGCGCCCGAAGTTGGGCAGTCCCAGCATCTCCTCCTCGCTCTTCTGGACGAGTTCCCCCAGCGTCGTGACGGCGAGCTTCTGCAGGGCGTTCCGCACGCGCGGGGAGAAGGCGATCTCCGCCACCGGCTGACCCATGACCTGCTGGAGCTTGGCCTCCCGCCGGGACGCCTCCTCGTCGTAGAACATCGTCATCGACGCCTGGGCGTCCCTGAGGTAGAGCTTGGCCCGCGCGTGGTTGGGGAAATAATCCAGCACCGACTGGTAGCACTGGGCGGCCCGCTCGTAGTCGCCCCGGTCCTCGTAGAGGACCCCCAGGTTCATCATCGTGTGGAGATGCATCGGCCGCATCTTCCTCAACTGCTCGTAGAGCTCCAGCGCCCGGGAGTCCTCCCCCCGGAGGTCCGTGACGTAGGCGAGCCGGAAGAGGGACTTCGCGTGCCCCGGCTCAGCCTCCAGAGCCTTCTCGTAGGCCTCCTGGGCGTCGCCGCGGTACCCCTGCACGTCCGCCAGGAGCCCCTTGAGATACCAAGCCTCGGCGCCCGGTTCCTTCTTCTTGTGGAGGCGGCCCACGTGGGCCTCCGCCTCCTCCAGGCTCCCGCCCAGGATCTTCGCCTCGCAGCAGGCGGCGGAGACCAGGGGATCCGAGGCGTCCGCCTCCACGGCCTCCTTCAGGCACTCCAGCGCCCGCGCCGCGCGCCCCTCCTCCAGGTGGCACATCCCCAGGACGTACGACCGGTCCCGGGAAACCCGCGCCGGCTCCAGCACCCGGGCCGCCTCGTCGTTCTGCCCCAGCAGCCAGAGGGCCTCCCCCCGGCGCACCTGGGCCTTGTTCTCGGTGGACAGCTTCTTCGCCACCCCGTCGAACTCCGCCAGCAGCTGCTCCACCTGCGTCCGGAGATCCACGCGGCAGTGCACCTCCCGCCTCAGCTCGTGCAGACGGTCCAGCGTCACGTCCTCGGCGGAAAGGATCCCCTTGACGTCCAGCGCCTCTACCGTGGCGGCCATGAAGTCACCCTCGTCAATGAACCGCCCCCGGTCCGTCCCCTGCCGGGGACGGACGCGCCCCCCTTCCCCTGATGCCGGGTTCCGGAGGCACGACGAACCGAGGGCCCTCTTCCGAAAGCGGAAACCTTATAGCGCAACGGCCCCGGGCAGTCAAGGGTAAGGAAACGGGTATGCGTTCACGGCATTATCAGAATCAAGGGGGAATCCCCCCACGGCCCCCCAGGGGGGCCACGAGGGCCTTCCATGGCCTATGGCCAGGCAATTCATCCTCCGTGTCCTCCGTGCACTCTGTGTTTCAATAATTTCCGTGATCTCCGTTCCCTCCGTGATCCGGGGGCTGGGCCAAGGGGTGAACGCTTGCGGAAATGGAATCATTGAGCGATCGAGTCCCCGCATTTCGCTCCCGAAGGGGTGCGAAATGCGGGGACTCGATCTTCCCAGAACCTCCCGTCGTGCTATAATAGGGAACCTTGCCATGAATGCTACCAGCCTCCTCCTGGCCCTCCTGGCCCCCTTCCTGGCGGACACCGTCACCACCCGCCAGGGCAAGAAGCACGAGGGACGCATCCTCGACTACCCCCAGCACATCGAGGTCGTCCCGGCCGACGGCAAGAAGGTCGCCATCCTCAAGGGCGACATCGCCCACATCGAGATCGCCCCCAACCTCATCGAATGCCCGGAGATCGTCCCCTTCCCCTTCGACCTGGTCGAGAAGGCCGCCTACGACTACCTCTCGTTCGAACGTACTCTCGTGTGCATCCCCCGGCCGCCCGGCCGGAAGATCGTGGCGATCGACATCCTCCCCAAGGTCCAGAAGGTCTGGGACATCGACCTGCCCGACCGCGTGGGCGACCCCATCTTCTGCGGCCGCACCCTCCATTTCATCCAGCGGGAGGAGTTCCTCGACGACTCCAAGAAGATCAGGTTCGGGGCGGGCGGCGTCCCCGTCTCCAAGAAGATCTGCCGGCTCACCGTCCACGCCGTCGACCTGGGCACGGGCCAGACCTCGTGGAAGCTCGTGATCGACAACAACGACCGCAAGGACCTCCTCTGGGAGCTCCCCCAGACGGCCCCCACCCTCTTCGTGGGCCCGGAGCGCGCCATCCTCCGCGTCCTCAAGACGGGCTGGCCCATGACCCCCAAGGGCGAGGTCGACAAGTCCAACACGAAGACGTTCGTGACCGTGTACACCTACGACACCAAGGCCGGCAAGCTCATCGACACCGTCGACATCATGGAGTCCCTCGACCTCAAGTCCCGCATCTTCCTGGTCGAGGACCAGATGATCCTCCTCACCTACACGGGCGGGGCCCGCTTCACGCTCCTGTCCGTGGGGGCCCTCGACGGCAAGGTCAAGTGGAAGACCGAAGAAATCCCCGGCCGTATCTTCGACGTGGTGGGCGACCAGGCCTACGCGGTGGACCGCACCCACCTCTACGCCTACTCGGTCAAGACCGGCAAGGCGCTGGACAAGTGGAGCATCCAGCATTCGGACGGCACGATCGAGGCGATCGACCACAACTTCGTCTACTACTACCGCCGCAGGCAGGAACCCCGCGCGATCATCGGATACGACGTGAGGAAGGCCGAGAAGGCCTTCGAGATCCCCATGCCCGAGCGGGACGACTTCAAGCACGAGATGCTCGTGGGCCACCGCCTGCTCTACACGGACCGGGCCCAGACCCTCCGCGTGTTCGACACCCTGCAGAAGAAGCTCCTGTGGGAGTGGAAGGGGCCCGGCCCCGGCACCCTGGTCAACCTCTCCCTCGTCGGCAGCGGCCTCACGTTCATCAAGGACGGCCGGGTCAACCATCTCGACCTCAACACCGGCGCCCTCGCCTGGGCGGTCCGCGGGAACTTCCGCGGGATCGCGCCCGTGGGCGACGCCGGCGCCCTGGCCCACAAGCTCCCCATGGGCACGGAGATCCTCCGCCGCCGGATCACGCCCCCCGAGGGCGCCAAGTTCTTCAACGCCAGCGGCACCCCCCTCCGCTTCGCCCTCGGCGAGGACGTCTGGTCCGCCCCCGCCCTCTCCGGGGACCTGATCTACTCCATCGCGAGTTCGGGAACGCTCTACGCGATCGATCCCAAGAAGGGCGATGTCGCCTGGTCCGTCAAGGCGGCCGCCGCCGCCCCCAACCCCCTGCTCGTCCCCGCCGCCGCCAAGGGCCGCCTGGCCGTCTACGCCGGCGGGAGCACCCACGTCTACGACACGGCCTCGAAGGCCAGGCTCTTCCAGGTTTCCGACGTCGCCCTCCGCCCGGACCGCGCGACGCTGACCGGCGACGGCCTGCTCACCGTGACGGGCGCCGGCGTCATGCTCTCGGACCCCGAGACCGGGAAGAAGCTCTGGGACTCCCAGGCCCGCCGCGTCCGCGACTTCTTCCTGTCCGGCAAGAAGGCCTACGCCCTCACGTACACGGACATCCAGGAGATCGACCTGGCGACCGGGGAGACGGCGGAGACCTTCAAGGTCCCCCCCAACACGTCGCTGGTGGCCGTGGACGGGAAGCGCGTCTTCGCGGCGGCGGGCCCCCATCTCGTGGTCGAGGCCGTGCCCCGGGACGAATGCCGGGAGGTCTACAAGAGTTCCCAGCAGGACCTGAAGGTCGCCCTCCGGTTCAAGGGCGCGCTGGCCGCCGCCGGCGGGAAGGCGATCTTCTCGCACGCCGCCGGGGAAGTCGCCTGCTTCGACCCCGATGCCCGGGACGATTCCAAGAGGACGCTCTGGTCGTTCCCCGCCCCCGACTTCACCTCCGCGCTCCTCGTCCACGGCGAGCGCGTCTGGTTCGCCGCCCCGGGCAAGGGGCTCCTGGGCCTGAACGCCGCCACCGGGGCCGTGGTGTGGAAGGCCGATGTCTCCGCCGCCTCGCTCTTCACGCCCATCCTGCACGAGGGCAAGCCGGCCTTCTGGTCGATCGAAGGCTGGATCATGCAGGCGCCGTAATCCGGGCCCCTCGAAGGCGGGCCCGCGGGGCCCTAGGGCCGGGGGCCCGGGGCCTGCGGGGCCTTGGCGATGCGCACCGAGGCGGGGCGGATCACGCGGCCGTCCGCCGTCCACCCGCGGCGCACCTCATCGAGGATCGCGCCCTCGGGCTTCTCCGCGGTCTCCTCCGCGGCCACGGCCTCGTGGTAGAGCGGATCGAACGTCTTCCCCTCCGTCTCGATGGGCGCCACCCCGTTCTAGACCAAGACCCGCAGGAACTCCCTCTCGACCAGGCCGACGGCGTCGAGAAGGGCGGGGTCCTTGAAGCGCGCCAGGCTGAAGCCGTCGAGCGCCGGGAGGACGTCCCGGAGGAAGCTCTCCACGGCCTGGCGCGTCCAGTCCTGCCGGTCGCGGCGCACCCGGTCCTGGTAGTTGATGAAGTCCGCCCGGGCGCGCCGGGCCAGGTCCAGGTATTCGTCCGCCTTGGCGGCTTTCTCCCGGAGGGCCGCGAGTTCCGCCTCGTCGTTGCCGGAAGGCCTGGCCTGAGCCTTGTCGAAGGCCCCGACCTGGGGCGCCTCGGGGACCGCGTCCGCGGGCTTCCCGGGCGGCGGCTTCGGGTCTTCCTTTTCTTCGCTCATGACCGTCAGAAGAACTTTTCCCAGAAACTCTTCTTCCCGGCCTGCTCCTGCTCGATCTTGTGGAACTCGCCCAGGATCTCCTCCTGCCGCTTCGTGAGCCGGGTGGGCACCGCCACGACCACCCGCACGATCTGGTCGCCGCGGCCGTGGCCGTTGAGGTTCGCCGCCCCCTGGCCCCGCATCCTCAGGAGCGTCCCGCTCGGGGTCCCCCGCTGGATCCTGAGCGTCCCCTTCCCCTCGAGCGTGGGCACCTCCACCTCCGCCCCCGCCGCCATCTGCGCGAAGCTCACCGGCAGTTCGCAGTAGATGTCGTTGCCGTCGCGCTTGAAGAAGGGGTGGGCCTTGACGAAGATGTCGCAGTAGAGGTCGCCGGGCGGGCCGCCGTCCCGGGAATGCTCCCCCTGGCCCGACAGGCGCATGCGCGTCCCGTCCTCGATCCCGCCGGGGACGGCGATCTCGATCTCCCGCTGGACGCGCCGGAGCCCCTGCCCCCGGCAGTCCGCGCAGGGGGTGGTGATGCGCCTCCCCGCCCCCCCGCAGGAGGGGCAGGTCTGCTGGATGCTGAAGAACCCCGCGCTCCGGGCCACGACCCCGCGCCCCCCGCAGGCGGAGCAGGCCGCCGGCGACGTCCCGGGCCTGGCCCCGGTCCCCCCGCACGTCCCGCAGGCCTCCTGACGGGCCAGCTCCACGGTCTTCTTCGCCCCGAAGGCGGCCTCCTTGAAGTCGACCTCGATCTCCACGCGGAGGCTGGCCCCCCGGTGCGCGGCGCGCCTCCCGCGGCCCATGCCGAAGAAGTCGCCGAAGAAGGAGGAGTCGCCGAAGATGTCGCTGAAGGCCGAGAAGATGTCCTCGAAGCTGGCGGTCCGAAAGTCGCGGTAGGCAGTGCCGCGGAGGCCCTCGTGGCCGTGCTGGTCGTAAAGCCCGCGCTTCTGGTCGTCCGAGAGGACGTCGTAGGCCTCGGAGATCTCCTTGAACTTCCGCTCCGCCTCCTTGTCGCCGGGATTGCGGTCCGGGTGGAGCTTGAGCGCCAGCTTCCGGTAGGCGGCGCGGATCTCGTCGGTGGAGGCCTTGCGGTCGACGCCGAGGAGCTCGTAGTAGTCGCGCTTCTCTTCCACCCGGCCCCCGGCGTTACTTCACCGCGCCCGCCACCGCCTTTTTCTTCTCCTTGAGCTCCACGACCACCGCCTGCGCGGTCATCAGCATCGAAGCGATGCTCCCGGCGCTCCGGATCGCGGTGCGGCAGACCTTCGCGGCGTCCACGATCCCCATCTGGAACAGGTCGCCGTACTTGCCGCTGATGGGGTCGAACCCGTGCGCGCCGCCCCGCTCGCGCACGTCGGCGAGCACCTCCGAGGGGTCGTGGCCCCCGTTGGCGGCGATGTTCCGGACCGGCGCCTCCAGCGCCCGGGCCACGGCCCGCGCGCCGGCTGCCTCGTCGCCCTCGAGCTTGAGCTTGAGGACGGCGTCCGCCGCCCGGAGGTAGGCCACCCCGCCGCCGGGGACGATGCCCTCCTCGGCCGCGGCCCGGCCGGCGTGCACGGCGTCCTCCACCCGGTACTTCCGCTCCCTCATCTCCGCCTCGGTGGCGCCGCCGACCTTGAGGATCGCCACGCCCCCGAGGAGCTTCGCCAGGCGCTCCTCGAGCTTCTCGCGGTCGTAGTCGCTCGTGGTCTTCTTGATGGAGGAGCGCAGTTCGTCGATCCTCTGCTGGATCGCCTTGCGGTCCCCCCCGCCGCCGATGATCGTGCACTTCTCCTTCTCGACCCGGACCTTCTTGGCCTTCCCCAGGTCGCCGATCCGCACGTTCTCGAACTTGATCCCCAGCTCGTCGGAGACCACGTTGCCCCCGGTGAGGATCGCCATGTCCTGGAGGATCGCCTTGCGGCGGTCGCCGAAGGCGGGGGCCTTCACGGCTACCGTCTGGAGCACGCCGCGCAGGCGGTTGATCACCAGGGCCGACAGCGCCTCCCCTTCCACCTCCTCCGCCACGATCAGCAGGGGCCGCCCGGCGCGGGCCACCTGCTCCAGGATCGGGACCAGGTCCCGGACGCTGGAGAGCTTGCGGTCCGTGAGCAGGACGCAGGCGTCCTCGTACTCGGCGGTGAGCTGTTCGGGGTTGTTGATGAAGTAGGGGGAGATGTAGCCCTTGTCGTACTGGAGGCCCTCCACGAACTCCATCGTGGTCTCGAAGCCCTTGGACTCGTCCACGGTGATGACGCCCTCGCGGCCGGCCTTCTCCATGGCCTTGGAGACGAGGTCGGCCACCGCCTCCTCGAAGTGCGCGGCCACGAGCGCCACGTTGCGGTAGTCCTCGGGCCCCTTGAGCGGCCGGGCCTGCTTCAGGACCGCCTCGGCGGCCTCCTCGACCGCGCGTTCCATCCCCCGCCGGACGAGGATGGGGTCGGAGCCCGCCGTGGCGAGCTTCAGCCCCTCCGAATACATCGCCTCGGCCAGGATCGCCGCCGTGGTGGTGCCGTCCCCCGCCAGGTCGTTGGTCTTGTCCGCCGCGGCGTTGGCCAGCTTGGCCCCGACGTTCTCGAAGGGGTCCTCGATCTCCACTTCCTTGGAGACGGTGGCGCCGTCCTTGGTGGGCTGGGGCCCGCCCGACTTCCGGTCCAGGATCACGTTGCGGCCGCTGGGCCCCAGCGTGACCTTCACCGCGCCGGCGAGCTTGCGGATGCCCTCCAGGATCTTCCGGCGGGCCTCGTCCTCGAACATGATCTGCTTGGCCATGGGCTCCCCGCTAATCGATGACCGCCAGAATCTCGGACTCCTGCACGATCTTGTACTCCTTGCCTTCCAGCTTCACCTCGCTGCCGGCGTACTTGGAGTAGATCACCTTCTGCCCCGCCTTGACGGCCAGGGGCACCACCTTGCCGCTGGGGAGGAGCTTCCCGCTCCCCACCGCCACGACCTCGCCCTTGGTGGACTTCTCCTTGGCGGTGTCGGGCAGGACGATGCCGCCGGGGGTCTTGTCCTCGGCCTCCAGCGGCAGGATCACGACCTGGTCGGCGATGGGCTTCAGCTTCATAATCCCTCCTGTTCGAGATGCCTATCCTACATCGGGGGCCCGTGAGGGTGCCCCCCTTTTTCCTTCTCCTCCTCCGGGAGGTCGGCCACCAGCGCCTCCGCCGTCAGCAGGAGGCTCGAGACGCTCGCCGCGTTGATCAGCGCGTGGCGCGTGACCTTGACGGGGTCGAGGATCCCGGCCTCCTTGAGGTCGCCGAACTCGCCCTTCTCCGCGTCGAAGCCGAAGGCGCCGGACTTCTCCCGGATCCGGCGCACGGCCAGCGAGGGGTCCTGCCCGGCGTTCGCGGCGATCACGCGGAGGGGGACCTCGATGGCCTTTCGGACGATGTCCACGCCCATCTTCCGGTCGCCCTCGGCGTCCAGCTTGTCCAGCGCCTTCCCGGCGCGCAGGAGCGCCACCCCGCCGCCGGGGACCGCGCCCTCCTCGAGGGCCGCGCGGACGGCGTGCAGGGCGTCCTCCACGCGGTGCTTCCGCTCCTTGAGCTCCGTCTCGGTGGACGCGCCCACGCGGATCACGGCCACGCCCCCGGAGAGGCGGGAGAGCCGCTCCTGGAGCTTCACGCGGTCGTAGTCGGGGTCGCTCTCCTCGTCTTCCCGCAGGACCTCCTTGCAGCGGGCCTCCACGTCCTTCCCGGCCCCGGCCCCCTTGAGGATCGTGGTGAAGTCCGCGTCCACGGTCACACGGTCGGCCCGGCCCAGGATCGAGGTGTCCGCCTCCTCCAGCTTGATCCCGAGGTCCTTGAAGACCGCGCGCCCCTTGGCGAGGATGGAGATGTCCTCGAGCATGGCCTTGCGGCGGTCGCCGTAGCCCGGCGCCTTGACCGCGCAGGCCGGCAGGATGCCGCGCAGTTTGTTGACCACGAGCACCGCGAGCGCCTCGCCCTCCACCTCTTCCGCGATCACCAGGAGCGGCCGCTTCTCCGCCGCGATCTTCTCCAGGAGCGGCACCAGGGCCGACGCGGACGAGAGCTTCTCCTCGTGGATGAGGATGTAGGGCTTTTCCAGGACGCACTCCACGCTGGCGGGGTCCGTCACGAAGTGGGGGGAGAGGAAGCCCCGGTCGAACTGCATCCCCTCCACGACCTTGACCTCGGTCTCCGCCCCCTTGCCCTCCTCCACGGTGATGGCGCCGTCCTTGCCCACGATGCCGAAGGCGTCGGCGAGCATCCGGCCCACCTCCTTGTCGCCCCCGGCCGCGATGGTGCCGATCTGGACGAGGCGCTTCTTGTCCTTGGCGTCCACGGGCTCGGCCTGGTCCTTGAGGGCCTCCGCCACCTTCTCGGCGGCCGCCTTGATGCCGCGGGAGACCGCCATGGCGTCGGCGCCCGCCGAGACGATCTTGAGCCCGTCGAGGAAGATGGCCTCGGCCAGGGCGGCCGAGGTGGTGGTGCCGTCGCCGGCCTTGTCGTTCGTCTTGGAGGCCGCCTCCTTGATCATCTTGGCGGCCATGTTCTCGTAGGGATCGGAGAGCTCGACCTCCTCGCAGACGGTGACGCCGTCCTTCGTCACGTTCGGGGCGCCCCAGGACTTGTCGATCACGACGC
>CAYNDR010000121.1:15736-16868 GCA_964395295.1 uncultured Planctomycetales bacterium
CTGGCCTCGACCGACCCGGACATCGCCTCGGCCAGCGTGGGCCGGACCGTGGACCCGAGCTTCTGCACCCCGTGGCGCAGGGCCTCCCGGGCGGCCTGATCGAAAAGGATCTGCTTGGGCATCAGTGGCCTCCCACAATGTGCACGATGAGACAAGCTCCTATTCGCAAGCGGCATACCATGAACGCCCCGGGAATCGGAGCGCATTCCCTTGGGCCACAGCGGGTTGCCGGAGGCGCCCAAAGGAAGCCCGGGAAACCGATGTCAGAGTGGCAGGGGGGCATCCCTTTGGCAGTCCATTCGATAAGAAGGGACAGGCCTTGGACGCCCCTTGGGAATGGGCCGGCCTACCCCAGGAGGTCCCGGTTTTCCTCGAGGAATTTCTGGAGGGCGCCCTCAAGCCGGGCGTCGGTCTCGAACCGCCCGGACTGGATGAGCTTCCTGACCTCGGCAACCCGCTCGGCGCGGACCTCCGGCAAGGCGAGCGCCTCCGAGACAAGCCGCGCCTGGTCGGTGATTTCGACCCTGTCGGCGGGCGATGAAGACGCCGGCGCGGAGGGCGTGATCCTCTGATTTTTCTGAGGCCCCTCGATCCTGCCGGGTCCGCCGACGCCCTCGGTCCTTCCGATATCCATGCGGATACCTCCCTAAGCCCTCTCCGAGAACTTCGGAAGCCCCCGGGGCGGCACCCCGCCGCCATCAGTCATATCGTCCTGGCGGCCGTTTTCCTTGACCGCATTTTACCACAGTCCGGGGCCCCTCCTCTAATCGAATGACGGGCCCCTCCCCCGGCGGGCCGTGGGGAGGCCCTCACTGGCTCAATGACAAAATCACAAAATCCCTCAATAATCCACTCCCCCCTGGGGGGCTCGGGGGGGGACCCTCAATGACTAAATCACTCAATCCCTCAATCTCCAATTCCCCCCTTGACCGCCCCTCCCCACGCCACTACAATCGTGATCGAAAGGCAGGGGTCGGACGATGATGTGGAAGTGGCTGGCGTGCCTGTGCGTGATGTCCGCGGCCGCGGCGGCCCAGCAGGATCCGGATCCGGCGGAGCTCAAGAAGAAGATCCTGGAGAAGGTGCGCGAGAAGCTCGCGGCCGACCGCCAGGCCATGCTCAAGCGGGTCGA
>CAYNDR010000122.1:0-16723 GCA_964395295.1 uncultured Planctomycetales bacterium
CGGCCCCCGCGCCCGGGGCCAAGGCCCCGGCCGGCCCGGCGCCGGCGGGAGATCCGAAGGGCAGCGAGCTGGAGAAGAAGCTGAAGGCGCTGGAGGACCAGCGCGAGGCGCTCCAGGCGGAGCTGGCCCGCGCGCGCCGCGAGGTGCAGGACGAGGCGATCCGCAAGGAGGCGAAGCGGGAGGGTCCCAACGACCTCGTCGAGGCGGACGCGCTCTTCAAGGAGGCGCTGGCGGCGCACGAGGCGAAGGGCTTCGTCAAGTCGATCCGCCTCTTCAAGCGGATCCACTACCAGTTCCCCGAGGAGGAGATCGGGTACACCTCGGCGTACAACGTCGCCTGCGGATACGCCCTGTCCGGGAAGAAGGACGAGGCGCTGGACTGGCTGGAGCTGTCGATCCGGAACGGATTCGACCACTTCGACCACATGCGCAAGGATCCGGACCTGGACGGCCTGCGCGGCGAGAGGCGCTACAAGAAACTGCTCATTGACCGTTAGGTTTCGGGGCGTGGCTCAGTCTGGCTAGAGCGCTTGGTTCGGGACCAAGAGGCCGTGGGTTCAAATCCCGCCGCCCCGACCACTTCGACTCGCGATGTTGCCTCGCTTTGCTCGGCAACATCCGCTCGCTCAGGGCGAGCATCCGGCCGACCAATTCCCTCGGGTGAGCGAGTCGAAGGGGTGGTGAGCGAAGGCGCATCCCCTGAAGGCGCTGAAGTTGAACCACCGCGTCCATTGTTCGCGGCGAGTAACTCGCCTGCGAGATGGGGACCACCCGGATCCCCAGTCCACAGCGTCGCCCGCTGAAATCCCGAACAGACGCCTGGAGGGTGCAGGCTCCACCAGCCCGGCGATAAGCCTTGCGTCCCGCCCCCACCCGGGCCGCACACAGTCTGATCGCCCACTTGGCACCACCCGGTGCCCCGGCGGCCTCGCCGCCGCTTCTTTGCTGTCTGCCTCGACATCGATTCTCGCGTCTCCTGGCCTGCCGCCTCTTTTTGCCAAAATCCCGAGTTTGGCGTGGATCGAGGGCTTCCGGGAATGTAGACTCCACGAATCAGCCTCCGGGGAAGGTCATGGCGGCCCTCTCCTGGCACCCGATGGAGAATCCCTTGCTGGTTCCGACCGGCACCGTCGAACCGCCGTTGCGTGGGGCGATCTTCACGATCGGACAGCTTGATCTCCATGCCAAGGCGTTGGCCGTCACCCACAGGCTCGGCCGCCGCCGCGGCGGCGATTGGCTCCTGAAACGGCTGGCCGACTCGGAGCGCGTCATCGGCCAGTCCCACGACCTGATGTCCGAAGCGCACGCCGCCGGCCAGCGCCTGACCCCCGCCGCCGAGTGGCTGCTGGACAACCACTACCTGATCGGGGAGCACGTCCACCTGGCTCGGAGGCATTTCCCGCGGGGGTACAGCCGCAACCTGCCGTGTCTGACGGGTGGCAAGCCGGAAGACCTGCCCCGGATCTACGACGTCATCCTGGAGCTCATCTCGCACCTGGACGGCCGCGTCGACGAGGAAGCCCTGGCCCGCTACATCGCCGCGTACCAGTCGGTCACGCACCTGACGCTGGGGGAACTGTGGTCGGTCGCCATCATGCTTCGGCTGACCCTGATCGAGAACCTGCGCCGCATCGCCTCGATCATCAGCGCACAGCAGGCGCACCGCGACTGCGCCCTCGCGTGGGCGCAGCGGATCAGCGGCCCCGGCGAAGGGCATGAGAACGCCCTCCTGACGCTGGCGAACATGGTTCGCGAGAACCCGCCCCTGACGACGGCGTTCGTCGCCCAGTTCAACCAGGCCCTCCAGGGCCGCGGATGGACCTCGAACTTCGTGCTGGCGTGGCTGGAACAGCGGCTGTCCGAGCAGGGGCAGACGATCGAGAATGTCGTCCGCGCCGAGAGCCAGAGCCAGGCGGCCAACCAGGCCTCTATGGCCAACAGCATCGCCAGCCTGCGCTTCGTCAACGCCACCGAGTGGCATCGGTTCGTCGAGGAGCACAGCGTCACCGAACAGATCCTGAGGAGCGAGCCGGCGGGCGTGTACGCCCGGATGGACTTCGCGACCCGCGACGAGTACCGGCATGTGGTGGAGGCCTCGGCGCGGCGCCTGCGCCTGGGCGAGGAGGAGGTGGCCCGGACGGCGGTGGCCCTGGCCGCCGCGCGCCATGCCGAACGGGCCGACGAGGCGGCCGCCCACGTGGGCTACGTGCTCGTCGACGAAGGGAAGCCGATCCTCGATCGGGCCCTGCGCGGGCGCCCGGCCCCTCGCCTGTTCCCCCGGCGGCTGAGGCAGGGGCTGACCTTTGCCTTGTTCCTCGGATCGATCGCGGTGGTGACGGCCGCCGTCGCGACGTGGCTGGTCCTGCTGTCCGGCCGGGCTTCCGATCCGGCGTGGCCCGTCCTGGCCCTCGGCGCCGCCCTGGCGGCCTCGCAAGGCGCCGTCGTGGTGGTGAACTGGTTCATCTCCCTCGCCCGGAGGCCCCGGGCCCTGCCCCGGATGGACTTCGAGCACGGCATCCCCGACGAGTGCCGCACGATGGCCGTCGTGCCCTCCCTCCTGACCGGGCCGCGGCGCGTCGCCGAGATCCTGGAAGGCCTGGAACTCCGCTGCCTCGCCAACCGCGATCCCAACCTGTGGTTCGGACTGCTCACCGACTTCTGCGACGCCGGCCAGGAGCACGCCGAGGGTGACGAGACGCTCCTCGATCAGGCCGCCGCCGGCATCGAGGAGCTGAACGGGAAGTACGGCAACGGCGCGCACGGACGGTTCTTCCTCTTCCACCGGCCCCGGATCCACAACCCGCGGGAAGACTGCTGGATGGGCCGGGAGCGCAAGCGGGGGAAGATCGAGGACTTCAACGCGCTGTTGTGCGGGGAGGGCCGGGATCGCTTCAGCCGGATCGTGGGCGACACGTCGCCGTTGACCTCGATCCGGTACGTCATCACCCTGGACACCGACACGGACCTGCCCTGGGGAGCCGGCTGGCGGCTGGTGGGCGCCGCCGCCCATCCGCTGAACCGCCCGATGATGGACCTCCACGGCCGGCGCCTAGCCCGCGGCTACGCGATCCTCCAGCCCCGCGTCAGCACCTCCCTGCACAGCGCCCAGAGAAGCCTCTTCTCGCGGCTGATGGCCGGAGAGACGGGCCTCGATCCCTACACCCGCCTGGTGTCGGACGTGTACCAGGACCTGTTCGCCGAGGCCTCCTTTATCGGCAAGGGCCTCTATGACGTGCGCGTCTTCCGCCGGCTGCTGCAAGGGCGATTCCCCGACAATACCCTTCTCAGCCACGACCTGCTGGAGTCGTGCTACGCGCGGACCGGCCAGTGCAGCGACGTGGAGCTGTTCGAGGACTCCCCCTCGCGGTACCTGGACGACGCCGGCCGGCGCCACCGCTGGATGCGCGGCGACTGGCAGATCGCCCCGTGGCTGGGCCCGAGGGTCCGCGACGCCGGGAACAGGCCGGTC
This sequence comes from uncultured Planctomycetales bacterium, assembly GCA_964395295.1. GTDB lineage: Bacteria > Planctomycetota > MHYJ01 > MHYJ01 > JACPRB01 > CAYNDR01. Next base: position 3,470 of record CAYNDR010000122.1, read on the forward strand.
TCCCCGCGCACCACGGCGCTGGGCCGGTGGAAGATCTTCGACAACCTGCGCCGGGCCCTCGCCGCGCCCGCCTTTGCGGCCCTGCTGGCCGCGGGGTGGCTCGCGTTTCCGGCGCCCCTCCCTTGGACCCTGGCGGTCCTCTCGCTTCTGCTTGTCCCCGATCTCCTGCCGGGCTTGGCCGAGCTGGCGCAACGCCCGGCCAAGTTCCCGTTCCGGCTTCACCTGGCCACCGTCGCCCAGTCGACCGCGCGCCGCCTGTCCAGGACCACGCTTTGGCTGACGTTCCTCCCGTTCGAGACGGCGGTCACCCTCGATGCCGCCGTCCGCTCCCTGTGGAGGATGCTCCTCAGCCGGCGACGCCTCCTCGAGTGGCAGACGGCCGCGGCGGCCGAGGGCGGGGCCACGGCGGGCCTCGGACGCGTCCTCCTGCGGATGTGGGCGGGCCCGGTCCTGGCCGCGGCCATCGCCGCGTCGTTGATCGTCCTGCGGCCCCCGGGCGCCGCGGCGGCGGCCATCCCGGTCCTGCTGGCGTGGCTCCTGTCCCCGCTGGCCGCGTGGTGGATCAGCCGCCCCCTGCGGCCGGGCCTGGCCCGGCTCGGCGAGGGGGACGCGCGCTTCCTCCGCCAGGTCGCCCGGCTCACCTGGCGCTACTTCGAGACGTTCGTCGGACCGCAGGAAAACTGGCTTCCCCCCGACAACGTCCAGGAAACGCCCGGCCTCCGCGTGGCCCATCGCACCAGCCCGACGGACATGGGCCTGGCCCTTCTGTCCAACCTGGAGGCGCACGATTTGGGATACCTGAGCGGCGGTCAACTGCTGGACCGCATCGCCCGCACGATCGAAACGATGGAGCAGATGGAGCGCCACCGGGGTCACTTCTTCAACTGGTACGACACCCACACGCGCAAGGCGCTGCCGCCCCTTTACGTCTCCAGCGTCGACAGCGGCAACTTGGTCGGGCACCTCCGGGTGCTGTGCCGCGGACTGCTGGAACTGCCCTCAAGCCCGGTGGTTCCTGCAGGCGCGCTGGAGGGCCTGCGCGACACCCTGCGCGTCCTGGCCGGGCAGGTCGACCCGTCCGCGGATCCGCCGGTCCGATGCGACCGGGCCGCGCTGGAGTCGGTCACCCGGATGCTGCAGGACCCGGCCGGCGGACTGGCGGCCACGGCCGCCTGGCTGAAAGGCCTGGGCACGGAGTCCCCGCGGCTGGCCGAATCGATCGACTCCCGGAGACATCCCGAGGCCTCCTGGTGGGCGCACGCCTTCGAGCGGCAGGTCCGGTCCTTCCTGGATGACCTGGCCGGGATGGCCCCGTGGCTCGCCGTCCGCGCCGGGCCGGCCGACGGCGAGGCGCGGCGGCACGCGGAGGGGATCGACCGCGCGCCCAGCCTGCAGGACCTCGGCGCCCTCGCGCAACAGGCGGCCGAGGCGCTGAGCTCGGGCCCCGACGCCGGCGGCGAAGGCCGGATGGCCGAGGCCTTCCGGCTGGGCGCCCAGCGCATCTCGGCGCGTCTCCGCCAGATCGACGCCCTGGCCCAGCGATGCTCGGGCCTGGCGGACGCCGATTTCCTGTTCCTGTATGACCCGAGGCGCAAGCTCCTGTCCGTCGGGTACTGGGCGTCCGACCGCCGGCTGGACAACGCCTTCTATGACCTGCTGGCGTCGGAGGCACGTCTGGCAAGCTACGTGGCCATCGCCTCCGGGCAACTCCCCGTCGACCACTGGTTCGCCCTCGGCCGCCGCCTGACCACGTCGCGCGGGAGGCCGGTGCTGCTGAGCTGGAGCGGCTCGATGTTCGAGTACCTGATGCCGCTCCTCGCCATGCCCAGCTTCGAAGGGACACTCCTGGACCAGACCTGCCGCGCCGCCGTGGCCCGCCAGGCGGAGTACGGCCGGCAGAGAGGGGTCCCCTGGGGCATCTCCGAGTCCTGCTACAACATGACGAATGCCGAGGGCACCTACCAGTACCGCGCCTTCGGGGTTCCGGGGCTGGGCCTCCAGCGCGGGCTCGCCGACGACGTGGTGGTTTCGCCCTACGCCTCGGCCCTGGCCCTGCTGGTCGACCCGCAGGGCGCCGTCGCGAACCTCCGGCGAATGGCCGAGGACTCCGGCCTCGGTCCCTACGGCTTCTACGAGGCCGTCGATTACACGCCCGCCCGCGTGCCGGCGGGAGAGGGGAAGGCTCTCGTCCGGACCTTCATGGCCCACCATCACGGGATGAGCCTGCTGGCCCTGGGACAGGCCGTGACGGGCCCGCAGATGCAGCGGCGGTTCCTGAGCCATCCGGACTTCCGGGCGGCGAGCCTGCTCCTGCAGGAGCGCATCCCCAAGACGAACGTGCTCAAGCACCCGTATGCGCGGGAGGTCCGTGGTTCGCGCCGGATCGAGGGCCGGGCGGCGGAGCCGGTCATGCGCGTGTTCACCACCCCGAACACGCGGACCCCCGAGGTGCACCTCCTGTCCAACGGCCGGTACCACGTGATGGTCTCGGCCGCCGGGGGCGGGTACAGCCGGTGGAACGACCTGGCGATCACCCGTTGGCGGGAGGACCCCACGTCCGCCCCGTTCGGGGTCTTTTGTTACATCGGCGACCTCCAGACCCGCCGGTACTGGTCCAACTCGTTCCAGCCGACACTGCGCTCCGGAGACCGCCACGAGGCGGTCTTCACGCCGGGGCGGGCGGAATTCCGCCGGCTGGACGACCACCTGGAGACGCACACCGAGATCGCCGTCTCGATGGAGGACGACATCGAGATCCGCCGGATCAAGCTGACCAACCGGTCGGAGGCCCCCCGCTCACTGCTGGTCACCGGCTTCGCGGAAGTCGTCCTGGCGCCGGGCTTGACCGACGAACTGCACCGGGTGTTCAGCAACCTGTTCGTCCGCACGGAGCTCGTGCCTGACCTCAGCGCGATCCTGGTGTCGCGCCGCCCGCGCTCGGCGGAGGAGCAGACGCCGTGGATGTTCTGCATGATGCAGGCGGCCGGCAGCGAGGCGGGCCCGTGCAGCTACGAGACGGACCGTGCGCGCTGCATCGGCCGCGGCCGCAGCGCGCGCCAGCCCGCCTTGATGGAGGACTGGGGCCCGCTGTCCGGGACGGCGGGGCCGGTGCTGGACCCCTGCGCGGCTCTGCGGCGCGCGGTGGAACTGCCGTCCGACGGCAGCGCGCGGCTCGACCTGATCATCGGCACGGCGCCGACGCGCGAGGCCGCCATGGCGCTGGTCGCCAAGTACCAGGATCACCGCATGGCCGACCGCATCTTCGAAGTCGCGGCCACACACAGCCGGGCCGTCCTGAGCTACCTGGGGGCCAGCGAAGCGGAGATCCAGCGCTACGAGCAGATGGCGTCCGCCGTGATCTTCCCCATCGGCGTTTTCCGCGCCCCCGGCGGGATCCTCCGGCGCAACCGCAAGGGCCAATCGGGACTGTGGGAATACTCGATCTCGGGCGACCTCCCGATCGTCCTGCTCCGCGTGAGCCACGCCGACAACCTGTACCTGGTACGCGACCTGCTGAGGATGCACGCCTACTGGCGGATGATGGGTCTGCAGACCGATCTGGTGATCTGGAACGAGGACGTCTCGGGATACCGCCGCGTGCTCAACGACAAGATCCTGGATCTCATCGCCGCCGGCACCGAGGCCCAACTGGCGGAGAAGCCTGGCGGCATCTTCGTGAGGCACATCGACAGCTTCCCCGAGGAGAACCGCGTTCTGCTTCAGGCCGTGGCGCGGATCGTCATCCGGGACACCGACGGCCCCCTCGATCACTATCTGGACCTCCGGCGGCAGGCTTCGTTGCCGTCGAGGGTGCCGATGCCGATCCCCCCGCCCCTGCCGCCGGCGCCCGAGAGTCCCGCGCCGCCTCCCCGGCGGCGCGACCTGGCCTTCTTCAACGGGACCGGCGGGTTCACGCAGGACGGGCGCGAGTACATCATCGACCTTCCTCCGGGGCGCCACACCCCGGCGCCGTGGGTGAACGTCATCGCCAACCCCCGGCTTGGCACCGTGGTCAGCGAGAGCGGCAGCGCCTATACCTGGTACGGGAACGCCCAGCTCGGCCGCCTCACGCCGTGGAACAACGATCCCGTCGGCGATCCCAGCGGCGAGGTCCTGTTCGTCCGCGACGATTCGAGCGGGCGGTTCTTCAGCCCGACGCCGTGGCCGCACCTCCCCGGCCCGGGGTACACCTGCCGGCACGGCTTCGGGTACAGCGTCTTCGAGCACCGCGAGGACGACCTGGAGTCGGAGCTGACGACGTTCGTGGCGGTCGAGGCGCCGGTGAAGTTCCTGGCCCTGAAGATCCGGATCCTCGGCGCGCACCGCCGCACTGTCCGCGTCGCCGCGTCCGTCGCCCTGGCGCCCGGCGACCTCCGGCCCCTGCACTCCATGCACGTCGTCACCGAGATCGAGCCGCTGACGGGCGCGATCCTCGCCCGCAACAGCTACGCCATCGAGTTTCCCGACGTCGTGGCCTTCCTCGACTGCAGCGAAGCCGTGCGCAGCGTCAGCGGCGACCGCTCCGAGTTCCTGGGGCGCAACGGCGACCCCTCCAACCCGGCGGCACTGCGCCTGCGGAAGCTGAGCGGGCGGCTGGGCCCGGGCCTGGACCCCTGCGCCGCGATGCAGGTCCAGGTGGAGCTGGCCGAGGGGACGGAGCGGGAGGTCGTCTTCATCCTCGGCGCGGGCAACGGCACCGCGGAGGCCGTCTCGCTGATCCAGAGCCACCGGGGCGCGGGGGCCGCCCGCGTCGCCCTGAGGGAGGTGTGGGAGTTCTGGAACGACAAGCTGGGCGTCCTCTTCGCCGAGACGCCGGACGCCGCGATCAACGTGCTGGTGAACGGGTGGCTGCCGTACCAGGTGCTCTCCTGCCGCATGTGGGGCCGCAGCGGCTTCTACCAGTCCGGAGGGGCCTACGGATTCCGCGACCAGCTCCAGGACTGCGTGGCCCTGCTGCACGAGGTGCCCGGCCTGTCCCGTCAGCATCTCCTGCGCTGCGCCGGGCGGCAGTTCGTCGAGGGGGACGTCCAGCACTGGTGGCACCCGCCCGGCGGGCGCGGCGTCCGCACGAGATGCTCGGACGACTTCCTGTGGCTGCCGTACGCCGTCTGCCGGTACGTGTCCTTCACGGGCGATACCGGGGTCCTCGACGAGCAGGTTCCCTACCTGACGGGACGGGCCCTCAACGACGGCGAGGACAGCTACTACGACCTGCCGGGCCGCTCCGACCAGACCGGGACCCTGTACGAGCACTGCACGCGGGCCATCCTCCACGGCCTGAAGGTCGGGCCGCACGGCCTGCCGCTGATGGGCGGCGGGGACTGGAACGACGGGATGAACCGGGTCGGCCATCTCGGGCGGGGCGAGAGCGTCTGGCTGGCCTTCTTCCTCCACGAGGTCCTGTCGCAGTTCGCCGGCCTGGCGGAGCGGCGCGGGGATGCGGCCTTCGCCCAGCGATGCCTGTCCGCCGCCGGAGAACTGGCGGGCCGGATCGAGGAGGAGGCCTGGGACGGCCGGTGGTACCGTCGCGCCACCTTCGACAACGGCGAGCCCCTGGGATCGGAGCGGAACGCGGAATGCCGGATCGACCTGCTGCCCCAGAGCTGGGCCACGATCGCCGGCGTCGGCAAGATCGAGCGCCGCCGGCAGGCGCTCGACTCCGTGTGGGAGCAACTGGTGCGCCATGACCTGCAGATCATCCAGCTCCTCACCCCGCCTTTCGACCGCTCCGCCCTCGATCCCGGCTACATCAAGGGGTACCCCCCGGGAGTCCGTGAAAACGGCGGGCAGTACACCCACGGCGCCATGTGGGCGGCGATGGCCTTCGCGCTGGCCGGACGAGTCGAGCAGGCCTCCGCGCTGGTATCCCTCCTGAACCCCGTCAATCATGCGCTGGACCCGGCGGCCGTCGAGCGCTACAAGGTCGAGCCGTACGCCCTTGCGGGGGACATCTACAGCCGGCCCCCGCACGCCGGCTGCGGAGGATGGACCTGGTACACCGGCTCGGCGGCGTGGTACTACAGGCTGCTGCACGAGGTCATCCTCGGGATCGAACGGCGGGTGGACACCCTGTGCTTTCGTCCGCGGGTCCCCGCCTCGTGGGCCGCCTACAAACTGCACTATCGCTACTACCAGACCTTCTACCACCTCGTGTTCACGCAGGTCCCGGCACACCACGGCCCGGCCCGGCTGATGCTCGACGGCCACCCGCTGGCGGAAGAGACCCTGAAGCTCGTCAACGACCAGCGCGAACACACCGTCGAGGTGGTCTTCGGTCCTTGCGAGGCCGAATCCGTCCCGGCCTCCCCCGGCCGGGGCTCTCCGGAGGAGCGAAGAGAAGACGCCACCGGTTAGGCGGAGGATCGAAGGCGGAACGCCGGCTATATCTCGAGATCGGGCCCCGTGAACGTCCATCGAGATCGGGGGCCGAAGAATCCCTCGTAAACGGGCCTGGAAGACGGCAAGGATCCAATGAAGATAACCAAAGAAAGGCAGGTCCATCGGAGCTGAGTGGTGCGCGGCGCTCAGCCCGGACGGCAAGAGGTTCCTGGTGGCCAGGGCCGGACACTGTGGGATGCGGAATCGGGGAAGATGATCCTTCGGTACAAGTGAGCCCATCGCGCATCCCCCGATTCCCCCGAACGGTTGCCCCGATTCCTTGGTAACCTTGCCGCCCGGGGAGACCCATTTATTATATAAGGGACCGGGACCGGCGGCGATCAGGAGGGTGGCAGGCCATGACGGACCCGCGCGACCGCGGCGGAGACGCCTCCCCCTCCCGCCCCTCCCGCACGTTCGAGGACATGGCCCTGGCCCAGGGCCTCATCACCCCGGAACAGCTCGACGAGTGCCGCCTCGTGCAGAAGAACGTCGCCGCCCAGGGCCTCGAATGCGACATCGAGGAGATCCTCCTCAAGAAGGGCCTCGTCACCAGGGCCCAGACGGTGGCCATCCACGCGGCCCTCGGGCGGGGCAACAAGGCCGCCATCGAGGGCTACGAGATCCTCTCCAAGCTCGGGGCCGGCGGCCAGGGCGCCGTCTACAAGGCCAGGCAGTCCTCCATGGACCGCCTCGTGGCCATCAAGGCCCTCCTCCCCAAGTTCGCCCGCGAAAAGGACGGCGTCCAGAGATTCCTCCGCGAAGCCAAGGCCGTCGCCCGCCTCAACCACCCCAACGTCGTCAGCGGCATCGACGCCGGCTACTCCAACGGGATCTACTACTACGTCATGGAGTACATGGACGGGGAGTCCGTGGAGCGGCGCCTGGAACGCGAGGGCAAACGGCCGTGGCGCGAGGCCCTTTCGATCCTCCGCCAGATGGCCTCCGCCCTCGACCACGCCCGCCGGAACGGCCTCATCCACCGCGACGTCAAGCCCGGCAACATCCTCCTGGCGAAGGACGGGACCGCCAAGCTCGCGGACCTGGGCATGGCCCGCTTCGCGGGACAGGAGGGGATGACCCTCACCCAGGCCGGCTTCGCCGTGGGAACGCCCCATTACATCGCCCCGGAGCAGGCGCGCGGCGAAGCCGACATCGACATCCGCGCGGACCTCTACTCGCTGGGGATCACCTTCTACGAGATGCTGGCCGGGAAACCCCCCTTCACGGGAACCGATCCGCTGGTGATCCTCAACAAGCACCTGAACGAAACGGTCCGGTTCCACTTCGCCGACGTCCCGGCCGAGATCCTCGCCATCGGACACCGGCTCACGGAACGCGACCGCGCGCGCCGCTACGCCAGCCCCGCCCAGCTCATCGAGGACATCGACGCGTTCGACAGGGGCCAGGCGCTCCTCCACGCCCGCAGTGCGGTCCGGCCCAAGACCGTGCGGATCGCGCTGACCCCCGCCCCGCGGCGCGCCTCCCCCTGGCCGCTCGTCCTCGCGGGCGCGGGAGCCGCCGCGGTCGTGGCGGTCCTCGCCGTCGCCCTCTCCCGAAGGGGCGAGACGCCCCGCCCGCCCGAGCCCAAGCCGCCCCCGGCCGCCGCGGCGCCGGCGCCCCCCCGGGAGAAGCCGCTCGCCGAGGCGGACGGCGCGGCGCTCGCGGCCCTCACCCGCGCCCGCCAGTACGAGCTCGCCAATCCCAACGACGTCGAGGAGGCCGCGGCCCAGTACGCGGAAGCGGCCGCCAAGACCGCGGGCACGGCGTACGCGGAGACGGCCCGCAAGCGGGCCGAAGAGACCCGGGACCAACTGATCAAGGCCATCGAAGGGCGCAAGGCCGCGGTCCTCGCGGAGGCGAAGGCCGAGCGCGACCTCGGGAAATTCGGCGCGGCAATGGAAGCTCTCGACCGGCACGCGAGGGACTACCGGGACGCCGGCTGGAAGGACTGGATCTCCGGACAGCGCGCCGGGCTGGAAACGGCGCTCGCGGCCGAGGCCAAATCCCTGCGCGAGGCGTCCGCCGCCGCGGAGGCCAAGGGGGACCTCGAAGGGAGCGTCGCCCCGATGAGGGACCTCGCCGCCCTCGGCGTTCCCTCCCTGGCCCGGGAGGCCGCGGACCGCATCAGGAACCTGGAGGCGGCGCGCCGGGCGGCCGACGAGCGGAAGGCCAGGCGGATCGACGCCGACCGCGCCCGGCTTGAGGCCTTCCTGGCCCGGGCGGACGCCTGGGCCGCCGCGCGCGAATACGAGAAGATCGAGCCCGCGGCCCCCGCCTTCGAAACGGAAGGGCCGGGAGAAGCCCTGAAGGCCCACCTCGCCTTCTACGGGGCCGCCCGGGAAATCCTCGAGGCCGCGCAGAAACACCTCCTGTCCCTCCAGGAGAAGAACACGAGCTTCACGACCCGCCGCGGCCAGGCGGTGAGCGGCCGCGTGGGGGCCGTCCAGGAACAGCCGGTCCGCCTGCTCGTGGGGGAGAAGTCCTACGATCTCGCCGAACTCTCGGCGCGGAGCCTCGCGGCCTTCTCCAGGGCCGCGACGGGCGCCGCCCCGAGGCCCGAAGGCGTCGCCTCCCTCGCGCTCCACGACGGCGACGCCCCGCTCCTGGACGAGACGCTGGAGAAGTCGCCCGTCGAGATGCCGGACCGGGCCAGGAAGGCCTGCGAGGAGCTGAGGCGCAAGGCCGCCGAGGAGGCCAGGCGCCTCCAGGAGGAACGCGACGCCGCCAAGGCCAGGAAGGAGGAGACGCCCGGCCCGAGGAAGCCGGACGGCCCCGCCCGCGAGATCGTCGTCCACGCCTCCGATCTCCCGGGGACGGCGCTGGGCAAGGACCTGGAGTCCTGGGACGATCCGTCCTCCCCGGGAGGCAGGATGATCGGGATCCATAACGACGGAGACCCCATCGGGCCCCCTCCCGACCCGGACGCCTCGGCCACGTTCAAGGTCCAGGTCCAGGCGGGCGTGCCCTACCGGTGCTGGGTCCGGATGAAGGTCGGCCGGTCGCTGAAGAACTCGCAGGCGAATCTGCTCTTCGTCCAGTTCACGAACGCCGTGGACAGGCAGGGCCGGGAGATCTTCACGCTGGGGACCCGCGATTTCATCGCGGTCCGCGCCCCCGCCAGGGAAGGCTGGATATGGGCCGGGCGGGACCTTCCGGACCCGAAATCGACCGAGCCCGTCGTGCACTTCAGGGCCTCGGGCGAGGTCACCGTCGGGATCACCGCCGGGATGGAAGGGGTCGGATTCGACCAGTTCGTGCTCAGCCCCGCCCGGCACTTCTCCAAGCCGCCCGCCGAGGCCGTGGCCGCGAAGCCCGGGAAGTGACGACCCACGCCCCGGCCGGGGGCGCCCCTACTCCAGGAAGCACGCCAGTTTCCTCGCCCAGTTCGGCTGCTGCAGCTTCAGGAGCGCCTTCGCCTCGATCTGGCGCACCCGCTCCCGGGTGATCCTGAAGATCCGGCCCACGACCTCCAGCGTGCTGGCGTACCCGATCCCGATGCCGAAGCGCAGCTTGAGGATCTCGCGCTCCCGGAACGAAAGCATCCCGAGCACCGCCTCCATCCTCTGGCGGAGCATCCCGCGCGCCGCCGCCGAGGCCGGTTCCTCCGCCCCCGCGTCCTCGATCACGTCGCCCAGGCTGGAGTCGTCCCCGTTCCCGAACGGGCGGTCGATCGAGACGGGCCATCTCGTGGCCCTGAGGATCCGGCGGGCCTCCTCGACCGGGAGCCTCGACGCGCGCGAGATCTCCTCGAGCGAAGGCTCCCGCCCCAGGCTCTGCGCCAGCGTCCGCGCGACGCCCCGGAGCCTCGACATCGCCTCGATCACGTGGACCGGGATGCGGACCGTCCGGGCCTGGTCGGCCAGCGCCCGCGCGATCGCCTGCCGGATCCACCATGTCGCGTACGTCGAGAACTTGTACCCGCGGCGGTAGTCGTACTTCTCCACGGCCCTCATCAGCCCCGTGTTCCCCTCCTGGAGCAGGTCCAGGAACTCCAGCCCGCGGTTCCGGTACTTCTTCCCGATCGCCACGACCAGCCGGAGGTTCCCGCCCGAGAGCTTCCGCTTGGTGTCCTCGTAGTCCGCCAGGCGGTCCCGGATCTCCCTCACGCGGGCGCGAAGCTCGTCCGGCCCCTCGAGGACCTGCATCATCCCCCAGGCCAGCTCCTCCCGGAGCGCCGCCCGCCGGGCCCGCCCCCCGCCCCCCTTCTTCGCCCCGGAAATCTCGCAGGAGACCACGTCGAGCCTCCGCGAGAGCGTCTCCAGCCGCTCGATCATCGGCATGATCTTCTTCGGCTGGAGGCTCGCCTCATGGAGCAGGGCCGCACAGCGGCGCCGGCTCTCCCGGAGCGCGCGGCGCAGGCGCGCGCGGCGCCCCGTGCCCAGGCCCGGACGCATCATCCTCTCGTAGCATTCGTGCGAGTCGAAGACCGCCCGGCGGAGGCGGTCGATCGCGGCCGGCAGGCGATGGAGGGCTTGCGTGCGGACGGCCTCGGCCGCGCCGTCCGCCCGGATCGCGCGGTCGTAGGAAAGGGCCCCGTCCCGGACGTCCTCCAGGACCCGGATCGCCTCGACGACGGCGAGGGGAGACTCGAACAGCGTCGAACACAGGCGCGTCCGGGCGACCTGGATCCGCTTGGCCAGGCGCAGTTCGTCCGTCCGCGAGAGGAGCGGGATCGCCCCCATCTGCGCGAGATACATCCGGACCGGGTCGTCGGTCCTCGGAGCGGCGCCGGCGGGGGCGTCCCCCGCGGCCGATTCCGGTTCGCGGCCCGCCGCCGGCCCGGCCTCCCCGCCCGCGGCCTCGACCATCTCGATCCCCAGGGCGTCCATCGTCCGGAGGACCCGGTCGATCGCCTCGGGCGAGATCCGGTCCCCCGGAAGGGCCTTGTCGAGATCCTCGCAGGTGACGAAGCCGCGCCGCTTCCCGTCCTCGATCAGCCTCCTGACCTCGACGCTCTGCTCGTCCATCCTCGTCCCCGCCTTCCGGGTCAGGCGTGGCGACCGGCCGGCACGGCCACGGGGACCGGCTCCCGGTCCTCCCCGCGGGAGGGCGGAGGCGCCACCCTCGAGGGGTTCCGCGCCTCCCGTTCGAGGGCCTCGCGGATCAGGCCGGCCACGTGCTTCGCGAACGGGCCGAAGTGGACGTAGAGCGCCAGGAGCGAACTCGTGTACCGGATGGACCGGCGGTTCGACAGGAGCGAGCCGGCCAGGGCGCGCCAGAACGGGCGGCGCGTGGGGCCGGAGAGGCCCAGCTTGAGGACCATGCGCCAGAAACCCTTCAGCTCCCGGAGCCACTGCTTGAGGCCCGGCTTGTACCGCCGGCGGGAGGAGTCGAGCAGGCGGCCCACCTTGAGCACGCGGCCGAAGTAGCGGTCCGGCGCGTAGACCGCCTCGACCACCTCCAGGAAGTCCCTCAGGATCTCCGCCCGCGGCCGGCGCGTGTCGAAGTTGATCCCCGCCGTGCACTGGTCCCCCGCCCCGTCGGGCGCGACGTCGAAATCCTCGTGGAGCCTCCCCTCGGCGGCGAGCCTCCGGGTAAGCTGGGTCGACGGGAGCGCGTAAAGCAGGCCCGTCATGTTCACCGGGATGCCGGCGTCCTCGATGAGATCGACGATCGCCGGCGCGACGCTCCCCCTCTCGGTGTCGAAGCCGACGATGAATCCCGCGTTGACGAACATCCCGTGCCGGTAGATCCGCCGGATGCTCTCCGCGATGGACCGCCGGGCGTTCTGCCGCTTCCGCGCCGCGACGAGGGTCTCCTCGTCCGGGCTCTCGATGCCGACGAACACGGCGAAGAATCCCGCCTCCCGCATCTGCTCCAGGAGCTCCGGGTCGTCAGCCAGGTCGATCGAGGCCTCGGTCGTGAACTCGAAGGGCCAGCCGCGCTCCTCGAGCCAGGCCCTCAGGCGGGGGAGGAATCCCTTCACCAGCCGCTTGTTCCCGATGAAGTTGTCGTCCACGATGTCCACGTGGCCCCGGTAGCCCAGGGCGAAGAGGGCCTCCAGCTCCTTGAGCATCTGGTCGGGGGATTTCGCGCGAGGCACCCTCCCGAACAGCTCCACGATGTCGCAGAACTCGCAGTTGAAGGGACAGCCGCGGCACCACTGGATGCCGACGTGGTTGTACCTCTCCAGCTTCAGGAGATCGAACCTCGGGACCGGCGATATTTTGACGTCGGCCCTCCGGCCATCCTCCCGGTAGAGCTTCCCGGGATTCCCGGACTTGAGATCCTCGAGGAACATCGGGAGCGTCACCTCTCCCTCGCCCAGGACGAGGTGGCTCGCCTCCGCGTAGAGGTGGGGGCTCGACGTCGGGTCCGGCCCGCCCACGACGACCCTCTTCCCGCGCCGGCGCGCCTTCCGGATGAGATCGATGCAGTCGCGCTGCTGGGACATCATCCCGCCGGTCAGGACCATGTCCGCGCCGTCGAGCATCCCGTCGTCCCAGCGGTCCACGTTCCGGTCCACGAGCGTCACGTCCCAATCGGGCGGGAGCAGGGCCGCCACCGTGCAGAGGCCGAGCGGGGCCGCCGGGTACCGCGCCCCGACCAGCTTGCAGGTCTCCCGGTAATTCCAGAAGGAGGCCGACCGGAACTCGGGGTGAACGAGCAGAACGCGCGTCAAAAAGCCCCTCAAGGAGAAACCCGCATCTTACCCGATCCGGGATGGGAACGACACAGGATTTTCGCCGGATCCGGCCGGGGGCCCGATCACGCGAAAGTTGCATCCGCCGGAAGGCCGAGCTATCCTCGACAGCCATGCCCGATATCCCGCGCCGCCCGGCCCCTCCTCCCCAGCCTCCGCCGCACGGAGGGAAGCCTCCGTCCCCCAGGCCCGGCGTCCCGCAACCCCCGGCCCCCAGGCCCGCCCCGCCC
>CAYNDR010000123.1:0-16677 GCA_964395295.1 uncultured Planctomycetales bacterium
CGAGATCCAGCTTGCGGCCGGTCTCGTCGAGCGCCACGACGGTCGCGGCGCCGATCTGGAGGGAGGTGCCGTCCGGGAAGGAGACATCGGCCCGGGCCGAGCCCACGGTCTCGATGTTCTGCGAGGAGAGCAGGTCCATCCCGGCGCGCGCGGGGGTCCGCCGGCCCTCATCGACGACGAGGACCTGGCCGCCGGCGGCCTCGATACGGGCCACGACGACGTGCGTGCGCTTCGGGGGTTTGGTATCCCGAGGGGGTGCCGGGGGCAGAGGGGCCGGCGGCGGCGCCGGGATCTCCTCCATCGTCGGCGGTGGAGGGGCGGGCGGCGGCTCCACCGGCGGTCGAAGCGCAGGGGGCTCGGGCGCCGGGGGCGGCGGCGGAGGCATCTCCGGCGCGGGGGCGGGAGGGATCGGCCGGGCCTCCTCCGGAAGCGGGACGGGAAGAGGGGCCGAGGACTCCATGGGGCCCTGGAGCGGCTGCGGCTTATGCGGCCGCAGGAGCCACACGTGCATAAGCGCGGCCGCGAGGACGGCGGCGGCCGCGAACGCCAGAAAGAGGGGCCGGGTCCGGCGCCGCCCGGCGACGAGATCGTCCTGTCAGTCCCGCATCCGGGCCAGGATCTCGCGCTCGGGGCGCGGATCCGGCCGCACGGGCTCGTATCCCTCCCGGATCAACCGCTCGACATTCCGTTCCAGCGAGTCGCTCATCAATCCTCCATCTTCGGCATCGTGCCCAGTTCCCGGGCCAGGATTTCGAGGCTCTGCTGGAAGGCCTGGCGCCCGCGGGCGAGGAGGGACTCCACGGCCTTCTCCGTGAGCCCGAGGAGGCGGGCGAGCCCGCCGGTCGTCTCGCCCTTCCAGTACCTCAGCTCCAGGAGATTCTGGTACTTGGGCGGGAGCTGGCTCAGGGCGGCCCGGACGATCTGCCGGGTCTCCTCGCGTTCCAGGATCCGGTCGGGCATGTCCTCCCGGTCGAGCGCCCGGACCGCTTCCAGGAGGGCGCGGTCGGCGCGCTCCCAGGACAGCTCGTGCCGGCGCCAGCGGCGCTCCCGGCGGAGGATCTCGGTGACGATGCCGCGGCCCAGCGACGTGAGCCAGGTGTAGATCCCGGCGCGGGAGGGATCGTACTCCCTCAGGCCCAGGATGCCGCGGTGGAAGATTTCGTTGACGGCTTCCTCGGCGAGGGACGCCTGGCGCCCCAGGCGGTAGTAGGCGAAGGCGTACAGGGCGTCCGCGTAGAGCGCATAGAAGTCGCGGACGGCCTGCCGGTCTCCGGCCAGGAGGCGGCGGACGACGTCAGTCTCCGTATCCCGGGCCATTTGCCTCAATATAGCCGGGATCGGCGGGGACCCCTCGCGGATTCCGGAAGACGGTCGGCCCCTGCCGGGCCCCGGGACGGCGGCCCGCCAGGCAACAACCTCGCTTCTTCCGGCGGACCTTCCGGCGAGTCGGCTCGTCGTATAATAGGGGAGCCATGAACGTCCGCGCGACGGGACTCGCCGTCCTGCTCGGCCTCGCCGTGCCGGCGCGGGCCCAGGAGTGGCCCGGCTGGCGCGGGCCCCGGGGCGACGGCACCTCCGGGGAGCCCCGGTTCCCCCTCCGCTGGAGCCCCTCCGAGAACGTCCTCTGGAAGGTCCCTCTCCCCGGGAAGGGCCATTCCTCCCCGATCGTGTGGGGCGACCGCGTCTTCGTCACCACCTGCGTCGAGGACCGGAAGGAGCGCAAACTGCTCTGCTTCGACGGCCGCGACGGCCGCCTCCTGTGGGACCGCACGGTCCTGACCGCGAGGCTCGACGGGAAGCACAAACTCAACAGCCACGCCAGCTCCACCCCCGCCACGGACGGCCGCCTCGTCTGGGTCGCCTTCCTCGACGGGAAGGATTTCTCCGTCTCCTGCTTCGACGTCGAAGGGAATCCTGCCTGGAAGGCCTCGCCGGGGACGTTCTCCTCGGTCCACGGCTTCTGCAGTTCGCCCGTCCTCCACAAGGACATGGTCATCTTCAACGGCGACCAGGACGCCGAGGCCTGGATCGCGGCCCTGGACAAGGCCACCGGGGCCGTGCGCTGGAGGGCCGACCGCCCCAACCGGATGCGCTCCTACACTCCCCCCGTCATCTTCGAGGCCGCCGGCCGGAAACAGCTCGTCCTCAGCGGCAGCAAGTGCGTGGCCTCCTACGACCCCGACACCGGCAGGCCATGGTGGATCGTCGACGGCCCCACCGACCAGATGGTCGCCAGCCTGGTCTTCACGGAAGGGGTCTTCTTCGTCACCGGAGGGTATCCCGAGCTCCACATCCTGGGGATCCGCCCCGACGGGGAGGGGAACGTCACGAAGACGCACGTCCTCTGGCGCGACACGGAAGGGGTTTCGTACGTCCCGTCCCCCATCGCCTGGGGGCCGCATTTCTTCCTCGTCTCCGACGGCGGCATCGCCGGCTGTCTGGAGGCGAAGACCGGGAAGCGCCTGTGGAAGGAGCGCCTCGGCCCGCACCACAGCGCCTCGCCGGTCGCGGCGGCAGGCCATCTCTACTTCCCGGACGACAAGGGGACGACGCACGTGCTCAAGGCCGGGCCGGCGTTCGAGGTCGTCGCGAAGAACGAACTGGGCGATGAGTGCTACGGCTCGCCGGCCCTCTCGCGCGGCCGGATCTACTTCCGGACGCTCAGGAACCTCTGGTGCATCGGGGAGGGGGGGAAGTAGGGGGACGTTTGCCAGATCCCCGCCGGCTTGTATATTGGGGGGCGGCTTTCGGACCGCGGGGGGCTTCGGACATGCTGAACGTCGGGATCGTCGGGTTCGGGTTCATGGGGCGGATGCACTGCCGCTGCTGGAAGGCCCGCGGCGACGCGCGCGTGGCGGCGGTCTGCGACGCCAACCCCGACATCGTGGCCGACTCGAAGAAGGCCGTGGGCAACATCGCCGGGGCGGAGGCCGTGGACTTCTCCGGCATGGGGGTATACCAGGACCTCGGCGCGATGCTCGCGAAGGAGAAGCTCGACGCCGTGAGCATCACCCTGCCCACGTTCGTCCACGCGGACACCGCGGTCCAGGCGCTCGGGGCGGGGGTGCACGTCCTCTGCGAGAAGCCCATGGCGCTCGCGTCCGCGGACTGCGGCCGGATGATCGCGGCGGCCCGGAAGAGCGGCAAGGTCCTGCAGATCGGGCACTGCGTGCGCTTCTGGCCCGAGTACGCCGCCGCGAAGGAGATCGTGGACGAGGGGAAGTACGGCCGGATCGTGGCGGCGTCCCTGCGGAGGCTCGCGTCGCCGCCGCTGTGGAGCCAGGACAACTGGCTGCTGAACGAGGAGCGTTCGGGCGGCGTGGCGCTCGACCTGCACATCCACGACACCGACTACGTGCAATACCTCCTGGGGCTCCCGAAGGCGGTCTCGAGCTTCGGTTCCAGGCTCGCCTCGGGCCTCCTGGCCCACGTGGTCACCCGCTACGACTACGGCGACGGCCCGCCCGTCGCGGCCGAAGGCGGCTGGGCCATGGCCCCCGCGTTCGGCTTCGAGATGAGCTTCAACCTGGTGCTGGAGAGGGCCACGGTGGTCTACGACTGCACGCGCCAGCCGGCGTTCCGGGTCTGCCCGAACCAGGGGGCGGCGTTCACCCCGTCCCTCAAGGAGGGCGACGGCTACGTCCGGCAGATCGACCACTTCGCCAGGTCGGTCCGCGGCGAGCCGGTGCCTCCGGTGATCACCCTGGAGCAGTCGCGCGACTCGGTCCGCCTCGTGGAGGCGGAGATGGAATCCATCCGCTCCGGCCGGCCCGTTCCCATCCGGTGATCCCGGGGCCGGGGAGGCGGGACATTATTCTGGAGGAGCCATGAGGAAATGCAAGGGCTGGCCGGTCTCGGCCTGCAGTTGGTCCCTGCGGTCGGACATCGATCGGGTGATCGAGGTCCTCCGCGGGCTCGACATCGGGTACGTCCACCTGGCGGCGAGGCCGGCGCTCGAGAAGAACGGGAAGGCCTACCTCGACGCGGTCCGCAAGAGCGGGCTGAAGATCAGCGCGCTGATGATCGACTTCCCGAGCGAGGACTACACCACCCTGGAAAGCATCCGGGCCACGGGGGGCATCATCCCGGACGGGCCCTGGGAGACGAACAAAAAGCTCGCGCTGGGCGCGATCGGCCTGGCGGGCAAGCTGGGAGTGGAACTGCTCTCCCTGCACGCCGGATTCCTGGAGCACACGGCGAAGGGGTATGACAAGAAGCTCCTGAAGCGGGTGGCCCTCCTGGCGGATGCCGCGAAGAAGAAGGGCGTCAAGCTCCTGATGGAGACGGGGCAGGAGGGCGCGGAGGAGCTCAAGCACTTCATGGAGACGGTGAAGCACCCCGCGCTGGCGATCAACTTCGACCCGGCCAACATGATCCTTTACGACAAGGGGAATCCCCTCGAGGCCGTGCGGGTCCTGGCCAAGTGGATCCGCCACGTGCACGCCAAGGACGCCGTGAAGACGGCGGCCCCCGGGACCTGGGGGACCGAAGTCCCGTGGGGAGAGGGCCAGGTGAACGTCGGCGAGTTCCTCCGGGCCCTGAAGGCGGCGGGATTCAAGGGGGCCCTGGCCATTGAGCGGGAGGCCGGGGACGACCGCGCCGGCGACATCCGGAAGGCCGCGGAGCGGCTGTCCGCGTTCGCCGGATAGGGCGGCCGGGCGTTCCCCGATCCGGCGGATTCCGCGTTTTCTGTTTTTTTTACCCGACGCAGGAATTATGCGCTAGTATACAATAACATAATCCGAGAGGGAGGCCCGGAACGCCTGGGGCGGGATCGGGCGCCGGTCTTCCCGCGGGCGTCGAGGACAACGGTGGAACCCAGCGTACATTTGCGCCAGGGGCGGGTGGACCTGCTCCTGGGCCGCATCGCCCTGGCCCGGGGCCTCATCACCACGCAGCAGCTCCGGGAGGCGCTGACCGAGCAGGCGGCGGGGGTGGCCCGCGGGCGGAAACTGCCGCGGAGGCTGGGCATCATCCTCGTCGAGAAGAAGTTCCTCACCGACCGCCAGCTGGTCCAGCTTCTGGAGGAGCAGGAGACCCGCCTCATCCAGGACAGCGTCCGCCGCGAGGAGGACATGCTCCTGGGGGAGGTCCTGGTCTCCAAGGGGTGGTGCACCGTCGCGAGGGTGAACGAGTGCCTCGACCTCCAGGCCGAGGCGATCGACCGGGTGGACGAGAAGATCCCGCGGCTGGGGGACCTCCTTGTCGAGAAGCGCTGCCTCAAGCCCGCGGCCCTCCGCGAGGCCCTGGCGGCCCAGAAGCGCAAGGTCCTCGTCTGCCGGATCTGCCTCAAGCCCTGGACGGTGGAGGGCTACGACCCGGCGCAGATCTACCGGTGCCCGGGCTGCCGGGCCAACCTGGACCTGCGGGAGGCCTCCCAGCACATGCCGGTGGTGGAGGAGGAGGCGGCGCCCGTCCTGATCGCCGAGGCGGAGGTTCCCACGCAGAAGGTGCAGGCGGTCGCCACCCTGCCGGCCTTCGGCAAGTACGAGATCCTCCGCGAGCTGGGCCGCGGGGCCATGGGCGTGGTCTACCAGGCCCGGGACACCCAGCTCGACCGCGTGGTGGCGATCAAGCTCATGCTCGCGGAGCACCACTACGATCCCGAGGAAAAGCGGATGGAGGAGGAGCGGTTCATCCGCGAGGCCCAGCTGGCCGCCCGCCTGCCCAAGCATCCCGGCATCGTGGGGATCTACGAGGCGGGCGTCCTGGAGGGGAAGCGCTACATCGCCATGGAGTTCGTGGACGGCCAGCCCTTCTCCGCGTGGCGCCGGCGGGGGTCCGTCACGGTCCGCCAGCAGGTGCACGTGATCCGCGACGTGGCGCTGGCGGTCCATCACGCGCACGAGCACGGGGTCCTGCACCGCGACCTCAAGCCCGTGAACGTCCTGGTGGACGCGAAGGGCCAGGCCTCCGTCACGGACTTCGGGCTGGCCAAGGGGCTGGGGGCGGACATCAAGAGTTCGCTCACCTCGCTGGGCATGATCATGGGGACGCCCTCCTACATGAGCCCGGAGCAGGCGCGCGCGAACCGGAAGGTCGACGGGCGGACGGACGTCTGGTCCCTGGGCGTCATGCTCTACGAGGCCATGGCGGGCCGCACGCCCTTCCGCGGCGAGACGCCGATGGACGTGCTGATGAAGGTCGTGGACGAACCGGTGGTCCCGCCGTCCGCGCACGTGAAGGCGCTGGCGAACAACCCCGTCTACAGGAGCCTCGAGCCGATCTGCCTGAAGGCCCTCGAGAAGAATCCCCGTCAGCGCCATTCCACCGCCAAGGCGCTGGCGGACGAACTGACGCGCTGGCTCAAGCCCGTCGGGACGGCCAATGCCTCGCGCTGGATCCCGAAGGCGCGGGGCGCGTCCTGGTGGCGGCCGGGGTGACTGTGACGGGGGCGGCGCCGGCTATCCCTGCGGGCGGAGCATGTCCCGGACGAACGCCTCGAACGTGGCGGCCATCTCGCGGGCCACGGTCTCGGCCAGCTTCTCCTTCTCCTCCTGGAACTTCTTGCGGTCCCGCTGGAGGTCCTCCGTCTCCTTGTCGATTTCGGCCTTCTTCTCCCCCTGCTTCTCGAAGTCCCTGTTGAGCTCCTCGCGCTCCCTCGTCAGGAGCGCCATCTGCTCCTCGTAGGCCTTCAGTTTCCCGTCCAGGTCCTCCTTGAGATGGTCCAGCTCCCCGGCGCGCCTGACCACGTCGAGGTTCGCGAGCTTCTCGTCCGCCTCGCGCGTCTTGCGCCCCAGGGCCTCCTCGGCCGCCTGGAGCAGTTTCCTTTCGCGGTCCAGGTCCTCCATCTCGTGCGCGAGCACCTTCTTCCTGACGTTCAGCTCCTCATCGATCTTCTTGAGGCCCTCCTCCTGGGCGCGCAGGCGGTCCTCGATCTCCTTCAGGGGGCCCAGGTTCTGGAGCAGGTTCTGGAGGCCCAGGAGCCCCGCGTCCAGCTTCTGGAACTTGGAGGACATGATCTCCCGGGAGCGGTCGAGGTCCGCGTCCACGACCCGGCGCGCCTCGAGCTGCATCTTCTGGAGCTCCTCCGGCCCGGCCCCCTTGGCCCGGCGCTCCAGGTTCTTGATCGCCGCCTCCAGGGCCACGCGGTGCTGTTCCTCCAGGCGCTGGACGTCCAGCGTGTGGAGCCGCGTCTTCATCGCCCGGATCTCCTCGATCAGCTTGAGGAAGTCCGTCACCCGCTCCTTCTCTCTCCGCACGGTCTCTTGCATGGTGGTGATCTCCTGCAGGGGTCGAGAGTATTATACCCCATCGTGGTATAATCGTCCCGATCTGTTGGGGGACCGCGATGAACGACCGACGGGCGTCCCTGGTTCTGGCGTTCATGCCTTCCGTGGCCGTGGTCATGCTGGCCGCGGGCTTCGGCCTGGGCTGGTTCGTCTGGTGCCGTCCCTACCGGCAGGCCCCCGTGGCCAAGCTCGCCGCGGCGCTCGACCACGTCCAGAAGCGGTACTACGGCGACGCCGCTCCCGGCGGGATCGTCGACGCGGCCCTGGACGGCATGGTGGCGCGGCTGGACCCCTACTGCGAGTACTTCACCGCCCAGGAGTGGAGGGAGTTCCATGACGTCCAGCTCCGCGGCAAGTTCGGAGGGGTGGGGATCGAGGTCGTGCCGGACCCCGCCACGGGTTTCGTGAACGTCGTCACCCCCATCGAGGACAGCCCCGCCTTCAAGGAGGACATCCTGCCCGGCGACCAGATCCGCGAGGTGGACGGGAAGTCCATCAAGGGCCTTCCCCTCCGCGAGGTGACGCACCGGATCAAGGGGCCTCCCGGGACGCAGGTGAAGCTGACGATCCACCGGAAGGGAAGGGACCTGTTCGCGGTGACGCTCACCCGCGCCCTGATCCAGATGAAGGCGGTCAAGGCCCGGATGCTCGAAGGCGGGATCGGCTACGTCCGCATCACCGACTTCACGGAGATGATGGACCAGTTCGACGCGGAGGCGGGCCGTCTCCAGGGCGAGGGGATGAAGGCCCTCGTCATCGACCTCCGCTTCAACAGCGGGGGGCTCCTCGACGAGTGCGTGAAGCTGGCGGACCGCTTCCTGGACGGCGGGGTCATCGTGACGACGAAGGGCCGCTCCGGGGAGGAGGTCCGCAAGGCCGGGAAAGGGGACACCCTGCCGCCCTGGCCGCTGGCGGTCCTGGTGAACGAGGCGACCGCCAGCGCCTGCGAGATCTTCGCCGGGGCGATGAAGGACCACGGGCGCGGCGCGATCGTGGGCGCCCGCACGTTCGGCAAGGGCTCCGTCCAGACGCCGTTCCCCCTGCCCGACGAGTCCCGCCTGAAGATCACCACCGCGCGCTACTACACGCCCAACGGCGTCAGCGTCCACCGCGAGGAGGGGAAGAAGGAGTTCGGCATCGAGCCCGACCACCGCGTGGAGATGTCCACGGAGGAATACGACCGGCTCAAGGCCAAGTGGACCGCGGAGAAGGTCGTCAAGGGGGAGGCCGCGAAGGGCCCGGAAGGCTTCGTGGACCCCCAGCTGGAGGCCGCGCTCGAGGTGCTCCGCGCCCGGATGGAGGGGCGCCCCCCGCGGGTCGAGGCGCGCGTCCTCCCGAAGGAAAAGCCGGCCGAGAAGCAATGATCCTCCTCGGCATCGAGACCTCCTGCGACGAGACGGCGGCCGCGGTGGTGGCCGACGGGCGCGAGATCCTCTCCAGCGTCGTCCAGTCGCAGATCGACATCCACCGGGTTTACGGCGGCGTGGTCCCGGAGATAGCCTGCCGGGCGCACATCGAGACGATCCTGCCGGTCGTCGAGAAGGCGCTGGCCGAGGCCGGGACGACCCCCCGCGGGATCGACGCCGTCGCCGTCACCTCCGCGCCGGGCCTCGTGGGGGCGCTCCTGGTGGGCGTCTCGTTCGCCAAGTCCCTGGCGCTGGCCGCCGGGAAGCCGATCGTCGGGGTGGACCACGTCCAGGGCCACATCTACGCGGGCAAGCTGGCCTTCCCGGAGCTGGCCTACCCGTGCGTGAGCCTCGTGGTCTCGGGCGGCCACACCAGCCTCTATCTGACCCGGAGCGAGATCGACCACGCCCTCCTGGGCTCCACCACCGACGACGCGGCGGGGGAGGCCTTCGACAAGGTGGCCAAGATCCTGGGCCTGGGATTCCCGGGCGGGCCGGCCATCGACCGGGTCTCGAAGGGGCGCGATCCCGGCCGCGTGGCCTTCAAGAGGACGATCCCCGACTCGCTGGATTTCAGCTTCAGCGGGATCAAGACGTCCGTCCTCTACCGCGTCCGCGGGCAGGATGCGAAGAAGCCCATGGCCCTCACGGAGGAGGAGCGGGCCGACGTGGCCGCGGGTTTCCAGGAGGCGGTGGTGGACGTCCTCGTGGAGCAGGCGATGAAGGCCTGCGGGAGGACGGGCGCGCCGAGGATCGCCGTGGGGGGCGGGGTGGCCTGCAACGCGCGCCTGCGGGAGAAGATGAAGGCGCGGGCCTCGGCGGCGGGGATCGAGTGCTGGTTCCCCCCGCCGCGCTTCTGCACGGACAACGCCGCGATGATCGCCGGCCTGGGCTTCCATCTCCTCCAGGCCGGCCGCGCGCGCGGCCTCGACCTCGACGCCGTGCCCACGAAGTCGCACCGGGCCTAGACGAGGGGCGGCCCGGGGGATACAATCTCGCCCCCATGGACGAACGGAAGCTCAAGGATCTCCTGGATCGCTACCGCCGCGGCCGGCTGGGCGCGGACGCGCTCCTCCGCGAGCTGAGGGGAGCGCCGTTCCAGGAGCTCGAGTTCGCGAAGGTCGACCACCACCGCGCGATCCGGTGCGGATTCCCGGAGGTCATCTTCTGCCGCGGGAAGACCCTCCCGCAGATCGGGCGCATCGCGGGGGAGATCCTCAAGCGGAGCGACGACCTCCTGGCCACGCTCGCCACGCCCGAAGTTTACCGGTGCGTCCGGCGCCTCGACCGCCGCGCCCGCTGGCACGAGGCGGCGCGGTGCGTCACCGTGGGCGGCCGGCCGCCCGCGGGGAAGGGATACGTCCTCGTGGTCTCCGCCGGGACCGCGGACATGCCCGTGGCCGAGGAGGCGCGCGTGACCGCCGAGATGCTCGGGGCCCGCGTGCGGACGCTCTACGACGCGGGCGTGGCGGGCATCCACCGCCTCCTCAGCCACAGCCGGCTCGTCATGGAGGCGAACGTCCTCGTGGTGGCGGCCGGCATGGAGGGGGCGCTCCCGAGCGTGGTGGGCGGGCTCGTCCGCCGGCCGGTCGTCGCCGTCCCCACGAGCGTGGGCTACGGGGCCAGCTTCAAGGGCCTGGCGGCCCTCCTGGCCATGCTCAATTCCTGCGCGGCGGGCGTCACCGTGGTCAACATCGACAACGGGTTCGGCGCCGGCTACGCGGCGGCCCTCATCGCCCGCGGGGAGTAGCCCCGCAGGACTGGCGCACCACCAGCTCGCCCTCGATCAGCACGTCCCGGGCCGGCCGGCGCGGCCGGGCGATCCGGTCCAGCATCGCGGAGACCGCCGCGGCCCCGATCTCCTCGCAGGGCTGGCGGTAGGTCGTCAGCGGCACGCGCAGGAGGCGGGCGTATTTCACGTCGTCGAATCCCGCGACCCGCACGTCGCGCGGGACCCGCCGGCCTGCCCGCTCCCGGCCGTGCGTGAGCTGGCACGCGCTCACGTCGTTGGCGCAGATCACGGCCTCCAGGGCGCGGTCGGCGATGAGGCGCCGGAGGAAGGCGGGGTCCTCCGGGTTCCCGGTGTGGATCCACCCGCGCCGCGGCGCGATCCCCGCCTGCCGGAGCGCGTCCTGGTAGCCGGCGATGCGGAGGTCGACCGTGGGGGCGGAGAGGGGGCGGGCGACGAAATCGACGCGCCGGGCCCCGAGGCCGAGGAGGTGCCGGGCCAGGACGGCGCCCCCGCGGCGGCTGTCGATCGCCACGAGGTCGAGGCGGCTCCGGCCGGGATAGGGGACCAGGTCCCGGTCGAGGAGCACGAGGGCGATCCCGGCCGCGGCCAGCCGGGCCGCGGCGTTCCGGTTGATCTCGTCCTTGCCTGCCTTCAGCTCCACGGGGGCGAAGAAGACGCCCGCCACGCGGCGTTCCGCGTAGTGCCGGCAGAGCTCCTCGACGCCCTGGTCCGGGCTCCCGGCCCCGGCGGCGTCGCCCCAGAGGAGGGCGTGCCCGCGGCGGTGCAGTTCCCGGGCGATCTCGCCGCAGACGGGCTCGAAGATCTCGGTGGGCCCGAGGCCGGGGATGAGGAGCCCGAACGGACTGCCCGCGGGCGCCTCGCTCCGGCGGACGAACGTCCCGGAGCCCACGCGCCGCTCCACGAACCCCATCCGTTCGAGGTCGCGGAGGGCCCGGGCCACGGTGGGGCGGGACGCCCCGGTGCGCGCCGCCAGCTCGTTCTCGGAGGGCACCCGCTGGCCCTCCCGGAACTCGCCGCGCCGGATGGCGGCATGGAGGCCGTCGAAGATCTCGGCGTGCGTGGGCTTGCGAGGAAAACCATGTTGATATAACAACTTGCCGGCAATGTCAATGGAAATGTTGCCAACTTGAAAGGCCCGGGTAGTGTAGTAGGGGGCGGGGCAGGGGCCGGGGCGCCTGCGCCCGGCGGCCCTTGCGTCGTCCCGGGCCGGCGAGCCGTTCCGGGAAACCCCTGTCCGGGGGGAGAAGAAGGAGTGATGCCATGAAGACGGCCTTGGGATGCCTCCTGGCGGCGATGTCTCTGCAGGCGGGGGACGACCTCCTCATCGCGGACTTCGAGGGCGAGACCTACGGGGAATGGAAGGCCGCCGGAGAGGCCTTCGGCCCCCATCCCGCCCGCGGGACGCTCCCCAACCAGATGCCGGTGAGCGGCTTCCAGGGCAAGGGCCTCGTCAACAGCTTCTTCAACGGCGACGGGACGACCGGGACGCTCACCTCCCCGCCCTTCACGATCCGACGGAAATTCATCAACTTCCTGATCGGCGGCGGCGGGTACGAGGGCGAGACGTGCATGGACCTGCTCCTGGGGGGGAAGGCCGTCCGCACCGCCGCGGGGCCGAACACGGAGCCGGGCGGAAGCGAGGCGCTGGAGTGGGCCTCCTGGGAGGTGGGGGAGTTCGCCGGAAAGGAGGCCGTGATCCGGATCGTGGACCGGAGGACCGGCGGCTGGGGGCATATCAATGTCGACCACATCGTGCAGGGCGACCGGAGGAAGGCCGCGCCCCAGGCGAAGGGGCCGAGCGAGAGGGAAATCCTCCTGGACAAGGCGTTCCTGAACCTTCCCATCAAGAACGGCGCGAAGAAGGTGCGGATGGAATTGTCCGTCGACGGGAGGACGGTCCGCTCCTCCAACGTCGAACTCGCGCCCGGCGAGCCGGACTACTGGGCCACGATGGACGTCCGCCCCTTCAAGGGCCGGAAGGCGGTGCTGAGGGTCAAGGGCGCCGGGGCCCCGGGGCTTGATGCGGTGGAGACGAGGGATGCCCTCAAGGGCGCCGGCGACCTGTACCGCGAGCCTCTGCGCCCGCAGTTCCACTTCACCCAGAAACGCGGCTGGTGCAACGACCCGAACGGGATGGTGCATTACGACGGCGAGTGGCACCTCTACTATCAGCACAACCCGTACGGCTGGAAGTGGGACAACATGCACTGGGGCCACGCGGTCAGCAAGGACCTGGTGCATTGGGAGGAACTGCCGATCGCGCTTTATCCCTGGACCCAGGCCCGGGAACACTGCTTCAGCGGCAGTGCCGCGGTGGACTGGAACAACACCGCCGGTTTCCAGGCGGGGAAGGAGAAGGCCATCGTGGCGGCCTTCACCGACACGGGCTGCGGCGAGTGCATCGCCTTCAGCAACGACCGCGGGCGGACCTTCACGTACTACGAGGGCAATCCGGTCGTCAAGCACAAGGGGCGGGACCCGAAGGTCTTCTGGTATGCCCCCGGGAAGCACTGGGTCATGGCGCTCTACGACGAGGCCGAGGGGAAGAAGTGGGTTGCCTTCTACTCCTCCCCCGACCTCAAGGCGTGGACCTCCCGCAGTCGGATCGAGGGATTCTTCGAATGCCCCGAGATCTTCGGCCTGCCCGTGGATGGCGACGCGAAGAACACCCGCTGGGTCGTCTTCGCCGCCGACGCGAAGTACGTGGTGGGGCGGTTCGACGGCGGGACCTTCACGCCCGAGCACGACGGGAAGCACCAGCTGCATTGGGGGAAGTTCTACGCCTCGCAGGCGTACAACGACGCCCCGGAGGGCCGGCGCATCCAGGTGGGCTGGGGCCAGATCGACATGGAGGGCATGCCCTTCAACCAGATGATGACCTTCCCGTGCGAACTGACTCTGCGGACGACCGAGGACGGGATCCGGATGTGCGCCCGGCCCGTCAAGGAGATCGAGAAGCTCCACGCGAAAAGGCATGCGCGGGCCGGCGAGGCGCTCAAGCCGGGCGCTCCCCTGGATGTGGCGGTTTCAAGCGCGCTCCTCGACATCCGCGCGGAATTCGAGCCGGGGCCGGCGAGGGCCGTGGGGCTTGCGGTCGGGGGCCGGCGGGTGACCTACGATACGGGCAGGCAGGCCCTGGAGGGGATGCCGCTCAAGCCCGCGGGCGGGAAGATCCGGATGCAGGTCCTCGTGGATCGGTCGTCGATCGAGGTCTTCGGCAACGAGGGCCGGGTCTGCCTCACGGCGCCGTTCCGCGCCTCCGGGAAGGTCGAGGCGGTCCAGGCCTGGAGCGAGGGCGGGGAGGCGAAGCTCGCGTCGGTCGAGGTCTTCGAACTCAGGTCGATCTGGGAGTGAGCCGCCTACCAGCGGGCCTTCGTCCCCACGCGGATCGAGGAATAGGACCGCGGGGCGGAATAGGAGCGGTGGGAGGGGTGGCTGGTGTAGATCCCGGCCGAAAGAAAAAGGTAGGTGCGGGGATAATAGCAGTACCTCGGGTAATAATAGGCCGGCCAGGTGGAGTAGTAATGGGGCCACCCGGCGCTGTACAGGCTCGTCCCGTAGTAGTAGGCCGGGGGCGTCGCCTCATACACGTAGGTTGTTGAAGGCACGGTGACGTTCCGTTCCACGACCTCGGTCCTTCTTTCGGATTCCACGGGCCGGGCGGGGGCCGATCCGCCGGCGAGCGCCGCCAGGACCTTGTCGCCCACCCCCGCTTTCTTGAGCTCCACCAGGTCGTCGGCGGACATCCTCGGCGCGGGTCCGTTGGCGCGGATGTAGGTCAGGATCACGTCTTCCGAGATGCCCGCGGCGGCGAGCTTCTTGATGTCCTCCTTCGACACGTCGGCAGAGGCGGCCATGGGCAGGACGGCCAGGACCGCGAAGGCGGCCAGGGTCTTCTTCATAACGACCTCCCTGGATGGATGACCTCGACTCTTCCTTGATGCTACCGTAAATATCACGACGCATCAAGGCCGGGGTTCCAGCCCCTTGAGCGCCTCGCGCAGGTGCTGGACGGCGCTGAACATGCGGGATTTCACCGTTCCCAGGGGAATGCCCAGGATTTCGCCGATCTCGGAGTACTTGAAGCCGTGGAACTCGGAGAGCGTCAGGCACTCGCGCTCGCCCTCGGGGAGCGCCTCGACCGCCTTCCGGACGGCGTCCTGGACCTCGCGGCGATGGAGGTCCGAGGCCGGGTCGTCCCGCGTCTCGGGTTCGGCGTCCTCCAGGGCCTTCGCGCGGCGGCGGGCCGCCTCGTTGAGGAAGAGGTTGTGGGCGATCTTGAAGACGTAGGTGGAGACCTTGGCCGAGGGCTCGTAATCCGGGGCCGCGCGCCAGAGCCTGAGGAAGGCCTCCTGGAGGAGGTCATCCACCAGCGCCCGGTTCCAGCAGAGCCGGTAGAGGAAGGTCGCCAGCGGCTTCCGGTAGAGGCCATAGATTTCCTCGAAGGCGGCGCGGTCGCCCGCCTTGACGCGGAGCATCAGTTCCGTTTCGCGGTCGGCCATGGGTCAAACGGGCGTTGAACGATGGAACCGAGGACCAATGTCCAAATCCCCGCCGCGTTGTCAACCCCTATACGGACGGCGGTCATCGTCGTTAAAATGACGATCCGGCGGACGGTCTGAGGCAACGGGCAGGGTGGAGCGCATGAATCCCTGGAGATGGTTCTTGAGGCGGCCCTGGTGGCTCCGCCTGGCCTTGGGATTGCCCGCGTTGCTCGTGGCCTTGGCCGTCCTGTACGGCGTGGCGCGCGCCCTCCAGTACTCCTCGGCCGAGGGGGACGCCGGCCTCTTTACGCCCTCAGGGGCGAACGTGGTCCTCCGGGTTCGGGGGCTGGAGGGACACTGGGGACGGATCCGGGGCACGGCCGCCTGGCGAGCCGTCGAACGGAAGGTCCTCCGGGATCCGGCCCTCCGGCGGATGATCAACGGCGCGCTCAAGGATGCGGGGCTTCCCCTTCTCGACGACCTTGAAGATGCGCGCAAGTCGCGGACCTACTCCACGGACCTGCTCTTCCGAGCCGCGGGCCGGGACGCGCTCCTGGCGCTCCGCGTGGGAGACACGTGGAAGAAGACGCCCTGGTGCGCCGCCACGCGCCTGCGCCTGGGCGATTTCCTCCTGGTCCCCTTCGCCGGCTGGGTCCTGCCCACCGAGAGGGTCTCCGGCTACTCGTGCCTGAAGGTCCGGCAGGGGGGCACGGACCTGTTCGTGTCGATCCGGGGGAGCGTGGCCGTGGCCAGCAACGACCGCGCGTTCCTGGCCGAGGCCCTGAAGGCCCGCGGAGGCCGCTCGGCCCCGGAGCGCCCCGTGGCGCTCCGCGTGGGATTCGAAGGTTCGCGGGCCCTCACGGACCTGCGCCGCCAGGTCGGGGAGAACGGCCTCTTCCCGTTCGCGGGCATCGAGTCGGTCCGAGCCGCGGAGGTGACGGCGGACATCGCCGGCCAGGCCGTCTTCGTCGACGCGGCCCTCGACGGCGCCGGGCCGGCGCGGGCCGAGCCGCCCCCGGCGGAGTTCGCGGGGCTGTCGCCCGCCTATGCCTCGGGATTCCTCCTGTGGAGCGCGGGGGCGCGAGAGGTCTTCCCGTGGCTCAAGGCGCGGGCGGCTGCGGGGACATCGAGGGATTTCCGGGAGGCCGTCAAGATGCTGGAGGACGCGGGATTCGCATCGAGCTTCCTCCCGCTCACGGAGCCCGGCATGGGAGTGCTCCTGGGGAGCGAGGAGCGGGAGGGACGGCTTTACCCCTCCGTGGCGCTGGTCATCCCGTCCAAGGACCCCCATGGGGCGGTCGAGGCCATGACCTCGGTGATCCGGAAATGCCTGCCGCCCGAAAGCAAAGCCGAGGCCCAGCGCCTTCGGGTGGGCGACGTGGAGATGATGACCTGGCGCTGGCCCGGGGGCATCTTGTGGGGGCCGGTCCCCCTCAACAACGTGTTCCAGCCCTGCTATGCGGCGCTGGCGGACGGCATGGTCCTGGGGAACAACGCCACGTTTACCGAGGCGGTGCTCGATCGGGCGGCCGGCCGGGGGGGAGGACTTTCTGAGCAGGGGGCCTACCGAAGGGTGATGGAGAGGCTCCGGGCGTACGGGATGAAGGCCGATCCGCCGCCCGCGGGCGTGTTTTTGTTCCTGCCCTCCTTCCGGGAGTCCCTGGACGGTCTCCTGCGCATCCTGGCGGCCCAGATCGTGGATGGTGCCCAGGACGGCCCCAAGGTGCGGGCGGATATCGTAGCCGATCTCCGGCGGCAGGGCCGGACCGCCTCCGACGATGACATCCGTGATCTCTTCAAGA
>CAYNDR010000124.1:0-5010 GCA_964395295.1 uncultured Planctomycetales bacterium
GGCGGGATCCTGGCGCTGCTGGCGGCAGGGTTGCCCGTGTTCCTCTTCATGCTTCCCCTCGGGGGCATTGCGCTGGGGGAGATCTTTTCCGCGCAGGTCCTCCTGGTGGGCCACGTGGCGGCGGTGGGCGGGGTGTGCGCGGCCTTCGCGCCCTGGTTCTCGAAGTCGTCCTCCTTGATGCTGGTCGCGTGGGCCTCGGTGTTCGGCTTCCTGGCGGCCCCCCACATCGGACGCGCCGCGGGGCCGTGGATCCTGCACGAACTCGGCATCCGCCCGGCCGCCGTGGCGCCCGCCGCGGCGGCGGCGGGGGCGTTCATCGACTTCTTCGATCCTTTCGTCGTCTTGAACCGGGAGCTGTCGGGCGTCTCGACGGACTTCGGGGCCTCCCTCGGGGTCCTGGGGAAGGGGCTGGCGGTGCTCGTCCTGCTGTGCGGGGCGGGGGGGGCCTTCCTGGCGCGGCTCCACTTGTGGCAGAAGGGGCGGGCCGGGAGGGAGGGCTTATGGAAGGTCCTGAAGAGGCGCGTGCGCCGGGCGGCGTCGGCCCGGCTCCTGAACGCGGCCTTCCGGCCCCTCCTGCCCGTGCGTCACCCCCTGATGCGCCACGAGTGCTCCCTGGAGCGGGACGTGGATTTCCGGATGGTATGGCTCGCGCAGGTCCTTTTCTTCGCGGCCCTGCTGGGCGCCTTCCACTGGAAGTGGGGAAGGATGGGGGACTACTGGAAGGTGCATGCCGTGTTCCTCGTCTTGGGCGGCCTCGCGGCGGCCCTGCTGGCGGCCGTCGTGGCCGCCGCGGTCTCCGTGATGAACGACCGGCGGAACGGGACGTTCGAGGTCCTGCTGGCCGCGAACGTGGAGCCCGAGGACATCGTGCGCTCCAAGCTGGCGGGGACGTGCCTCCGCGGGGCCTATCTGATGGTGGCCCCTCTCGCCTACGCGGGCGTCGTCATCGCGGCCGAGTTCGCCACGTTCGGGGCGGTCCTCAGGGCCGGGGCGGGCCTGTGCGGGCTGGCCGTGGGATTGGTGTCGGGCGTCCTGTTCACGATCGTCCTGTCCCTGGAATGCCGGAGCGCCGCGAGGGCGGTGGCGCTGGGGATCCTGTTCGCGGTCCCCCTCGCCGCGTTCCTGGGCGCCTCGGCGGGCGGGAGCCTGATGGCCCTGGGCGACGCGACGGGCGGGAGCCTTTTGGCCCTGGTCGCCTTCGGGATCCCGACCCTGGCGCTCCTGTTCGGCGCCTACGCCCTGGCGGTGCGCCGGTTCCGCCGGTCCGTCCTGGCGCCTTGAGGACTGCCGGCATCATGGCCGGCATGGTCGCCGTGATCTGCGAGGACTCCTTGATCCCCGCCCTCCGCACGACCTTCCTCCAGGCCGTGTTGTCGAGCCGGTCATGCCGCGTGCCCGGCCGGCGACGCGGCGCGCGGGCAATTTCAGGATTTCCCGGGTAATATCGGTTGCGGGACGCCTAGGATCGGGGGCTCGAAAACCCTCCCCGAAAGGATTGCCGTGGACCGCGAAGACAGCCGCCAGATCCGCATCGCCGTGGTCACGCTCCTCGGCCAGCACCGCCGCATGATCCAGACCTATGCCTACGCCATCACCGGCGATTTCTCGCTGACCGACGACATCTTCCAGGAGGTGTCCCTGGTGGTGGTCGACCATTGGGACGAGATCCCCTCCGGTCCCGGCGCGGTGCCGTGGCTGAAGGAGGTCACGCGGCGCCGCTCGCTGGAGGCCCTCCGGCGCTTCGGCCGCCGGCACGCGCTCCTCGACGAGGAGGTGGTGGAGCGGATCGGGGCCGCGGTCGCCGCGGAGGCCCGCGAACGGGCGGCGTCGGACCATCGCCGCGAGGTCATGTCCCGGTGCGTCGAGAAACTGCGCGGCGACGCCCGCGCCGTGGTCACGGCGCGGTACTGGGAGGACCTGAGCTGTGAAGAGATCTCCCGGAGGATCGGCCGGACCGTCAAGAGCGTGTATGGCGTCCTCGCGCGCTCGCGGCTGGCCCTCATCGAGTGTTTCCAGAACCACCTGCTCCTGGGCCGGGAGGGCCGATGACGGAGCCCCGCGGCGACCTGGACCGCCTGATCGTGGGCTACCTGATCGACGATCTCGCGCCCGGTCAGCTCGCCCGGCTCCAGGAGCGTCTCCGCCAGGATCCCGAGGCCTGCCGGCGGTTCGTGGAGCTCTCCGAGCAGGACTTCGGCCTGCGCACCGTGCTCGGGAACGCGGCCGCGCGCCCGCGGATCAGGCGCGCGGAACCCCGAAGGACGCGGGGGTATTGGCTGGGCGGCCTGGCCGCGGCCGGTGTGCTCGCGGGGATCATGATCTTCTTCGGCGTCCGGCCGTCTCCGCGCGGCGGGCCCCTTCCGGATGAATCGAAGGGTGCCGGTCCGGTCCCCGGGGACCGCCGGGGTGGAGGCGAGGCGCGGCCGGAAGGACCGCCCGCAACCGCCCATACGCCCCCGCCGCCGCCTCCCCCGTCCCCGCCGGACGCGCGAGGCCAGGGAGACCGGGAGGTGACGAGTCCTCCCGGGATGCCGCCGCCTCCCCGCCCCCCCGAGGTCGAGGCGCCGGGAGTTCCGGGGCCCGAAGACCCTCCTCCGCCTCCGGTGAAAAGAGAAGGGGGGATCACCCTCGCCGCGGTCGCCCGGCTGGAGCGCGTGGAAGGCCGGGTCCTCGTGAGCCGCGACGGGCAGGAGACGGAAGCCCAGTCCGCCCAGCAGGTTCTTGCGGGGCAGGATCTGAAAGTCCCGGGGGCGAACAGCCGCGCGGTCCTCAGATACCCGGACGGGACCACGGTGACGGTGTGGCCGGCCACGACGATCCGCGACCTCCAATCGCGGGGGGGAAAGAGGGTCCTCCTGGCGGAGGGGACCCTCGAGGCGGAGGTGAGCCCCCAGCCCAGGGGCGAGCCCATGGTCATCCTCACGCCCCAGGGAGAGGCGACGGTGCTGGGGACGAGCCTCCGGGTCATCGTGGACGGGAAGGGGAACTCGACCCGCCTGGAGGTGGAGGAGGGGCGCGTCCAGCTCAAACGCCGCTCCGACGGGAGGACGGCGGAGGTGACCCGGGGGCATCACGCCGTGGCGGCCGCCGGGATCGCCCTGATGCCTTCCCTGAGCCCGCCCACGCTCGAGGCCGTCGCGGGCCGGATGAGGCCCGGGACCTGGGCGGAACTCAGGACGAAGGGATTCGGACGCGCCCTGCTCGACGCGGGCCAGGGCGAGCACATCCTCATGTTCGCGCAGGAGGCCAAGTGGGACCTCCTGGGGCGCCAGGTCCACGCCCTCGGCTTCTCGCGCCCGGACGGGACCCGGCACGTGCTGTATGACCTGAGGACGAACGCCTGGCACCCCGTGCCGTTGAAGGATCCGCCGAGCGGCCTGGGGCACGCGTACGACCATCTCGCGTTCGATCCGCGGGGCCGGAAGCTCTACTTCAGGGGATACGATTCGAGCGTCATCCACGAGTACGACCTCGCCGGAGGGTCGTGGACCCCCCTGCCCGTCCTGCCGCGCGGGACGACCAACATCGGGGCCCTGGAATACTTCCCCGAGATGAACGGGCTCGTCCTGGCGGGATCGGGAGACGTCTGGCTGCACTCGCTCAAGTCCGGGGCGTGGAAGAACCTGGCCGCCAACCTCGATCTGCGCTCGTTCCACAACTGGGCCGAGCACGACCCGGTCCACAAGGTCATGATCCTGGGCGACGGGAATTACGGGAAGAGCATCTACCGGCTGGACGCCTCGGGGCAGATCGCGAAGGTGTCCGACGCGCCGGTCAGCCTGGGGGAGACGGAAGGCGCGGCCGTGGCCGATCCCTCCAGCGGGAGGGTCCTGCTGTTCTCCCGCAGGGAAGGGGGGTGCTTCTACGAGTACGACGTCCTTCAGGATCGCTGGACTCGCCTCGATCCCCCGCCGGCGCCCCTGATGCGGACCTCCCCGCGGAGCTGTGCCGCCGCGGCGGCGATCGGCGAGCTCGGCGTGGTCATGTTCCTCGCGTGCGACAGCGAGTCCTCCAGGGTCTTCCTCTACAGGCACGGGCGGGGCCTCCGGCCGGGCCGGGGGGAGGACCGGTGAGCGGGAGCGGCGGCAGGGTCCGCGGTTCCGGGGCGGCCGCGATCCTGTGGCTCGGGATCCTCCTCGGGCCGGGCGGCGGACCCCCGCAGGTCGGGCCGATTGCCCCTCCGGAGGGCGACCGCGGCCTCGCCTCGAAGTACCCCGGGGACGCCGGGATCGAGCGGGACCCCGCCGTCGTCTTCCGCGACGATTTCGAGTCGGGGAACCTGCGGGGGAAATGGGACGTCGTCTTCCATGAGACGACCCTGCGCCTGGCGGAAGAGCCCGGGAACGTGAACAGCGGAAAGAGGGCCCTGGAACTCACCTTTCCCCAGCGGCCGGACGCGGTCGGCAACGGCGTGATGAAGCATCCCAAGGAGGAGCGCGAAACCCTGTTCCTGCGATTCTACACCAAGTACGAGAAAGGGCTCGACGTGGCCGGCGCGGGCTCCTTCCACAACGGCGGCTCGATCTCCGCCCACTACCACGTGGACGGGCGCTCGACTCCCGGGCGGCGCGCCGACGGGCGCAACAAGTTCCTGGTCAACTACGAGAGCACCCTGCACAGCAAGGCGCCATCGCCGGGCCATCTGATGGCCTACGTCTACCACCCGGAACAGCGAGACGAGTACGGCGACATACTCTTCCCCACCGGCACGGTCTTGCCCAACACGTCGAAGCCGGGCGACTTCGGAAAGGACTTCGTCTCCCGCCCCGACGTCGTCCCCGAACTCGACCGCTGGCACTGCTTCGAGTTCATGGTCAAGGCGAACACGGCGGGCCGGCGCGACGGCCGCATCTCCTGCTGGCTGGACGGGAAGCTCATCGCCGACAGCGTGGTTGAGCAACGGGACGCGTGGGTCTTGCGACAATTGCTCATAATAATACGCCGGGATGAAGCGCGCCAGGCGGTTGTTTTCGTAAGTGGGGTAAGAAACCATCGCCAGGATTTCGCCGG
>CAYNDR010000124.1:5020-16636 GCA_964395295.1 uncultured Planctomycetales bacterium
ACATCTTCCGCCGGCAGCGCGACCTCGTCGCGCGCGACATCGAGACCCTGAAGATCGATTATTTCAGCGTCGGGGGGTACATCAATCCCAACAAAGTGCGCACGAACAGGATCTGGTACGACGACGTGGTCGCGGCCGCCTCCTATATCGGGCCGATGTCCGGCGGGCGGCGGGGGGCGAAGGAGGTGGGAAAGTGAGTCTTCTCGCGGCGCTTCTTATCGCGGGGATCCAGGGCGGCGGCGGGCTGGAGCCGTGGGCGTCGAACACGCACCCCACGGACGCGCCGAAGCGGCACGTCGAGGAGATCACCCGGGGGGAGCACAAGTACGCCGTCACGCAGGGCGGCACGATGGACGGCCGGAACTGCCGCACCCCGATGGGCTGCGGGATGTCGCGCGAGGGGGTCTGCGAACAGACCTGGGAATCCAACCGGTCCGTGCGGATGGAGAACGCCGGGGAGACCGACGCGGTCAATCCCTGGCTCTCCAACGGGCGGAACGACTTCCGGAGCCTGGCCGAGATCGTGGCGGCGGCCGTGGCGCCGGGCATGAGCGACCGGGAGAAGGCCTTCGCCCTGTGGTTCCAGGAGATCCGCCACCGCTACCACTTCGGCGGGGACAACAACGAGCTCGGCGACCCCGTGAAGGTCTTCAACGTCTACGGATACAACACCTGCGGGAACGACTCCATCTGCATGGCCGGCCTCTGGCGCAAGGCGGGCCTCAAGGCGGCCCCCGCCCGGGCCGTGGGACACTGCATCTCGCAGGCCTTCTACGACGGCCGGTGGCACTTCTTCGACGGCGACACGCACGCCGTCTACCTCCTGCGGGACAACGAGACCGTCGCCGGGGAGCAGGACATCGTGCGCGACCACGACCTCGTCAAGCGCACCCACAACCAGGGGATCCTCTTCCCCGACTCGCGCCGGGCCGACGAGCAGGCGGCTTCCCTCTACGTCTACGAAGGCGATGTCGTCGGGGAGCGCAACTGCAAAGGCGACACCGCCATGGACATGACCCTGCGTCCGGGGGAGGCCGTCACCTGGCGCTGGGGACACCTCAATCCGGTCAAGTATCACGGCGGCATGAAGCCCATCTATCCGGACACGGTGTGCAACGGCCTGTGGGAGTACCGCCCGGATTTCTCGAAGGAGGCCTGGCGCAAGGGAGCCTCGGGCGTGGAGAACGTCTCGGCGGGCCCGGACGGCCTGGCCGCCGAGGGAGGCGGGACGGGCACGGTCGTCTGGACGATGCGCAGTCCGTACGTTTTCGTCGGCGGGAAACTGGAAGCCGAAGGCACGGAGGCGAAGTTCTCCTTTTCCGCGGACGGAAAGTCGTGGCAGGACGTGAAGGACGGCCTGGACGGATTCTTCACGCCCGGCGGGCCGGCGCGCTACGAATACCGGCTCCGGTGCCGGCTGTCCGGGGCGGCCCGGCTCAGGCGCCTGGGCATCGTCAACGACGTGCAGATGGCGTTCCTGGCCCTCCCGGAAATGGCCGTGGGCGTGAACCCCTTCCTCTACACGGACAGGTCCTCGGGGGAACGGAAGGTGCGCATCACGCACGAATGGGTGGAGCGGTCGGCATCGAAGCCCCCGGACGCCCCGCCCTCGGCGGTTTATCCTCCGGATGGAGGAGAGGCGGACGGAACCGCGGTCGCCTTCCAGTGGAATCCGTCCAAGGACGCCGACGGCGACCCGATCGCCGACTATCACTTCGAGCTCTCGGACCGGCCGGACCTGCGCTGGCCGCTCTCGATGGACTTCACCAAGCTCGTCTCCCGCACCGCCGACAAGGGCAAGGCCCGATATGCCCTGTCCGCCCCCGGCCTGCTGACGCCCGACAGGAAGTATTACTGGCGGGTCCGGGCCAAGGACGGAAAGGGAGTGTGGGGGGCGTGGAGCAGGACGTGGAGCTTTACCCCGCGGGGGCCGGCCCATCCCCTGGAAGTGACGCTCGACGGCGACGCGGCCCGGGGCGTCTGGACGCTCCGCTGGAAGGCCAATCCCGTCGGCCGGAAGCCGGCGAAGTACCGCGTCTACGGGAGCGACGAGAAGGGATTCTCCGCCAGCGACGAGCCGTATGCCGTCAACGCGGGGATATGCAAGGATCTCCCGTCGAGATTCCCGGCGAACTTCATCGCCGAGACGGCGGCCGCGGAGCTCGCGGTGGTCGGCCCCGCCGTCGACCTGCCCGGCGCCAACAAGGCCTACTACCGCGTGGTCGCCGTGGACGAAAAGGGGAGGCGGAGCGGGCCTTCCGATTACGCCTCCGCCCCCCGGCCGGTCATCTTCAGCAGGCCGGTGACCGCGGCGAAGGTCGGGGTGGAGTACCGCGCCCAGGTCCTGGCCAACCGTTCCCTCGGCGACCTGAAGACGCGCCAGACGAAGGGCGGCGATGCGGCGAGCTTCTGGGAGATCGAGAGACCCGTGTTCGCGCTGGAGCGCGGGCCGAAGTGGCTCAAGATCGATCCGGCCTCCGGGGCCCTCTCCGGGACGCCGGACGCGGCGGGGAAGGCCGAGGTGGTCGTGGCCGCCGCCATCGACCGGGAGGCGAGGAAGCTGGACGAGCCCAACCTCAAGTGGGGGAACGAGAAGGTCGTCTCGACCGGCACCGAACGGGTGGGCGCGGCGGAGCAGAAGTTCGTCATCGAGGTCGGCGAGTAGGAGGCCGGCCATGCGCGTCTGCGGATGGATGATGCTCCTGGCGGTGGGGGCCTGGGACGCGCGCGGCCAGGGGGCCCCCGAGGCGCCGCCGGCGCCCCTGCCGGAGGGAGACCGCGGCATCGCCGCGAAGTACCCCGGGGACGCGGGAATCGACAGGGACTCCGCGGTCGTCTTTCATGACGATTTCGAGTCGGGGAACCTGCGCGGGAAGTGGGACCACGTCTTCCAGGACTCCTGCATCCGGATGGCGGAGGAGGCCGCGAACGTCCACGGCGGCCGGAGGTCCCTGGAGTTCACCGTGCCCCAGCAGGAGGCGGAGCTGAGCAACTGCGCGGCCAAACAGCTCAAGGTCGAGCGCGACGTCCTCTTCCTGCGCTGCTACTCCAGGTTCGAGGGCGGATTCGACCAGATCGGGTCCAGCCACAACGGCGCGGATATTTCCGCCCACTACAGCCCCGGGGGGCGCGCGACGCCCGGCGTCCCCGCCGACGGGCGCAACAAGTTCCTGGCCGCCTTCGAGGACTGGCGCGGCGAGGCCGCGACCCCGTCGCCGGGCCATCTGAACGTCTACTGTTACCACCCGGAGCAGCGCAGCGCGTACGGCGACCACTTCTTCCCCTCCGGGAAGGTCCTGCCCCAGGGGAAGCAGGGCCGGGACGTGTTCGGCCCGCACTTCGTCCGCCGTCCGGACGTCGTCCCGGAACTCGGCCGCTGGTACTGCTACGAGTTCATGGTCAAGGCCAACGCCGTGGGGCGGCGGGACGGCCGCATCGCCTGCTGGGTGGACGGGAGGCTGATCGCGGACTTCCCCAACCTCAGGCTCCGCGACGTCGAGACCCTCAAGATCGACCGTTTCGGGATCGGCCTGCACATCCGCAGCAACCGGACGCGCGCCAACAGGAAGTGGTACGACGACGTGGTCGCGGCCACCTCGTACATCGGGCCGATGGCCGGCGCGCGGCCGAAGCGGGGGCGGAACGAACAGCCCTGAAGCACGCCGGTCCCGCCGCCGTCCTACGCGGACTTCCGGAAGATCTCCCAGCCACGGCGCTTGAGGATGTCCAGGAGCACCGCGCCCAGGATGACCAGGCCCAGGACCACCTTCTGGGTGTAGCTCTGGATCCCCGTGAGGTTCATGCCGTTCTGGATGACCCCGATGATGAACGCGCCGATCAGCGTCCCCAGGACGCGGCCCTCGCCGCCGGACAGGGACGTGCCCCCGACCACCACCGCCGCGATCGCGTTGAGCTCGAACATGAGCCCGTAGGTCGGCGCGCCGCTCTTGAGCTGGGAGGCCAGCACGACGCCGCCCAGCCCCGCCGCCGCCCCGCACGCCGTGTAGGCGAACAGGAGCACCCGGCGGACGGGCACGCCGCTCAGCCAGGCGGCCTCGACGTTCCCCCCCACCGCGTAGAGGTACCGCCCCAGCGCCGTCCGGGACATCAGGACGTGCGCCCCCGCGTAGAGGGCCAGCATGAGCAGGACGGCGACGGGGATGCCGAACGCCTTCCCCCGTCCCAGCAGGACGAACCCCGGGGGGACCTGCTCGATCGTCTGCCCCCGGGCCGCGATGAAGGCCAGGCCGCTGGCCACGAGCATCATGGCCAGGGTCACGATGAAGGGCGGCACCGAGAAGAAGGTGACCATCGACCCCGAGAAGAGCCCCACCGCCGCGCAGGCGGCGATGCCGGCCGCGCACGAGAGCGCCACGGCGGCCGCCCCGGCCTCCTCGCCCCCGGCGGCATCCCGGATCAGCAGGGCCGTCACGGTGGTCGAGAGGGCGATCAGGCTGCCCACCGACAGGTCGATGCCCCCCGTGAAGATGACGATCGTCATCCCCGCCGCGAGGATGGCGATGACGGCGATCTGGTTGGCCACGTTGAGGAGGTTGTCGCGCTTGAGGAAGTTCGGCCAGCGGGTGCTCCGGGGCGCCACGATCCGGTCCTTTCCCCGGAAGACCTCCCAGCCCGCGCTGGCCGGACTGCAGGCGATCGCGTCGAGCGGCCCCGCCGCCTCGATCGCCCGCCGCGCGTCGCGGGGCTCGCCCCGGACGGTCTCCACGACCGTCCACCCCGGGAGGGATTCCTTCAGCCGGCCGGCTAACTCGGCGTCCTACTTCGAGGTCCCGGCCACGATGAGGATCCGGCCGGAGGGTCCGAGCTGTCCGGCCACGCCGCGGGCGGCCTCGGCCCCCGCGGGGTACTGCTCCGCCCACGTGGCCAGGCTGAAGAAGGCGCAGAGCAGGAGAAGGACGAAGATCATCCCGTAGTCCGAGACGAACCGGGACACGAAGGGCGGCATTTTCATGCGACGGCGAGCCTCAACACGTCCTCCTGGGTGGCCTTCGACGGCTCCCGGATCTCCCCGGTGATCCGCCCGTCGTGCATCACGAGCACGCGGTCGCCCATGCCGAGCACCTCGGGGAGCTCGGAGCTGATCATGAGGATCGCCTTCCCCTGGGCGGCCAGCCGGTTCATCAGGAGGTAGATCTCGAGCTTCGCCCCCACGTCGATGCCCCTCGTGGGCTCGTCGAAGAGGAGGACCTCGCAGTCCCTCTCGAGCCACTTGGCCAGGACCACCTTCTGCTGGTTCCCCCCCGAGAGGTTCCGCGCCCGCTCCTCGGCGTGCGGGACCTTGATCCGGAGGCCCTCCACGTAGCGCGCGAACGCCTCCCGTTCCGCGCCGCGCCGGACGAACCCGAGGCGGCAGAGCGCCCCCAGGTTCGGGAGCGAAAAATTCTCCTGCACCGAGTGGACGAGGACGAGCCCCTGGGTCTTGCGGTCTTCGGTCAGCAGGCCGATCCCGGCCCGGATGGCGTCCCTCGGCGAGCGGATCCGCAGGGGCCGCCCGTCCAGCTCCACGGTCCCCCCTTCCGCCCGGTCGGCCCCGAAGAGGAGGCGGGCCGTCTCGGTCCTCCCGGCCCCCACGAGCCCCGTGAGGCCGAGGATCTCGCCCCTCCGCACCTCGAACGAGACGCCGCGGACCAGGCCCCCGCGGAGGCCGCGCACGACGAGCCGCGGCTCCCCGGGCGGGACCGACCGGCGCGGGAACTCGGCCTCGATCTTCCGCCCGACCATGAGCTCGATCAGCCGGTCGCGCGTGACGCCGCGGACGGGGAGGGCGTCCACGAGGCGCCCGTCGCGCATGACCATCACCCGGTCGGCCAGCGCGAAGACCTCGTCGAGGCGATGGCTGATGTAGATGAGGCCCAGCCCCTGGGCGCGGAGCTCCCGGATCACCGCGAAGAGCCGCTCCACCTCCCGCGGGGTGAGCACGGCGCTGGGCTCGTCCAGCACGAGGATCCGGGCGTCGAGCGCGAGCGCCTTGGCGATCTCCACGACCTGCTGGTGGGCCACGCTGAGCGTCCGGCAGGGGGCGTCGGGGTCGACCGGGACGCCCACGCGGCCGAAGAGTTCCTTCGCCCGGCGCCGCTCCGCGGCCGCGTCGACGAATCCCGCCGAGCGTTCCCGGCCGAGGAAGATGTTCTCGCGCGCCGTGAGCGAGGGGACGAGGTTGAACTCCTGGTAGATCGCGGCGATGCCCAGCCTCCGCGCGTCCGGCGGCGTCCGGATCAGGGCGGGGCGCCCGTCCAGGAAGATCTCGCCCGCGTCGGGGGCCACGGCCCCGGTGAGGACCTTGATGAGGGTGCTCTTCCCCGCGCCGTTCTCGCCCATGAGGGCGAGCACCTCGCCCGACCGGAGTTCGAGGTCCACCCCGTCCAGGGCGCGCACGCCGGGGAACGCCCGGGAGATCCCGCGCATCCGCAGGAGGGGGTCGCTCACGGGGCCTTCCCCCCGAGCTCGGGGTCCTTCTCCGCGTCGGCCTTGTGGTAGAGGACGGTGGGGATGAGGACTTCCTTGGGGAGATCCTCTCCGGCGAAGTACTTGAGGATCGACTTCACGGTCTCGACGCCGATCCGGTCCGGGAACTGGATGGGATCGGCGTAGATCTTCCCGTCGCGGATCGCCTTCTTGCCCTCGATCTGGCCGTCGAAACCCACGATCTTCACGCGGTCCAGCTTGCGGGCCCTCTCGAGGGCGGCGATGGCGCCGAGGGCGGAAGGGTCGTTGATCGCGAAGATTCCCGCGAGGTCCGGGTGGGCCTGGAGCATGTCCTCGGAGGCCTGGAAGCTCTTGTCGCGGGAGCCGCCGCCGGGGAGGACGGCCACGATCTCGAGGCTGGAGGCCCCCTTCTTCTTCGCCTCGTCCAGGACTTCGCGGAATCCCCTGGTGCGGAGCATGACGGACTCCGCCACGGGGTGGTCCAGGATCGCGACCTTGCCCTTTCCCCCGAGCGCCTCGATCAGGGCCTCGGCGGCCAGCCGGCCGCCCTGGTGGTTGTCCGTGGCGACATGGCAGACGACCTTCCCCTCGGGGGCGAGGCAGGCGATGTCCGCGGTGAAGACCGGGATGCCGGCGTCGTTCGCCTCCCGGATCGAGGGGCCGATGGCCTTCGAGTCGCAGGGGGTGAGGACGATCGCGCGGACCTTCTGGACGATGAAGTCCTTCACCTGGCTCTGCTGGCGGGCGACGTCGAACTCGCCGCTGACGACCGCGACCTCGTATCCGTGCCGCGCGGCCTCGGCCGCCATGGTGTCGGCGATGGTCTTGAAGAAGGGGTTGGTGAGCGTGAGGACGGAGAGGCCGATGCGGCCCTTCGTCGCGGCCGGCGGGGGCTTCCCTCCGCCGGACTCCTCGCCCTTGCCGCACCCGGCGAGCGCCAGGCCCAGGACCATCGCGCCCAGGATCTTCCTCATCGGCAACCTCCCGTCAATCCATCGGCGGCCAGCCGGGCCGCGCCCACGGCCGCCTCTTCGGGGCAGGGCGGCACGTCGATCGGGAACCCCAGTTTATCGGACAGGATGGTTCTCAGGAGCGGATTTTTCCGGAGGCCGT
Source organism: uncultured Planctomycetales bacterium (assembly GCA_964395295.1). Classification (GTDB taxonomy): domain Bacteria; phylum Planctomycetota; class MHYJ01; order MHYJ01; family JACPRB01; genus CAYNDR01. The sequence continues at coordinate 12,581 of CAYNDR010000124.1, forward strand.
TGCCGCATCCGACGCCGCACCGGAGCGGGGTGCCGGTCGCCTGGACGATGCGGTCCAGGTCCTCCTTCAGCAGTTCCACGATCCCTTCCAGGAGGGCTCGGGCCAGGTGCGCGGGCGTGAAGTTCCGGCCCGACATCCCCGTCCACGCCGCCCGCGCCTCGGGGGCGGCCCTCGTGCCCCAGAAGAGCGGCCGGCAGAGGAGCCCGCCGGCGCCCGGCGGCGCCGAGGCCGCCAGGGCGTTCATCCTTTCGTAGAGCGGGTCCCCGCCGCGCCCGGCGAACTGGCCGAGGACCATCCGGAAGAATTCCTCCAGCGCCGCGTAGGCCGCGCCCCCGCCGGGCTGGGCCCCCGCGAGCAGGTATCCCTCGCCGGGCAGGGGCCGGGTCTCGAGGGGCGGCGCGAGGAGGAACCGGCCGCTCCGGGCCGCCACCTGGGCGCCGGTGCCGATGTTGACGAACGCCTCGCCGTCCCGCCCGCGGGTCCCGCCCAGGAACGCCGCCTGGCTGTCGCCCACGGGCCCGTACACGGGGATGCCGGGGGCCAGCCCCGCCCGCCCGCCCGGGCCGGCGGCGAGCGCTCCCAGCGGCCGCGTGGCCTCGCGGACCTCGGGCAAAAGGGCGGGCGGCAGTTGAAGGGCGTCTATCGATTCGCTGTCCCACTTCCGCGCCCGCACGTCGAAGAGGCCGCTGGTGGCCGCCAGCGTGGGATCGGTGGCCGGGGCCCGCGCCGCCAGCCGGGCGCCCAGGAAGTCGGCGATGAAGCAGGCCGTGGCCTTCCGGGGCAGACGGCCGTGGGCCTTGAGCCAGTGGAGCGTGATGCCCATGTACCCGGTCGCCGGGCGGCATCCGGCGCGGGCGCAGGCCTCCTCGCCCATGAGCCGGACCGCTTCTTCCGCATAGGATCGCGTCCCGCCGGGGATCCGGTCGTCTCCCCGGCCGTCCCTCCAGGAGATGAAGGGGGTCAGGGGGCGGACGGCGTCGTCGACGAGCAGGACGCCGTGCTGCTGCCCGGCGAGGCCGATGCCGGCGACCTCCCTCGCGCGGTCCCCGAGCCGCTCCGCCACCGCCCGCAGGCACCCCAGGGCAATAGCCACGATCCGTTCCGGATCCGATTCGGCGCGGCCCAGGGCCCGGTCCGGCGCGGAGGTGGCGTCCGCGTCGTTCCCGACGGTCTCGGAGGCGAGGACGCGCCCGTCTTCCGCGCCCAGCGCTAGGGCGGTGAGGGTCGTCGTCCCCAGGTCGATGCCGATCGTCACGCGCGACATGAATCACGTCTCCGCGCAGGTCCACCCAGGATACGCAGGCGGGGGCCTGACCGCCCTATACATTTGACACGGGGCTGAAAATAGTTGTATATACCGGATGGAAACGGAGGATTCATGGCGCTGAAGCAGAGGTCGAAGCACGCGATCATCTTCGAGCACCTCCACGCGGCCATCCTGGGAGGCCGGTACAAGCCGGGGGACCGGGTGCCGAGCGAGGTCCAGCTCTCGCGGCGCTTCGGGACCACCCGGGTCACCGTGGCCAAGGCCCTGCGCGAGCTGGAGCACGCGGGGTTCCTGAGCCGCCGCCGGGGATCGGGGTCGTTCGCCGCCCTCCCGGAGAAGGCCCGGAGCTTCCTGGTGGGGCTCCTCGTCTCCGGACTGGGGGAGGGGGAGATCTTCGAGCCCATCTGCAGCGGAATCGCGGCGGGGGCCCAGGAGCACGGGCTCAACATCCTGTGGGGCCAGTCGGCGCAGGCCCAGGCGGGCGACAAGGCGGCGCAGGCGGAGCGGCTGTGCCGGGAATACATCGAGAGGAAAGTGAGCGGGGTGTTCTTCAATCCGCTGGAACTGACGGCCGGCATGGAAGCGGCCAATGAGCGGATCACGGGCCTCCTGGACCGGGCCGGGATCCCGATCGTCCTCCTGGACTGCGACGTGGTCCGGTACCCCCGGCGGAGCCGCTACGACGTCGTGGGGGTGGACAACCGCCGCATCGGCTACGTCCTGGCGGACCACCTGGCGTCGCTGGGGTGCCGCCGGATCGGCTTCGTGGCCCGTCCGTACTCGGCGGGCACCGTCGAGGACCGGATCCGCGGCTATCGGGAGGCCCTGGCCGAGCGGGGGATCGTGCCCGCGGCGAAATGGGTCTCCACCGGCGAGGTCCAGGAGCCCCGGTTCGTGAAGGACCTGATGGCCCGGGTGCGGCCGGACGGATTGATCTGCGCCAACGACAACACGGCCGCGCACGTCATGCGGAGCCTCCACGCCCTGGGCTTCCGCGTGCCCCGGGACGTCCGCGTCGCGGGCGTGGACGGCCAGAAGTACGCCAGCCTCCTCAGCGTGCCGCTGACGACCGTCCGTCAGCCCTGCGAGGCGCTGAGCGCGGCGGCCATCGACTGCATGGCGCGGCGGATCCGGAACCCGGTGGCGCCGGCCCGGGACGTCCGCGTGGACTTCGAACTGGTCGTCCGCGAATCCTCCGGGGCCCCGAGGAAGGGAGCCCGGTAGCCGCTCCTGGGCGCCTCGAGTAGTATATGCTGGTTTGTGGTCCTGACTCCAACATGTCTACCCCCCGGGTCCGTAAGATAGGCGGCGGGAAGGCGTTGAAAGGAGGAGGCATGCGGCAGGGGGCGGGGACAGGCGTGGCGTTGTGGCTCCTGGCCTGCGCGGGGCCGTCCGCGGCCCCGCAGGAGGCGGCGCCCCCGCCGTTCCGGGATGCCGTGGCGGTCTGGCACTTCGCGGACCTCCGGGGCGCCGGCGGACGGCATGAACTGAAGATTGCCGGGGAGGCGAAGGTCGGGATCCGGCTGGGGGACGCGGAGCGCCGGGACTCGGCGGCCCGCGGCGGAGACGGGGCGGTGGCTCAGTTCGAGGGGGGCTGTCTGGACGCGGGGCAGGGCTCCGACGGCGCGCTGAACCTCAAGGGATCCGCCTTCACGCTCTGCGTCCGCCTGCGCAGTCCCTCGGGCGCCTGGGGCGGCCCGCTCTTCAGCAAGCACGACGGACACGACAGGCTCGTCTACAACCTCTTCTCCAGCGACTCCGCCATCGGCTTCGAACTGGGGACCCAGCGCACGCCGCGGATGACGCAGGTCACGGTCCCCGTGGCGAGGATCGGCCCGGCCGAGTGGCACGACGTCGTCTGCCGCTACGACGGGGCCAAGCTCCGGATGTTCGTGGACGGCGTCTGGGTGGACGAGGGATTCCCGATGGGGCCCCTGCGGGAGGGCAACGCCGCGCCCTGCCTGGTGGGGGGCGAGTCCGTGGGCGGCGCGGTGAAGTCCGGATGGAAGGGGCAGTTCGACCACGTCGCCCTCTGGAACCGGGCGCTGTCGGACGAGGAGATCGAGCGCCTCGGCGGCGGCGCGGAGGCGGTGGCGGCCCGGAAGCGGCGGTACGTCGGCGAGCTCCCGTCGATGCAGTACTACAAGCCGCCCGATCCCTTCAACGTCGGCGACACCCTGCCCTTCTTCCACGACGGGGTCTTCCGCTTCTACTATCTGCTCGACCGCGGCCACCACGGGGCCAAGAACGGCCTCGGCGCCCACCAGTGGGCCCACGCCAGCTCGACGGACCTGGTCCACTGGGAGGACCATCCCCTGGCCGTCCCGATCACGGATGAAGGCGAAGGCTCGATCTGCACCGGCTCCATGTTCTTCCACGCCGGCACGTACTATGCCTTCTACGCCACGCGGGGGACTGACCGGAAGGAGCGGCTGAGCCTGGCGATCGGGAAGGACGGCGTCCGGTTCGAGAAGGTCCAGCCCAACCCGTTCCTCGTGCCGGGCCCGCGGTACACCTCGGGGTTCCGGGACCCCCACGTCTTCCGGGACGCGCGCACGGGGCTCTTCCACCTCATCGTGAGCACGATGCTCGCGGAGGGGAAGAAGTCCTGCCTGGCCCACTACGTCTCCCGGGACCTGAAGTCCTGGGAGGAGACGGAGCCGTTCCTCGTCGAGGAGAAGAAGGAAGTCCCCGAGTGCCCGGACTATTTCGAGTGGAACGGCCGGTACTACCTGATCTTCAGCTACGGCCAGGTCGCGCGGTACCGGATGTCGAAGGACCCGCTGGGC
>CAYNDR010000125.1:0-332 GCA_964395295.1 uncultured Planctomycetales bacterium
TTCACATACTCCTGCCACAGAGGCGTCCCGCGATAGACGCAGAGCCGGTTAAATCCGAACGTATCGAGCGGGAGCGTGGACGCCAGGTCAAAGGTGGCGTGCATATCCTCAGTGGTCTCGTCCGGATTGCCGACCGTGAAGAACCCGTGCACGATCTCGATGCCCGCCTGCTTGGCATTGGTCACCGCCGTCTTCACCTCCGCCAGGAAGGTCGAGCCGTCGCAGCGGCGCATGCGATACACGTTGCCGGGCGAAGCCGCGCCCCGGAAGGCGGTGGCGAGGTTCAGCGCGGCCCGCTCGCGCTCCTCCTCGACCATCCAGCTCATCAAGGC
>CAYNDR010000125.1:342-741 GCA_964395295.1 uncultured Planctomycetales bacterium
TGGGCGGCGACCTGGAGGCGGGAGGCGAAGCGGAAGGTGTCCTTCATGTCCTCTCCCGTCTCGCCGGGACAGCCCACCACGAAGAAGCCGTGGACCATCTCGATCCCGGCCCGCTTGGCGTTCCGGACGGACGCGACGACCTCCTCCAGCTTCTGCCTCTTGTTGAGCCGGTCGAGGGTCTTCTGGCTTCCGCTCTCCACCCCGAACATGAGGGTGCGGCAGTGGGCCTTCGCCATCGCGGGAAACAAATGCTGAGCGACCGAGTCCACCCGGCCCTCGCAGCCCCACTGGATGGTAATGTCGTTGTCATTGATCCCTTTGCAGATCGCTTCGATGCGCTTGGGTTGCAGCAGGAAGTGGTCGTCCACGAAGTAGACGCTCTTCGCGCCCGCGGCGGCG
>CAYNDR010000125.1:751-16435 GCA_964395295.1 uncultured Planctomycetales bacterium
GCCCCTCGCACCCCCAGTGGATGCGGATGCCCTCCTGCAGGATTCCCCTGCAGATCGACTCGATCCGTCGGGGCTGGATGAGGAAGTGGTCGTCGATGAAGTAGACCGATTCGTAGCCTTCACGCTGGATCTGCTTGAGCTCCCCCAGCACGTGCTCCGCACTGCGGGCGCGCCATTTCCTCTGGCTGAAGCTCGGGATGTCGCAGAAGGCGCAGTTGAAGGGGCACCCCCGCGAGGTCTGCATCGTGGTGAAGCGTTCCATCGAGAGGACCGCGGGGAGGTCGAGCGGCATGGACTCGATGTAGTCGATCGGCAGCCCCTCGCGGTCGGGGTACGGCCACCGGTCGAGGTCCTGCTCCAGGGGGCGGTCGGGGTTGCGGCGGATCGTGCCGTTGGACTGCCACGTGAGGCCGGGCACCGTCGCCGGGTCGTCCAATCGCTCCGCCAGGTCCAGGATGAGCTGCTCGCCCTCGCCCCGGCCGATGAAGTCGACCTCGGGGACCTGCTTCTTGACCAGCTCGTCGTTCTCGGAGGCGAACACGCCGCCGAAGGCGAGCCGGACGCCGGAGTCCGCCGCCCTCAGCTGCCGGGCGAGGGTCCGGGCGTAGGGATAACTCGTGGTGGAGAGGAAACTCATCCCCACGAGGCCGGGCTTCCGGCGGAGCATCTCCCGGATGATGGCGTCGTTGGGCGTGGCCGGATTGGCCATGTCGAACATCACGGCCTCGTGGCCGGCGCGCTTGAGCACCGCGGAAAGGGTCATGATCCCGATGGGAGGGAAGCCCATGACCTGGATCCGCCCGTCCCGCCCGGTCTGCTTCTTCGGGACGGAGTGGTACTGCGGATCGCGGACGTCGACGAGGAAGACGCGCAAGGGTGTCTCCGGATTCCTCACCCGAGTCTAACATGCCGGGTGATAGGGAGGATAGAGGCATTCGGCCGGGAGGCATGAAGACATGAGGACGATCGGGTGCGCGATCCTGGCGGCGGCGGTCCCGGCCTGGGCGGCCCGCGCCGTGGAGGTGACGAAATCGGCGGACGGCTCGGTGCGGGTCGCGGCGAAGGCCTACGCCGCCGCCCTCGACAAGGACGGCAACTTCGTCTCGCTGGCCGTGGGCGGCGTGGAGTTCCTGGGCGCGGCGGCGAAGAAGGGGGGCCTCTTCCCCGGCGGCCCCGCCGAACGCGTGGAGGTCCAGGGGACGAAGGTCACCGCCGCCCGCGGAGAGGTGCGGGTGGAGTACAAGTTCGACGACGCCGGCTTCGAGCTGAGCACCCGCGGGGGGACGGTGGAATGGTGGCTAAGCCACTCCGTCAACGCCTGCGTCGCGCGCGACGGGCAGGCCGTCGTGACGTCGGAGGCCATGGGCGACGTCCAGAAGGTCGTGGCGGGGAGGCAGGCGCTGGGCCTCGGCAAGCCCTACCACATCCTCCACGGCAAGCTCTGGCCCTCGCACCTCTGCGGCCGGGGCGGGAAGCCCGAGGACCCCTTCACGTGCCGCTTCGAGTGCGGGGTCCCCTTCGAGCCCGCGGACCTCCTTTCGATGGTCTCGCTGGAGGCGGAGGGATTCAAGCTCCCGGCGACGCCGTCCATCGCGGCGGGGCAGACCCCCCGGGTGACGCTGACCCTTCGGAACCTCGGCGGGACCGAGGCGCGGGGCGACGTGCGGTTCCGCGTGCTGGACCATCCGGTCAAGCCCGGGACGGTGCTGGAGAAGATCCTCCCGGCGGCCGTCCCGGCGGGGCAGGCCGCCGCCGTGTCGCTGGACGTCCCCCTCAAGGCGCCGGGGGCCTACTGGGTTCATGCCGACATGTCCCGCGACGGCAAGCCGTTCAAGCAGAGCCGGCTCGGCCTCCTCTACGACCCCGACCGCTACCGCCCGCCGCTCACGCGCCCGGCCGACTTCCGGGAGTTCTGGGACCTCAAGCTCAAGGAGATGCGCGCCGTGCCCTTCGACGCGAAGCTGACCGAGTCCGCCGCCCACGGCAACGAGCGGTTCGTCCACTTCGACCTTGACCTCGCGGGGCTCAAGGGCAAGCGCGTCCGCACTTTCCTCCGGGTGCCGCGGAAGCCGGGGCCTCATGACGGCGAGGTGATCAGCCACTGGGGATCGGACAAGCCCGAGAAGGTGCTGGAACACCTCAAGGGCCTGGAGAAGCAGCCCGTCGGTGCCGGGATGTGGCACCGCGGGGCCGACCGCGCGCGCGTGGGGGCGCCCCAGCCTGAGGACAGCACCTACACGCGCTGGGCAGGCGCGGAGGACAACAACATGCTGGAGTCGTACCTCCTCAACGTCCGCATGGCCGACTACCTCCGCTCCCGCCCGGACGTGGGGAAGCTCTGGATGTTCGGCGGCAGCCGCTCGGGGGCGAGCATCCTGGCCGCGGCCGCGCTCTCGCCCGAGCGCGTGGCGGCGGTGAACGCGCACGTCCCCACGAGCTGCGGCCTGAGCTGGGCCGACAGGCCCTACTCCGGGTGGGGGAGGCCCCCCGCCCCGACCCCCGAGGGCCTCCGCGTCGCGGCCTACTTCGACGTGGCCAACTTCGCGCCCGACGTGACGGTCCCGTGCCTCGTGGACGGCGGCCTCTACGACGACCTCTCCCCGGCGCCCGGCATCCTCGCCTTCCACAACTGGGCGGAGAAGGCGCCGTTCAAGCGGTGCTCCCTGGAGCTGGGGGGCCACGGCTTCTTCCCGCCGGGCAACCGCCAGCGGGCGGAGAAGGAGCTGGAGGAGTTCCTGAGGAAGTGATCCGGGCGGGCGTTCCCGATCCGGGATCCATCTCTGCCGCGGCCCTCGTAGAATTCCCGTAACACCGGGCTGGAATTGGGCGATTCTCCATGGACCGCGGGAGCTTGTGAAAGGAGGACCATGCCGGTCATCACGAAGGCCGCGTTCCTGCTCCTGTTCGCCGCGCCGTCAAGCCTCGTCGCCGGCCAAGCCGTCCAGGATGCCGCCGCCCTGGCCGCCGCCGTGCGCGACGGCGCCGAGGGCGCGACCATCGAGGTCGCCGCGGGCACCTATGAGCTTGAGGGGCCGCTGGAGCTGAAGCCGGGGATGACCCTGAAGGGGGCCGGCGTGGACAAGACGATCATCACCCACGCCGCGGGCTGGAAGCCCTCGACCCGGACGTTGCCCGATCCCGAGATGACGACCAAGGGCATGGACACCCAGGCCTACCTCATCCGGCTGAAGGACAAGGCGGCCAACATCACCGTTTCGGGCCTCACGCTCCGCGGGCCGCAGCTGCACGGGGCCGTCTACGGCTGGGACAACCAGAATGCGCAGCTGCACCACCTGAGGATCCAGGACACCCTGTGGACGGGCATTCGCACCTTCCTGCTGAAGGGCTCGAAGATCCACGACTGCGAGTTCATCGACGCCGGGGGGCGCTGGGACCGCGGCCAGCCGGGCGTCAGGGGCGGGATCACCGGCGGGGCGATCTTCTCCATCTGGATGGCCGACTGCGAGATCCGCGACAACCGCTTCGTGCGCACCCAGAAGGGACCCGAGGACGAGTTCTACGGCGTCAAGGGCCGCCAGGGGAAGCGCTGCCGCATCCACCACAACACCATCGAGGTCGGCTTCTCCATCGAGTTCCCCTTCGAGAACGACGAGGACGTGGAGATCGACCACAACGTCTGCCACGGCCCCATCTCGATCCCCAAGCACGCGGGGGGCCCGGTCCCGAAGAGCGGCCGGACCTTCCACATCCATCACAACTGGATGCGCGACAGCTATTCGATCGAGTTCGTCCGCAACGGCGTGGAGATCAGCCACAACCTTTTCGACTTCGATCCCCAAAAGGACGGAGGCAACCTGATCTCGTCCTTCGGCAAGGCCGCGGCCCCGGGGCCCGCCAGCTTCCACAACAACTTCGTCAACAATCCCGGCCGCGGCGTCATCTGGATCAACGAGGTCTTCAACAACCTGGAGATCCGCAACAACCACATCGTCGCGCGGACGACGGCCACGCCGCGCAAGGAAGGCCTGTTCGGATTCAACGGCGGATGCGATTTCAAGACCATCGCCGTCCGCGACAACATCGTCGAATGCCTGGAGCAGGCCCGGCCCCTCCTGCGGTGCAAGGAGAGTTACGGATCCACGATCAGCAACAATGAGCTGAAGAATGTTTCCGATACGGACCGCTACGCCAATCCGAAGACCGGCCGGACGGCCGGTCTCGAAAAGCCGCTGAAGTACGAGTGCGGAGTCCACGGCGAGTTCACCGTAGACGGCTGGCAGGCGAAACCGACGGCGAAGGAGCGCTAGGGAAACGCCATCGCGGCCGCGTAGAGGTCCATGAACTGCGGGTCGGCGGCCAGGGGGACGTGCTCCACGCGGGAGCGGACCTCCGCGTATTCGGCGTCGTCGCGGAAGAGGGCCATCTTCGCCCCGCGGAGCGCGGTGTTTCCCGCCGGCCGGATGACCTCGATCGGGAACTCCAGCAGGCCGATCCGCCGCGCGCTCGACCGGTCGATGTAGTTCCCGAACGCCCCCGCGAGGTAGAGGCGCTTCACGTCCGCCGCCCGAGCCCCCGCCCGTTCGAGCAGGATGCGGAACCCGGCCGCGATCGCCCCCTTCGCGAGCTGGAGCTCCCGGACGTCGGCCTGCGTGATCCGCACGGGGGGATCGAGGATCATCTCGCCGCCCGCCAGCCGTCCCGAGCGCTCGATCCTTCCGAGCTCCAGCCCCGCCGCCACGGCGTCCACGAGTCCGCTCCCGCAGATCCCGCGGGCCGGCCCGCCTCCGAGGATGCGGCAGTGCATGGAACCGCCCTCCACCGCCACCGCCGCGATCGCCCCCGTGGCCGCCCGCATCCCCTTCTCGATCCGCGCCCCCTCGAACGCCGGCCCCGCCGCCGTGGAGGCCGCCCAGAGCCGCTCGCGGTTCCCCACCACGACCTCCCCGTTCGTGCCGAGGTCCGCCAGCGCCGCGAGCTCGGCGCTCTCGTGAAGGCGCGCGGCGAGGATCCCGGCCAGGATGTCGCTCCCCACGAAGCCCCCCAGGCAGGGGAGGAACCGCACGGACGGATCGCCCGGGAGGTCCCACCCCAGCTCGCGCGCCCTGAAGGACAGCGGGCCGTCGTGGACCGGCCGGAAGGGGACGCGCGCCAGCGGAGCGACGTCGATCCCGCCGAAGAGGTGGTGCATGACGGTGTTGCCGACGACCGCGACGCGGCGCACGTCCGAGGCCCGGAGCCCCGCGATGAGCCGCCCGATCTCCTCCCGCGCGAGCGCCGTGAGCGTCCGCAGGCCGCCCCCCGCCGCGGCAAACTGCACGCGGCTCATGATGTCCGCCCCGTGGCGCGCCTGCGGATTGAGCGACGACTGCACCGCGAGGACGCGCCCGGTCGCGAGGTCCACGAGCTGGGCGACGAGGGTCGTGGTCCCGAGGTCCACGGCGATCCCCCGCCCCTCGCGGGGAGTGAAGGCGAAGGGGGCGTCGTCGGCGAGGATCGGCGTCTCCCACTGCGCGACTTCGAGGACCAGCGGGCCCGCGGCGCGGAGGCGGCAGGCGAGGCGCCAGCCCCCGGCGATGTCGCGGGGGGAGAGCGCCCCGACGTCGGCGGGGTCCGGGGGGGCGTCGCCTTTCAGGACGCGGACCCGGCACCCCAGGCAGGTCCCCTCCCCGCCGCAGGGGAACTCGACGCCGCGGGCGAAGAGGGCGTCGCGGAGCGGCGCCCCCCGCTCGATGTCGAAGGACTCCCCGAGCGGCTGGAGGTCGATCCGGACGTTCTCGCTCATGGTTTCGGCGCGAGGTAGGCCGCGAGGATCCGCCCCAGGATCTGGAATCCCCGCTCGTTGGCGTGGATGGGGTCACGCTTGAACCAGCCCATCCCCTTCCCGCTGTCGCGGATGTACTGCCCCCAGGCGCCCGTCATGTCGAGGAACTCGCACTTCTCCTCGGCCGCGAGCTTCATGAGCTTCGTCCGATAGCCCGCCCCGTTCGGGTCCGCCTCGGGGGTCCACGCCTTGTCCTTCCGGGGGTCCGTGGTCCCGAACGCGCCCGTCATGAGCAGGACCTCGGCGTCCGCCTTGGCGCGGACCTGCTTGACGACCTCGCGGATCGACTCGGTGTCGTCGCGCTGGCTGATCCCGCCGATCATCAGGAGGTCGGGCTTGTGCTTGAGGACCCACTCCTCCACGCGGTTCTCGTCCTTGTACCACCAACAGCCGGTGGAGCCGCGCACGGAGGTCACTTTGGTCACCTTGCACTTCGGGTACGTCCTCCCGAGGAGCAGCTCGTACCTCGAGGAACTGGTGTCGTTGACGATGCTGTCGCCGAGCATGACGATGCGGAGCGCGTCGCCCTCCTGGAGGCGCTTCATGGTTTTGGGGAGGAGCGCCCAGCGGTCCGCGGGCGGGGCGAACTTGACGGGCTCCATCTTCGCGTAGACGGCGTCGATGCGGTCGAGAGGCGGGAGGCCCTTGAGGGGGTCGGCCGCCGTGACCTCGCCGTTGACGAGGAAGAAGCCGGGGCGGAAGAAGCGGCCCTTGCTGGCGTCGTTCTTCTTCTCGGCGACGCGGACGCGGACCTCGTGCTCGGCGGCGGGGTCGAGGTTCTCGACGAGGATGCGGCAGTGGGCGCGGTAGTAGTCCTTGCAGAAGATGTCCCAGTTGCGCATGGGCTTCCAGTCGGCGCCGTCCACGGAGACTTCGAGGTCGCCGGTGTCGGGCCCGATGCAGTCGTAGAAGCCGGCGCTGTCTCCCTTGAACTTGAGGGCGATCGCGGCGCCGGGCGAGTCGCCGGAGAGGACGTGGAGGAACTTGTCCACGGGGCTGTCCTGCCCGGCCTTCCAGGCGCCCTCCATGGGGAAGGCCTCGTAGGGGACCATCTTCGCCGAGTCCATCGAGCGCGGGGTGAGCTTGTCGGGCATCGGGTGCTTGACGGGGGCCGCGGGGGTTTCCGACGCCGCCTTGCACTGCGCGAGGAAGGGCTTGAGGGCGTCGAGGTAGAGGGCGTAGCCGCGGTCGGTGGGGTGGACGCCGTCCTTGGCGAACTCGTCGATGGTCAGCTCGCCGGCGAGGATCTTCGCGGCGGCGAACTGGGCCATGTTGACGCTGGGGATGTTGTAGTGGGCGGCGACCTTCTCGTGCCACTGCATCCGGTCGGGGAGCTGTCCCTTCTTGAAGGCGTCGAGGTGGCCCTTGACGAGGGTGTAGACGAAGAGGATGTCGGCGGGGGCGTGGCGGGCGCGGAGCTGGCGGACGATGCCCTCCATGGAGCCGAGGACGGGCGGCTCGGGGGAGTCGCCGTCGTTGACGGCGAACTCGACGACCACGAGGTCGGTGGGGAGCCAGTGGTCGTGGATGTCCTGGCGGAGGCGGAAGGCGCCGAGCCAGGAGCCGGTGCCGCCGAGGGCGGCGTTGGACTCCATGAGGGGGGTCTTGGGGTAGAGCTCCTTGAGGTGCTTGGTGAGGAGGCCGCGGTAGCAGAGGTCGGGCCTGCTGGAGCCGGCGCCGGCGGTGATGGAGCCGCCGAAGTAGACGATGCGGGGGGTGAGGGCCTCGCCCTTCTCGTTCTTCTCGCCGCGCGCGGCGGCGGCCATCTTGCGGAAGAAGTTGGGGAGCCCGCCGCGGGTCTGGACGGGATCGGGGAGGGCGGCCTGCGGCGCGGCGGCGAGGGCGGCGAGCGCGGCGAAGGCGGCAAGGCGCTTGAGCATGGAGTCCTCCGGCTGCGGGTCCCGCTACTATACCGGCCGGCCGGTTCCCGCGCCATCCGAAAAGGAGGCCTCAGAAGCGGAGGTCGACGGAGACCGTGATCGTCGCGGTCTCCTCCGCGTTCCGGCCCGCAATCCCGCGCTGGAATCCCCCGCGGACGCAGAGGCGGTCCGAGAGGGGGGAGGCGAATCCCGCCGTGAGGGCGATCCGGCTTGGGTTCCCCGCGTTCCCGATGAAATCGTGGGCGCCGTTCAATTCCAGCTCCGGCTGGAACCGGCGCGCGAGCTGGTATCCGACCGCCAGGTTCGCGCCCAGGCTTCCCTGGAAATCCCCCCGCCCGCCGAACGCGGCCTCGAAGCCCGCGTCGAGGTTCAGGCTCCAGTCATTCGAGAGGTCCAGGACGGCCGCCATCCGAACGTCCAGGCCCCAGAATCCCCGGCCCGATCCGAGGCGCTCCGGCGTCTCTTCCTGCCCGGAAGGGATCGTCAGGGCGGGCACGAACGCGATCCCCCATCCAGTCCCTTCGAGGCATCGCCATTTCATCGAGACCGAAAGGTCCGTGGGGCCCCCGCCCTCGGACGGCGCGGCCTCCTCCTCGCTCAGCCGCGAATATCCCCAGCCGACCCCCAGGTCGAGGGTGTCGGAAGTCCCGTACGCGGCGGCCACGCCGACCGTGCCGGCCCGGGCGGGGTCCCGGCGCTCCCTCTCCCAGGCGGCGTCCCACCGTCGCGTCGAGCGGTCGAAGGCGCAATTGACCTGGATCTGCAGGACGCCTTCTCCCAGCGGGTCCGCGTCCGCCGTGTTGAGCTTGCTGTGCTCGCGGCAGGCCGGGTAGTCGTCCGCGCCGGCCGGTGCCGCCCAGGAAAGCGACGCCAATACCACGCCCGCCCCGGCGAGGTTCCTGGTCGCGCTGCGCATGATTTCCTCCGTTCGTCTTGAAAACAAAAAAGGCCAGGGAACGAGTCCGTTCGCTCCCTGGCTGGCGGCCTTCCGGCGGGCTGGCTGGGTAAGTCGGCCTATTTCGTCAGGATCAGCTTTCCATTGCGGGTGATCCTCAGGCGGTATTCCTGGTCCGCATGGATGATCGCGATCTCGGCGGAGCCCAGGAAGAGGTTTTCGCTGCGGACCTGCCTTCGAGCCGGGGGCGGATTACCGGTCGCCGCCGCAGCCGCGGCAATGGCCGAAGAGGGTGTGGCTGTGGTAGAGGATTCGGAAGCGGAATTTCCGGGCGACTCCCTCATGCGCTTCCTCGATCAGGGGATGGGAGAACTCCTGGATCCGGCCGCACCGGACGCAGACGAGGTGGTCGTGATGGGGCCGGCCGACCACGTGCTCGTAGACCACGCGGTCCTTCTGGAAGGGGCGCTCCTCGACCAGCCCGGCCTCCACGAGGACGGCGAGCGTCCGGTAGACCGTCACCCGTCCGATGCGGGGATCGCGACGGCGGACGCGCCTGAAAAGCTCGTCGGCCGTGAAGTGCGCCCGCGTGGAGAACGCCGCCTCGGCGACCCGCATCCTCTGGTAGGTCGCGGCCAGGCCGCGCCGGCGGAGCGCCTGGCGGAAGGTCTCCCTCTTTTCCTCGATGCGGGCGATCTCTTCGGGCATCCGGTTTCATGACTCTAGTGGCCTCGGGCGTCCCCGTCAAACGAAACCGCCCCGGCCTCAATCCCTCCCGTTGGCCGCCGCCAGGTAGAGGAGCACCCGGTCCCGCTCGGCCGGCGACAGCCGGAGCTTGCGATCGCGGTGCGCCTCCACTTTGGCCGCCCAGTCCCGGTCGGCGAAGCGGTCCGCCGGGACGAGCGCGTGGCACCCCGAGCACTTGTCGACGTAGAGCGCCCGGCCGTCCCCGAGTTGGAGGAGGACCGCCGCGTCGCCCCCGGCCATGGCGGCGGTGGGCTCGGGGGCGCGGTCCGCGCAGGCGGCCAGCGCCGCGAGCGCCGCGGCGATCATCCGCCTCATGTCAGAAGCTCACCCCGACGATGAGCCGCACCTCGTACTTCTCGTGGTCCTCGAGCTCCAGGCCCCGGTGCTCCTGGAGGTCCACCTGCTTGAGGAAGGTGAGCGTGGCCCACCAGGATCCCGAGGCCACGTGGACGTTGGGGCCCCAGAAGTAGGCCGTGTGCTCCGAGTGGGCCAGGCTGTGCTCGAACATCGTGCGGCTCAGGGCCTCTACGCCGAGGGCGAACCCCGGCGCGGGCGCCCAGGACAGCCCGGCCGTGTGGGATATCGTCCACTCGCTCTCCCGCTCCTTGCGGCCTAAGGCGTCCTCTTCCTCCTCTCTTTCCCACTCGAGGACGAAATTGTAGGCGGCCGTGAAATCCCCCAGGTCCTTGCTCAGGACGCCTTTCAGCTCCGCCTCGTACTCCTCCCCGATCGCCCACTCCGCGTAGAGAAGGCTGCCGAGCAGGTCCGCCGAAGGGTCCGTCAGCTTCCACTTCCACTCGTTCGACACCGTCTCGAACTCCACCTCGTGCTCGCTGCCGAGCCCGGGGACGTGGCGGTACGCCTCGTATTCCCAGTTGAGGTACACCGCCACGGTGAGCCGGTCCAGGAGGCCGTACTCCACCTCCTCCCGGAAGTCCCAGGAGCGGTAGACGCCGCCCTCCTTCCGCGACCGCAGGGTGGCCCACTGCTCGAACTCGTGCGCCCCGGCCGGCAGGGTCCGGGCCTCGTAGCTGTAGGTGAACTTCCGCTCGTCCGCCCCCGCCGGCGCGGCCGCGGCGGCCGTGACGGTCACCGCGGCCAGCGCGGCCCACGGGCGTCCCCGCATTCCCATGAGTCCTCCCAATAATGACACTCGTTATCAATGATACTGAGTTTCATATACTAATGATTCGCCGGGTCCCGGTCAAGCGAAATCGGAGGGCCGGCCTACGCTTGGGGGTCGTCCGGGGAGGGCGTCCGGCCGCAGGCGGCGCGGAGGGCCCAGTGCCAGCCGATGGCCGCGGGCAGGGCCTCCTTGGGGACGGAATCCTGCTCGACCAGGATGTCCGCGAGGGCGCCGCCATCCCGTTCCTGGATCTCCAGGGCCTTCTTAAGGTCGTCCTCGGCGATCAGCCCCAGGGCCATCAGCGTCCCGCCGAATTCGGCGTCGGACGGGAGCAGCGCGGTCTCCGCGGCCAGGACCTCCAGGATCATGTCGCGGACGGCTTCGGGAGTGAGGCGGAGGTTTGTGAAGGCCCGCGCGGCGATCCCTTCGTTCTCCTTCGGGAGCCCCAGCAGGAGGTGCCCGGCCCCGATCATCTCGTGGCCGAGCAGGTCGGCGGCCTCACGGGAGAGCTCGATCACGCGCTTGGCGCGCGGGGAGAAGGGGAGCTGTCAAAGCGTCACCGCGGGGGAGGCGGAGGGGGCGATCAGCTTCTCGATCTCCTGGCGGAGGCGTTTGAGGTCGACGTTGAGACTCTGGAGAACCTCGGCGGCCACGCCGCCCCCCTCCTGGATGATCCCCAGGAGCATGTGTTCCGTGCCGATGTATTCGCTGTTGAGCCTCAGGGCTTCCTCGCGGGAGCGGCTCATCGCCTTCCGGGTCCGCTCGGTAAATTGTTCGAACACAGGCCCTTAGGATAGCCGGGCCGGCCGGGCGCGGCAACAGGAAGCCAACTGTTAACTCTGTCGCGACTCGACAGGGTTAACAGCTGGCCACGAGGTGTTAACTCCGTGGCGACTCGACAGGGTTAACAGCGCCCTGCTATTTGCAGCGGAAAAGCCACGTGGCGCGGCAGGGGCCGTCCTTGTTGGACGGGCCGTAGAAGCCGCCCGGGAGCACGAGGAGGTCCCCCACCACGCCGGCCCCGCCGCAGCTGCGCTGGTCCGGGATCGGGGGCATCAGGCGGAAGACCTCCCGGGCCATGTCGAAATACTCCGCGACCGTCGTCCGGCCGCGGTTCTCCCCCCAGCCGCCGATGACGAACAGCTTCTCGCCATGCGAGACGGCGCTGCTGTTCTGGGTGAGACAGGGCGTCCGCCTGCAGACCCGCGGCGCCTGGATCTTCGTCCACCGGTCCGCGGCGGGCGTGTACTTCAGCGCGCCCTCCGCCAGGACGAAATCCTCCGCCCCGTGGAACCCCGTCTCCACCGCCGCGCCGGGGATCACGTAGATCGAGTCCCGGTATGCCCCCGCCACGCAGAAGATTCCGTATTCGGGGGCATCCGCCACGCGCGCGTAGGTGTCCGCCGCGGGATCGTACCGCCAGGTCGCCAGGTGCTGCTCCGGGACATCCGCGGCCCCCTTCCTGCCCACCGCGGGCCCCGTCCGGTCGCAGCCCAGCCCCACATAGATGGAGTCCCCGAACGCCCTCGCGACTCCCTTCATGACCGGCTGGGGGAGGTCCCGGATGGGAGACCACTTGTCCGCCGCGGGATCGTAGACGTGCGCCTTGCGCGTGGCCCTGGCCCCGTCCCCAAGACCGCCGAAGAGGTAGATCCTGCCCCCGTGAACCGCCGGCATGGGCCAGACGACCTCGACCGGGAGGTCGGCGGCCGCGGACCACGCGTCCGCGGCGGGATCGTAGACCTGGTGGCGCTTGCAGGGCCTCGCCCAGTCCGCCGTGGGACTGCCGCCAAGGGCGTGGACCTTGCCGCCCGACACGGCGCCGGCGTGGCCGAAGACGGGATGGGGCATGTCGGCCCGCTTCTCGTAGGGGCCGTCGCCGATCCGGTAAAGGTGGACGCCGTAGCCCTCGAATTCGTCCGCGAACACGCCGTCCACCGCCTCGATCGACCGCCCCTCGCCGATCACCTCGACCGGCGCCCGGCCCTTGAGCCCGGGCACTGTGAACGTCCCCCGCGCCGCCGCATTGCGCATGGCAACGGCGAAGACATAGGTGGCGCCATCGCGGCGCTTCGCCACGGCGTCGATGGGAACCTCAGACGCGACCCCGGCGCCTTCCACCGAGGGGCCGTTGAGGGCGGGCGCGAGGTCGAGGACCTGCCGGTTGATCGCCGCGACCGCCGCCGCCATCTCCGCGTCGGACAGGAGCCCCGCCTCGTCGAACCTGGGCCGGAACCGGTGGGCGAAGTAGACGATCCCTCGCGCGCCGTGGACGAGCGCCATCCAGACCTCGGCGCGGACGATCCGGGGGGAGGGCCTTCGCGCCTCGTCGCGGATCGGCGTGGTCTCCACGAAGGCCCAGACGGGCCTGCGGCCGCCGCCCGCCGCGCGCAGGCGGTCCACGCCCAGCGCCACGAACTCCAGCTTGCCCGCGACCTGCGCCTCGTCGCGGTTCACCGGATAGAAGCTGAAGGAAAGGACGTCGCCTCCCCTGGCGTACTCGGGGTAGTCGTCGGGCCTCATCCGGCGGGTGCCGCGTGCGGGATAGGCATCCCAGGCCGCGCCCGGCCCCAGGTTGAGGAGGATCGGCCTCGACGGATCGGCGGAGCGGATGCGCTCGTATTCCCGGGAGACCTCTCCGGGAGGGATGGGCGGGCCGTAGCCCTTGCAGGGTCCCAGGAGCTGGGCGCTGTCCGGCTCGTCCTCCTGCATCCAGGCGGCCACGGCGGGATCGCCCTTGAAGCAGAGCCCCGCCTCGTCCGCCCTGAGGATCAGCCGCATCCCGGCCTGCCGCAGGGCGTCGAGGTGCCCGCCCTCCGGGATTTTCGAAAGACCGACGTAGAGGTTGATCCCGAGATCCCGGTACCTGGGTGCCGCGGCCGGGTCCTGGAGCCAGACGCCGATGGGGAAGAAGGACGGGTCCTGCGGCAGGCCCCGGGTCCACGAGGGCCCGGCCTCCGGCGCCGCGCACCGGAGGAGCACCGGCATCGCGAGGGCGATTGCCAGAAGGCGTTTCATTTGCAGCGATAGACCCAAGTGGGCTTGCAGACGTTGCCCAGGTCGCCCGTGCCGAAGAAGCCGCCCGAGATCACGAGCGTGTCGCCCACGACGCCCCCGCCGCCGCAACAGCGCATCTTGGGCATGGGGGGCATGGGCCGGAATTCCTCCTTGGCCATGTCGAAGATCTCGCACGTCGTCGTGCGGCCTCGCTTCTCGGCGAGCCCGCCCACGATGAACATTTCCGGCCCGCGCGAGACGGTGCTGGCGCACTGGGTGAGGTAGAAGACGCGTTTGCAGCCGCGCTTGGCGGGGAGCTTCGTCCAGGCGTTGGCGGCCGGGACGTACTTGAGGGCGCCGTCCGCCCAGGCGTACTCGTCCATGTGGTGCCAGCCGATCTCGATCTCGGCACCGTGGACCACGTAGATCGCATCGTTCCAGACGCCCGCCGCGGCGTAACAGCCGCACTCGGGGGCGTCGGCCATCTTCGTGTAGGCGTCGGCCGCGGGATCGTACCGGTAGAGGGTCTTGAAGTGGTCCTTGATGTCCTTGCCGTCCTTGCCCTGGCGGTTGTATCCCAGGCCCACGTAGATGCGCTTCCCGAACGCCACGGCGAAGCCGTTCATCGTGGGCTCCGGGAGGTCCTTGAGGGGCGACCACTTGTCCGAGGCGGGATCGTACACCCAGGCCTTGTTCGTCGAGACTGCCTTGTCCCGCATGCCGCCGAAGACGTAGATCTTCCCGTCGAGGACGGCGACCATGGGCCATCCGATCTCGATGGGGACATCGGCCGCCTTCGTCCACCGGTCCGCGGCGGGATCGTAAACCTGGTGCGCGGCGTCGGTGTCCGTCCAGTCGGGGGTGGGACAGCCGCCGAGGGTGTAGACCTTGCCGCCGATCACGGCGCCGGCGTGGCCGTAGACGTGACGGGGGATGTCGGCGCGGACCTGCCACTCGCCGTCCTGGGCGGGGGGAGCGGGGGCCTTGCCGGCGCACCCCAGGAGCACGACGAGCGCGACGAGCCGTGTCATGCAGTCTCCTCCTTCGTTTCCAGGCACAGCGCCGCCGCGCCCATCAGGCCGGCGTTCGGGAGCTCCGAGACCTCGATCTTCAGCGTCGCCACGACGCGCGGATAGGCGAACGCCTTGAGCGACTCGCGCATCCCGGCCTCGAAGAACCGGAACGCACGGCTCACGGCGCCCCCGAGGATGACGATCTCGGGATCGATCGCGTGGAGGACCACCTGGATCGCGTTGCCCAGGTGGGCGCCGTACTCGCGGAACATGGCGAGCGCGGCCGCGTCGCCCGCGGCGGCCCGCTCCGCCGCCTGCGCGCCCGTGACGCCGTGGACGTTCGTGAAGAACTGCCCGGCCGCGTAGTACTCCATGAAGCGGTCCCGGTAGGGGACCATGCCGAACTCGCCCGCGCCGTCGAGGCGGCCGGAGTGGAGCCGGCCGTCCACGATGATGCCCCCGCCGAGGCCGGTCCCCAGCGTCAGGCCCACCAGCGTCCGGTAGGGCCGGCCTTTCCCGAAGCGCTTCTCGCCGAGGATGAAGCAGTTGGCGTCGTTGTTGACGAAGGCCGGGACCTTGCAGCGGTCTTCCAGGCGCTTCTTGAGCGGGAACTCCATCCAGCCGGGGATGTTGAGCGTGTCGTAGGCGATGCCGCGCTCCGCGTCCACGAGGGAAGGGACGCCCATGCCGATCGCGGCGCAGTGCGCGGGGCCGCAGGCGTCGATCGCCTCGCAGACCTGGCGGAAGACCTCCTCCCCGGGGGCGCGGGCGTCGATCGGCGCGGACTTCACCGGGCCGAGGCGCTCCCCCTCCAGGATCCCGGCGGCGACGTGGGTTCCGCCGAGGTCCACTCCCAGGACGGCCCGCGCCTCAGCCATGGCTCACTTTCCGAAGAACACGCGCGCCGCCTGGCCCCTGGGCGCCACCACGAACTCGGCGCGCTTCCCGATCCGGACCTTCACCTCCATGCCGGTGCCTTCCACCTTCTTCAGCGTGAAGGGCCTGTCACCCGCCAGGATGCGCTCGTAGGCCTCGCCGTCCAGGGACTCCACCTCGTGGATCTCGCAGGCCTCGCCCGCCGCCAGCCCCACGCGGTCGAGATGGACTTTGAGCGTCCCCTCCCACGGGCCTTTCACCTCGGAGACCAGCGGCTCGGGCGGCTTGACGCGCTGGGTCCCGGCCCGGTCCGATCCCACGGGGATGGCCCCGTGGTTGAAGACCGCGATCAGGACGCCGCCCTCCTT
>CAYNDR010000126.1:0-16362 GCA_964395295.1 uncultured Planctomycetales bacterium
TTTAGATCCCAAGGATATGTATACGGTGAAGCCGGAGTGGAACAAGACCGATCAGCCTCCCGGGCATGGAACTGAAATGGGCGGACTGGCCGCCTATGGTGACCTGTTAGATATGCTCATAAGCGCGGGTCCCCTCATCTTTGTACATCGCCTAGAGTCGGTCAAAATCCTTCCGAGGAGCGGAGTGAACCCTCGAGACCTACATGGGGCGATCACGTCTCAGGCCGTGGCATTGCCCGAAGTGGATGGGCCGAAGAGAAAACGAGTGTTCTCACTCGCCGTGACAACGGATGGTCGGGACAGGGGAGCTCCAACGTCATGGTCCGCAACCCTGGATGCTCTTGCCGCGGGCCGGAGTCTGGACTACGCCAAGGGGGGATTGGTCTTTCTGGGGGAGGCAGAGGAGAGCCACAGACTTTTTGTGGTCTCATCAGGCAATGGCCAAGGGGTCACAGATCTAGGGCTATTAGACAACGAGGTTGTTCAAGATCCGGCGCAAGCCTGGAATGCGATAACTGTGGGCGGTTGTACATCTATGACGAACGTGGATACGACCAAGGGACCGTGGGCGGGCAAGAAACTGATTGCAGAATCTGGCCAGTTATCGCCGCATACGACCACATCAGTCGCGTTCGACCGAAGGTGGCCCCGCAAACCTGACGTGGTATTTGAGGCTGGGAACGCAGTGTGCTCGACAAACGGCAAGGACTTCGACATACCGGACTCATTGTGTCTTCTGTCTACCAACTATCAGCAAATCGTTAAGCCCTTCACCGTTGTTTGGGGGACAAGCGGGGCAACTGCTCAGGTCGCAAGAATCGGCGCACGTCTTTGGGCGAAGTATCCATATTTATGGCCGGAAACCGTGCGGGCATTGATTGTGCATTCCGCAAGGTGGACACCAAAGATGGGGGCCGAGTTAAACGCGGCCGGGGGACGGAAGCTGCAAATTGAAAACGTCGTACGTCGTTATGGCTTCGGCGTGCCTGATGAAGACCGCGCAGCCAAGAGCGCGAAGAGCGCTACCACATTGGTTGTTCAAGGTAAAATAAAGCCTTTTGCAAATGGGAAAATGCGCGAAATGAAGTTGCATCAACTCCCCTGGGCAAAGGATGCGCTTGAACAGATACCGACTGCCGGAGCAGAATTACGTATCACGCTTTCGTATTTCGTAGAGCCAAATCCAGCTCGTCGCGGTTGGATAAAACGACACCGTTATGCCTCGCACGGATTACGATTCTCTGTCATCTCGCCTACTGAAAAGTTGGATGCATTCAGGAAACGCGTCAACTCCGAGGCCTTGGACGAGGACGAAGGGCGTCCGAGGGTGGATGATGCTACGGGATGGTTGTTGGGGAATCGCGCTCGAGATGTTGGTTCGCTGCATTGTGACATCTGGAGAGGAACAGCGGCAGATCTGGCGTGTCGGAACGTCATTGCCGTCTATCCGATCTCAGGTTGGTGGAAGGACCAACCTGCATGGGACAGGAGCGAGCAAGGCGTCCGGTATGCATTGACCGTCTCAATCGAGACAGAAGCACAAGAGGTTGATCTGTGGACGCCGATCGCAATCGAGGCCGGAGTGCAGGTTACGCTTTAGGGATCGCGCCCCTGGCGCAGGCAGTGATAAGGTTCTCGGGTAAGCCATCACCCATAAAACAGGCCCATTGAGAGGATCGACCGCCGCAGCCCCCGACGCATTTCGAGTCTTTTCCTGCGCCGGCGTGTTAAAGGCAGTATACAGGAAACCGCCAGAAAGGGTGCAGGGATTCTCTGGGCTCGAAACGTACGATCGTTGATACATCATCATATTCAGGATTTCCATCGGGAGGGGCCCATAGACTTCCTCCGCATCAAGCCCGCTCTCCCTCGCCCCGGACCACGAGCCGGGCCCACGCCTCAAACCGCTCCGCGTGCGTGGCGAGCCTCCCGATATCGGCCGCCTTGAAAGACTGGCCCGTGTAGGCGGCCCGGTTCTTTTCCTCGATCAGCCGCCTCAAGTGCCCGATCGCCTGATCCAGCCCCTTTTCCGAGGCCGCCGCCTCCTTGAGGAGTCTCACCGCGTCCATGTGCTTGTCGCTGGAGGACTTGGTGCCCGTCCGGCGGATGGTCACGGCGTCGGCATAGGCGATGGCCCCATGCACGTAGAGGAGCCCGGCCGCCGTCCAGTAATCGTGCTCGCCGGCCAGGGCGGCCGCCCGCATGAACTCACTCCCGGCGCCGGCGCAGCTTTCGGCCCTGCCTCGATCGACCCGCGCCCGCGGGATTTCCCCTCCCATCGATCACCTCCCCAAGGTCCTGTCCGAATGCGAGTTCCCCCTCCTGGACCACGTTCCGGTAGAATTCCCCATGTCTGCGGTATCCCTGGACGAACTCCGAGCGGGTGAAGAGGACAGGACTCAGACTGATCCCCAGTTCCTCGGACAGCCTGTTCGAGGCCGCTCCGGCCTGTTCGCTGGCCCCGTCCTTGTCCTCCTGCCGCCGGACCACGAGGCAGAGGTCCAGGTCGCTCTCCGGGCGATCCTCCCCCCGGGCCACGCTTCCGAAAATGACGGCGCTGACGACCTCCCGGCCGAACGCTTTCCCGAGAATCTGCCGGGCGCGGCCCCTCATCCGCGCCTCCAGATCCAGGAGCGGCAAGAGGCCTTCCTTCACGAGGAGGCGATTCCCGCGGAGCTCGAAGAGATAGGCCCTGCCCGCCGGACGCCGCCGGATCACCCCCGCGGATTCGAGCCTCGCCAGGCCCCCCATCGCCGCATAGGGGGCGATCCGCGCCTGGCGCGCGACCTCCCGGCCGGTGAGGCCGCCGACGGCGTGCCGGAGGGCCCGGAGGATGGCGATGTGGCTGGGGGCCCCCAGGACGACGTCGAGGGGCCGGGACGAGAAACGCGTGCCGGCGACCCTCAGGGGGCGAACCATGTGAACATAATATTGTACATACGGCCAATATTCAAGCCATATCCCGCGCCTCTCCGCGGATCCTCCATGATCGCCTGCGGCCAGGGGGCCCCGGAGCGAAGAGGATCCACGACCCCGGCCCGCCGCCGGCATCGACGGCTTGGGCCATCCGTTCGTCTTTTTGGGCCCGGCCTGCCCGGGATCCAGCTTACCTCCCCCCCCGCGGGAATCTATAATCCCCCCCCGGTAGATGCCGAGTCCTGATTCCCCGAGGTGACCCATGGCCCGCCCGTTCCGGTGGAGTGCGCTCTTCCTCGCGGCCGCGGCGCTGGCGGCCGCCGCGATCGGGTCCTGCCGGCGCGGGCCGTCGGTCCAGCAGGACGCCGCAAAACAGGCGTTCAAGCCGGGGCCCTGCTTCAACTGCCACGACGAAGTCAGGCGGCTCTGGGCCTCCGGCAGGCACAAGGACTCGATGACCTGCGCGCACTGCCACGGGGACCTCGCGGCGCACATTGAGGAGCCGGACGAGGCGGCGCCGACCACCCGCCTGGACGCGGGCGTCTGCGGCGGGTGCCACCGGGACCAGTACGACAGCTTCAACACGGTCAATCCCAGGAAGCTCGCGCGGCGCGAGAAGTCGCTCCCGGCCGACCGCTCGCCCAACCCTTCGTGGGACAAGCTCATGATGGGCCACGGCTTCACGAAGGAGCACAACGCCCCGCGGAGCCACGCCTTCATGGTCGTGGACCAGTACGTCGTGGACCGCGCCTACGGCGGCCGCTTCCGGCCCAAAAAGGGATGGGAGTACGTCGTCGCCCCCGCGCCGGTCCGCGTCTGGGACGTCCTCGAGGACCGCTTCCCGCAGACGAACGAGCACCGCCCCTTCCTGCCGGAGACGGCCGCCGCGGCCAACCCCACCTGCCTCCAGTGCAAGACGGACGACTCGATCCTCCGCTGGAAGTTCCTGGGCGAGAAGGACCCGGCGGCGAAGTGGGACCGCGCCTCCAACGCCGTCGAGGCGGCGCGGGCGGTCCAGAACGGCATGGCCTGCATCCACTGCCACGATCCCCACGCGGCGAAGCCGCGGATCGTGCGCGACGCCCTCCTCCAGGCCCTCGGCCGCCCCGAGGCCGACACGCTCTGGCACAAGGACCCCCGGCGCACGAAGGTCGAGACCGTCGCCTTCCGCGACGGCTTCCGGAAGATCGGCCTTCTGGAGAAGTACGACGCGAAGCTCCAGTGCGGCCAGTGCCACGTCGAATACAACTGCAACCCGGGATTCGACACGAAGACCGGCGGGAAGGTCGGATTCGACGACGCCCGCACGAACCACTTCCCGCTCAAGGACGTCTTCCGGATCTACGACCATTACAACGCGCTCGGCTTCCGCGACTTCAAGCACGGGCTCACGGGCGGCCTCCTCTTCAAGGCCCAGCACCCCGAGACGGAGGTCTTCTGGGACTCCTGCCATGACCAGAAGGGCGTGACCTGCGGCGACTGCCACATGCCCAAGAGGACGAACAAGGAGGGCAAGACCTACACCTCCCACTGGCAGGCGAGCCCCCGGAACTACCTCGACGCCACGTGCCTGAAATGCCACGAGGAGTGGACGTCCGAGCAGGCGCTTTACGCCATCGACTCGATCCAGGCCCACATCCGCGGCAAGATGCGCAAGGCGGAGTTCTGGCTCTCCGCCCTCATCGACAGGATCGTGGAGGCGAAGAAGGCGGGGGCCGGGGAGGACGCCCTCCGCCAGGCGCAGGAACAGCACCAGAAGGCCCACATCCTCTGGGAGTGGTGGACCGCGGAGAACTCGGACGGCTTCCACAACCCGGTCCAGGCAAGGGAGTCGCTCACCCGGTCGGTGGAGGAGGCCCGGAAGGGCATCGACCTCCTCGACAAGGCCGCCCCGGAGAAGAGGCCCTGACGCTCGGATTCTTCTCGAGCATATCCTCTGCCGGCCCGCGGCGGCCGCCGGGACGCGCGTCAGACGGGCCCGTCGAGGTCCGTGAGCCGGCGGACCTTGTCCCGGATGTCCCCCTCCTGCTCCTGGACGAACTTGCCGAACGTCTCCTCCCAGGTCTTGAGGAGGTTGAGGATCTGCCGGAAGCAGGCGGTCGCCGTGATGCGCTGGATCTCCCCCACGGCCCGCGCCAGCTCGTGGCGGTCCGGAGGCTTCCTCGATCCGGACGCGCGCTTGTAGAAGCCCACCAGGATCATCTCGATGAGGTCGGGGGGCAGGAAGCCGGCCAGCTCGCGGCCCAGCCGCCGCAGGCGCGCGAGCTCCTCGGGCTTCAATTCGCGCCCGAAGTCCGTCGCCTGGCCGATGAAGCACTTCGAGCAGAACCAGGAGCCCCAGAGCTCGACTCCCTCGCGGGATTCAAGCTCGCTGCCGCAGGCACTGCAGGTCCGCGTGTCCCGGCCCATGCCGCGAGAGTATACGTTCCGGCGCCCGCGACCACCAGCCTGAAGGCCCCAAACGGCCGGAGGTCCGCCGGGTCACAGCGCGAGGCGCTTCCACCGCCCGCGGCGGCAGAGGATCTCGAAGAAAACCGTCCGGGCCAGCCCGTCGGCGATCATCGTGATCCAGATCCCGGTGAGCCCCAGCCCCGCGGGGAACGCCAGCGCCCAGGAGAGCGGGACGCGGACGAGCCACACCCCCACCACCGCCGCCACGACCGGGCTCCGCGTGTCCCCCGCCCCCCGCAGGCCGCCCCCGAGCGCCATGGCCATCGCCTCCGGCCCCAACCGCCCGATCATCAAGGTGTCCACGAGGAACATCATCGTGCGGGAGAGGTTCTGCAGGACCACCGGCCAGGCCAGGCGGAGGACCTCGCGGCGCAGGGCGGCCGGACCGTCAGGACTTGGGGGAGGCGCCATCGGAGCTGGAGTGTACGGCCCTATCGGAACCTTGGCAAGACGCCCGGCCGCCGCGCGCCGGACGCCGCACGGATCAGCGCGCCCGGCCGCCGCCGGAGGGGAGCGTGCCTTTCCCGTTGCACCTCTTGCACAGGTCGACCCGGCTGCCCTTGCAGGCCGGGCAGGCTTCCTTGCTCTTCCCCGTGCCCGCACAGCGGGTGCAGGTCCCGGGGCGGCCGGCCCGGAGCTTGCCGTCGCACTTGGTGCAGGCCACGGTGCCCCGGTCGTTGCACGTGCCGCAGATATAGAGGTAGTCGCCGGAGAACGTCCCGTTGACGTGCGAGGGGCAGCGTATCCTCCCCTTGTTCCCGCAGGCGCCGCAGTCGATGGCCCCCGTCCCCTGGCAGGTCTGGCAGGGGAGCGCCCCCTTCCCCTTGCAGGGCGGGCAGGGCGCCAGGCCGTTGCCGCGGCAATTTTCGCACGGCTCGATGATGCAGGACTGGCACTTCTCCGTGGTCCCGTCGGGGCGGGTCCGCATGCGGGTCCCGTTGCACTTCTTGCACTTGACGGTCCTCCCCGTCCCGTCGCAGGCGGTGCATTTCGGCGCGCCTTTCCCCAGGCAGTCGGGGCACTTGTCGGAGGACTGGGCCTCCGCCGCGGCCGCGCCCCCGGCGAGCGGCAGGCAGGCGGCCAGAAGGGCGGCCAGCAAGGTCTTCATGGGTTCCCTTCCCCTTCGATCCAACCCATGAATTATATAGCCCCGCGTGGTGGGGAGCAATTATTTTCGGAACTTTCTCCGGGGAGGCCCGGCTTCGACCCGGCTCGCCTTCCGGGAGGGTTTGTGGTATAAGGCCCTCGTTGCCGGGGTGACCGGCCTTTCGGAGATGGGGGCCGTTCCTTGTCCGAGATCATCCTTCTGCCCTCCGGGCGCCTGGCGCTGGCGGAGGGCGCCGCCCTGCCCGAGGCGATCGAGGCGGCGCTGGCGCGCGCCTTCGGGAAGGGGGCCGCCGAAGGGCTCCTCTTCCTGGCCACCGTCCCCCACGATTCCGCCCAGCCCGCCGCCGTCTCCTACTGGCGCGGGTTCGGCGAGCGGTACCTCACCGAGCTCTGCCACGTCCCGGAGCCGTCCGAGGACCTGAAGGCGCCCCTTCCTCCGCCGCGCGGCGACCTGGCGGACATGGCCGGCTCCGCGCCGCCCATGCGCGGCGGCGAGTACCTCCGCGCGGAGACGCTGGAGCGCCTCTGGACGGAGCTGGACGCCGCCGCGCGGGCGGAGATCGCGGCCTCCCCGGGCGGGCTCTCCGAATGGCTGAGGGCGCGGAGCCCGCTGTGGCACCGCGTCGGGCGGGTCTGCTTCCACCTCGCGGAGAACAAGGGCGATGCCGAGCGCCCCTTCGCCTTCATCGCCACCTACGCGCCGAAGCTCCTCGACGGCCGCCGCGTCCAGTACCAGCCGCTGGGGAAGGCCCTGGAAGAGCACGCGGGGGCGAAGAACAAGAAGATGCTGGTCACCCTGCTGACCCCCGTCCAGCGCGCCTCGGAGCGGTGCCCGTGGGTGAAGTCCCTCGTGGACACGGGCGAGGTGTTCCACCCCCTGCGCTGGGCGCCGGACGAGGCGTACCTCCTCCTCAAGGACGCGCCCCTGCTGGAGGAGAGCGGCCTGCTGGTGCGCCTGCCGGACTGGTGGACCAGGCGCCCGCCGCGGGTCCGCGTGGGGATTTCCATCGGCGATTCGAAGGCGTCGCGCCTCGACGCCAAGTCCATGCTCAGCTTCAAGGCGGGACTGGCGCTGGAAGGCGAGACGCTGACCGAGGAGGAGTGGAGGAAGATCCTCGCCGGGAGCGACGGCCTGGTCCTCCTCAAGGGCCGCTGGGTGGAGGTGGACCGCGAGAAGCTCAAGGCCGCGCTCGAACACTGGAAGAGGGTGGAGCGCGAGGCGGGGGGGGACGGCGTCTCGTTCGTCGAGGGGATGCGGCTCCTGGCCGGGGCGCCGCTGGAGCCGGAGCGGTCGGGCCTCTTCGAGGGGGAGGGCGCGGCGTGGTCCGAGGTGCACGCCGGCGCCTGGCTGGAGGAGCGCCTGCGCGGGCTCCGCGAGCCGCGGTCGCTCGCCGCCGCCCTGCCCGGGGGCGAACTGCGCGCGACCCTGCGGCCGTACCAGGAGACGGGCGTGAGGTGGCTGGACTTCCTGGCGAAGCTCGGCCTCGGGGCCTGCCTGGCCGACGACATGGGGCTGGGCAAGACCGTCCAGGTCCTCGCGCTCCTGCTCCTGCTGAAGAAGGGGCGGAAGGACGGGAAGCCCGCGCCCGCCCTCGTGGTCCTGCCCGCGTCGCTCCTGGCGAACTGGAAGTCGGAGATGGAGCGGTTCGCCCCGTCGCTGGTCTTCCGGTTCGCGCATCCCTCCCAGGCCGCGGCGGAGGAGCTGAAGAAGGCGGCGGCCGACCCGGGCCCCTTCCTGGAAGGCGCCGACGCGGTGCTGACGACCTACGGCATGGCGGCGCGGCTGGAGTGGCTCTCGACGGTCCCCTGGGGCCTCGTGGTCCTGGACGAGGCGCAGGCGATCAAGAACCCGGCGGCGCGGCAGACGCGGGCGGTGAAGCGGCTCAAGGCGGGGGCCCGGATCGTCCTCACCGGCACGCCGGTCGAGAACCGGCTCACGGACCTCTGGTCGATCTTCGACTTCCTGTGCCCCGGACTGCTCGGGTCGGGCAAGGCCTTCGGCGAGCTGGTGAAGCGCCTCGAGGCGCGGGAGCGGGACCAGTACGCGCCCCTGCGGAGGCTGGTGGGGCCCTACATCCTGCGGCGGCTCAAGACGGACAAGTCCGTCATCGCGGACCTGCCGGACAAGACGGAGGTGCGGGCCTTCTGCCGCCTGACCAAGAAGCAGGCGGTCCTGTACGAGCAGTCGACGCGGGAGCTCGGGGAGGCGCTGGAGGGCCTGGAGGGGATCCGGCGCCGCGGATTGATCCTGTCGTTCATCCTGCGGTTCAAGCAGATCTGCAACCACCCGGACCAGTGGCTGGCCTCGGGCGGCTACGCGCCGGAGGAGAGCGGCAAGTTCGGGCGCCTGCGGGAGCTCTGCGAGGAGATCGCGGCGCGCCAGGAGAAGGCGCTGGTCTTCACCCAGTTCCGGGAGATGACCGGGCCGCTGGCGGGATTCCTCAAGACGGTGTTCGGCCGCCCGGGGCTCGTGCTCCACGGCGAGGTGGCGGTGGGGAAGCGCAAGGCCCTCGTGGACGATTTCCAGCGCGAGGACGGCCCGCCGTTCTTCGTGCTGTCGCTCAAGGCGGGCGGCACGGGGCTCAACCTCACGGCGGCCTCGCACGTCCTCCACTTCGACCGCTGGTGGAACCCGGCCGTGGAGAACCAGGCCACGGACCGGGCCTTCCGCATCGGGCAGAACAAGAACGTCATGGTGCACAAGTTCGTCTGCCAGGGGACCATCGAGGAGGAGATCGACGCCCTGATCCGGGACAAGGTCGCGCTGGCGGGGGGGGCCCGAGAGGGCGGCGAGGCGAAGCTGATCACCGAGATGGGAGACAAGGAGCTGATGGACCTGGTAAAATTGGACGCTTCGATGATCGGGGAGGAATGAGCCATGGGATGGGGATGGGGATGGCGGCCGTACGTGCCGGTGGCCGAGAGGCGGGCGCAGGCGGAAAAGGCGATGGGAAGGCTCCGCAAGAAGGGGATGGACGTCCAGCCCGTCGTCCTCGAGGGCCGGACCATCGCGGACACCTTCTGGGGGCGGTCGTGGTGCGAGCACCTGGAGAAGTTCAGCGACTACGCGAACCGCCTGCCGCGCGGCCGCACCTACGTGCGCAACGGCTCGGTCTGCCACCTGGAGGTGGGGGAGGGGAAGATCGCGGCCAAGGTCAGCGGGTCGAGCCTGTACGACGTGGACATCGCGGTCAAGACCCTGCCGCCGAAGCGCTGGAAGGAGTTGAGGGCGCTCTGCGCCGGCCAGGTGGGCTCGATGCTGGAACTCCTTCAGGGGAAGATCTCGGATCGCGTCATGGAGGTCGTGACGGACCGGGACAAGGGGCTCTTTCCCGCGCCGAGGGAGATCCGCCTGGACTGCTCCTGCCCCGACTGGGCGGACATGTGCAAGCACGTGGCGGCGGTGCTCTACGGGGTGGGGGCGCGGCTGGACGAGAGGCCGGAGCTCCTGTTCCTCCTGCGCGGCGTGGACCACGAGGATCTGGTGAGCGAGGACGCGGCGAAGGCCGTGGTGGCCAAGGCCCCGGCCCGGAAGGGGCGCAGGCTGGACGAAGGGAGCCTGTCGCGGGTCTTCGGGATCGACCTGGCCGGGGGGAAGAAGAGGCGGGGGAGGCCCCCCAAGGCGCGCGGCCGGCGGAAGAAGGCCTGAGGGGGCGGGGGGAGAATCGGAGGGGACGGAGGGCTCCCGCGGGGCTTTCCAGGAGGGGTGGACGGGGGAAGGGGGGAGAA
Source organism: uncultured Planctomycetales bacterium (assembly GCA_964395295.1). Lineage (GTDB taxonomy): Bacteria > Planctomycetota > MHYJ01 > MHYJ01 > JACPRB01 > CAYNDR01. Next base: position 10,204 of record CAYNDR010000126.1, read on the forward strand.
TCAACGTTCAAGGGAACGCTATCGGACGTTGCAGGAACAGGGAACCCCTGGGCCGCTCAGGCGGTTTCGCGTATACTGTCTTGGAGGGATGACGTTCCTCGGGGGCCGTAGGCACTTCCCTGGTGTGCGTCTCAAGCGGGTCCCGTAGGCGCCCCCTGCGCGGGGCCCGTGGGGGCGCTCCTGGGCTTCCCGGGCGGCGGGGTGGAGATGCGGGTGATGTTCCTCGCCGGCCAGCGTCACCTGCCGGTGGTGAAGCTCTCAGGCGGATCGTGTAGCCGCGAGTCCCTCATCCGTCCATGTCCTCTCGGGGTGCCTCCGGAGGTCTTCCATGAAGGCGGCCCGTCTCATGCCGAGGACCTCGTGGGGCTCATTCGGCCGTCCGGCCCCGAATCCCGACCGCCTCCGAACCTCATTTCCGCGCCGTTTTTCGGCCACTGAACTCGATGGACCGGCACAGCCCCGGGGTCCCGCAGGAGACCGGGCCGGCGTGTCCTCGCTTTTCAGGTCCTGTCCCCGGGGGAAGCCGGGGCGCCCTCACTTCAGCCCGAAGAGCGGGCGATCGTCGGGCCGCGCGCCCTGCTGCTCCCGCAGGAACCGGAGCTTGAAGTCGCTGGGGCTGTCGGCGTAGAGGGCGGCGTCCTCCTTCGTCAGGCGGCCCGCCTTCACGTGGCGGTAGAGCGACTCGTCGAAGGACTGCATCCCCTCCGCCGTCCCCTCCGCCAGGGCGACCTTCAGGGCGCCCGGGTCGCCCGCCTTCACCAGGTCGCGCACCCGCGGGGTGGGCAGGAGGATCTCCACCGCCGCGAACCGGGAGCGGCGGTCGGCCGCGGCGACCAGCCGCTGCGAGACGATCCCCACCAGCGACAGCGACAGGAGCATCCGCACCTGCACGTGCAGGTCCTCCGGGAAGAGGTTGAGGATCCGCTCCAGCGTCTGCGTGGCGTTCGTGGAGTGCAGCGTCGCCATCACCAGGTGGCCCGTCTCGGCGAAGTGGAGCGCCGCCTCCGCGGTCTCCCGGTCCCGGATCTCCCCGATCAGGATCAGGTCCGGCGCTTGCCGGAGCGCGCTGCGGAGGGCGTCGTGGAAGCTCGCCGTGTCGATCCCCACCTCGCGCTGCGTGACGATCGACTTCCGGTGCGGGTGGACGAACTCGATCGGGTCCTCGATGGTGACGATGTGGCCGTCCATCGACGCGTTCCGGTGGTCGATCAGGGCGGCGAGCGTCGTGGACTTGCCGCTGCCGGTGGCGCCGGTCACCAGGAGGAGGCCGCACCGCTCGAGCGCCAGCCGGTTCAGGATCGGCGGCAGCCCGAGGGACTCCACGGACAGGATCTCCAGCTTCACGCGCCGCGCCACCATCCCCAGCTCGTTCCGCTGCCGGAAGAGGTTGAGGCGGAACCGCCCCCGCCCCTCCACGGAATGGGCCAGGTCCAAGTCCGGCTTCTTCTCGAAGTCGGCCGCGCGCTCGCCGGCCAGGAACGGCCCCGCGATCCGCTCGATGTCCGCCCCCGTGAGCGGGGCCTCGCCCAGCTTCACCAGGCGCTTGTTCACGGAGGCCATCGGCGGCAGCCCCGCCGCCAGGAAGACGTCGCTGGCGTCCAGCTCCGACATGCGGGTCAGGATCGCGTCCATCTCGTCCGCCTTGACGCGCGCCATGGCTCCTCCTCCGTACCGGGCCGCAGGAGTCCGGTACCCGGGACCGGGGGCCGGACCTGCGGGCCGGGGTACTCAGAACGGCCGGCCGCCCCGCCGCACCGCGGTCTCGCCCCCGGCCGCCGGCCCCGCCGGCCCCGCCGGCGCCTCGGGGGCCTCCTCCCGCGAGAGCCCCAGCGCGACCAGCGTGTGCTCCACCACGGAGCGCTCCACCAGCCCGCGCACGCAGAGGGCGTTCAGGTTCTGCTCCAGGCTCTGCATCCCGTACTTGATCCCCGTCTGGATCGCCGAGGGGATCTGGTAGGTCTTGTCCTCGCGGATCAGGGAACGGACCCCCATCGTGGCCACGAGGATCTCGTGCGCCGCCACGCGGCCCCTTCCCCCCGCCTTCGGGAGGAGGATCTGCGCGATGACCCCCTGGAGCGAGTCGGCCAGCATGGAGCGGATCTGCGCCTGCTCGCCCGCGGGGAAGACGTTGATCATCCGGTCCACGGTCTTGGCGGCGCTCGAGGTGTGGAGCGTCCCCAGGACGAGGTGGCCCGTCTCGGCCGCGGTGATCGCCAGCGCGATCGTCTCCAGGTCGCGCATCTCGCCCACGAGGATCACGTCCGGGTCCTCCCGGAGCGCGCTGCGGAGCGCCCGGGCGAAGCCCTGGGTGTTCGGCCCCACCTCGCGCTGGTTCACCATGCAGAGCTTGGGGACGTGGACGAACTCGATGGGGTCCTCCACCGTCAGGATGTGGCCGCGCCGCGTGGAGTTGATCAGGTCGACCATGGCGGCGAGCGTCGTGGACTTGCCGCTGCCGGTGGGGCCGGTGCAGAGCACGAGGCCCTTCTCCAGCTTCGCCAGGGCCTTGATCGCGGCGGGCAGGCCCAGCTCGTCGCAGGTCTTGATCTTCGTGGGGATCACGCGGAAGACGGCGGCGAGGCCGCGGTCCTGGAAGAAGACGTTGCCGCGGAACCGGGCCTCGGGGCCGAGCGTCATCGAGAAGTCCAGCTCCTTCTCGGCCTCGAGACGGCTCTTCTGGGCGTCCGTGAGGATGTCGAAGACGATCCGGCGGATGTCGTCGGCCTTGAGCGGCGGGGCCTCCGAGCCGTCGGCGAACGTCAGCTTCCGCATCTCGCCCCGGGAACGGATCATCGGCGGGGCGCCCGCCGAGAGGTGGAGGTCCGACGCCCCCGACCCGCGGGTGAACAGCAGGAGCGCCGCGGCGTCCAGGGTCGGCGCCGCGGCGATTGGGGGCGCGGCCTCCGCCGGGGCCGCCGGCGAGGAGGGGGACGGCGGCGCGGGGGACGGCGGGGCGGCGGCGGGCTCGGGGCCGCGGGCGGCGAGCTTGAGGAGCACGGCGTCGCCCATCCGGCCCGCCAGGATCGCCACGTCGAGCTTCAGGTCCCGCCCGCCCACCCGCGTCTGGAGGGTGCCGAGGGCCCCGCTGGCCGTCTCGCTGGCCAGGTCCCCCAGGAGGACCCGGGCGCGCGCGGCCAGGGGGAAGAGGAGCCCCTGGGGCTCCCGCCCCCGCTCGCGGAGCTCGCCGCCGATACGGTAGCGGATCACGAGGCGCCCCTCGAGGGGCTCGAACCGGACCTCCGTGGCCCGCTCCGCGAGGGCGCGGACGAGGTGGCCGTAGAGCAGCGTGATCCCCGTGGGGTCGTCCGCGGGGCGCGGCTGGTCGGCCTGGGGGCCGGCCGCGTCGGGACAGAACTTGAGGAGCATCCGATCCACCCGGCGCCGGGACGCCAGCGCGAAGGAGATCCGGGCGCTGCTGGCGGCCTCGAACTCCTGCCGGACCTCGGGGCGCAGGGTCTCCGGGGAGGACGTGGCCAGGTTCACGACGTCCTCCTCGCGACAGAACGGGACCACGCGGCGGCGCCGCAGGAGCTCCGCGGGAAAGAGGGAGAAGAGCTGCGGGTCGGCGCTCTCCTCCGAGGGGAAGACGTAGGAGACGGAGAGGGCCTGCGCCAGGAGCGTGCCCACCTGGTCCTCGGTCAGCAGGCCCAGGGCCACCACGGTCTCGGGGAGCGAGGTCGCCCGCTGCCGGGCCACCTGGGCCGCCCGGTCCAGCTCCGCGCGGCTGCTCAGCCCGCCCGCCAGGAGCTGCTCGCGGAACCGCGCCTCCAGGTCCGCCGGCTCGGCGCTCATCGGGCCGCGCCCCCTTCCCGGGCCGCGGAGAGGGCCTCGCGGACCGCCTGGTCGAGCTTCTGGAGCGAGAGGGGCTTCTCGATGTAGCCCTGGATCCCCAGCGCCTGGCCGATGCGGGACTGCTCCCCCGCCGGCTCGCCGGAGAGGACGAGGACGGGCGTCTCGCGGAGCTTCGGGCGCGACCGGAGGTGCAGGAGCACCGCGTAGCCGTCCCGCCGCGGGAGCAGGAGGTCCACCAGCACGAGCTGCGGAGGCTCCGCCTCGGCCGCGCGGCAGGCCTCCACGCCGTCGCCGACCGCGACGACCGCGAAGCCGCGGCCGGAGAAAAACTCGGTGACCACCTTGCGGATCACGGGATCGTCGTCGGCCAGGAGGATCTTCGGCGGGACGCCTCCCTTCGAGTCAGGATCCACGGATAGAACCTCCTCAAAGCCAGGACCACTCCCGCGGGAAAAGGAGCAACGGCCGTGCCAGGCCCCGGAACGCCTTTCCGGGGCCACCGGGGGACCGAGGGCACAGGATTGTCTGAACAAGGGGCCCCATATCGTGGATATTACGCGTTTCTTCATTCTCAGGACATGATATTCATGATAAGCGTTCAACCTTAAATTCCAAGAACCAAGGGCATAATACCAACCAAGGGCCAAATTCCAAACATCAACGGAGTCCCCCCCATCCTGCCCTGAGCCTGTCGAAGGGCCCTGTGAGTCCACTCGTATGACCCTGCACTGGCCGTAGTTCGTCTTTTGGAGGGAAGGTCCCATCCGGCTCCAAATGCAGTAGAATAAGGGTGCAGGAAAGGCAGGCCCTGTTTTATGGGACACGGCAGTGGCCCCCCGCGGGCGCGATGAGATGGGGTCTGGAGGTGGCGTCCGATATAACTCCGATGCCTACATATATCAGACTCCGGGAATGGGGATGCTTCCAAGGGGGCTCGTTTATATTCCTGTTAATATTTATTTCGATAATACTTATCGGTGTCATAGCGGCATTTGTATTGCCGTTTATGTTGCGCATGATGGGGAGATAAATGCTTTCGGCCTCCCGCGGGCGCGATGATTAGTGTTATGGAGAATACATGCTACAGGATTCTTATGCAGATGGCATAGACTGGCCATCTGTAATGCCCTGGATGGTGCGTATATTCATGATTGCTGTAGGCGTTACATTCTATTTCGCATATCGCAATCGTAGGGAGCGGGCTGAAGCGGAGAACATAGGCCGCAATGATAAGCCATAATTATTTGTCCCCGGCCCCCCTCGATCGCGCTTAATGGGAGAACATGGAATACAGCTATAACAGTAATGTGATTACCTTCATGGATAGTCCTAAGGGATTGGCTATTGGAGAGGAGCTATCTGATGGATTATTTGGACATTCCCTGATAATCCAAGTCGATGAGGATGAGCCAGGGGCAAAGGGTATATGCGTGGAATTCAATGACCAATCCAATGTATGCAATGGGTCTCATATACTAGGCATAGAATTGTCCGACAAGATTATACGGATCCGATTCATGGAAGGCAGCCCGTTGCTGAGCGGAGGGGTTGGACAAGCTTCCGGCAGGCATATGTCTGAACTTGTGGCCAATATTGCGATACCCAGATGTGACTTAAAAAGGGAGGCGTAGGAAGTTCAAAAGCCCCTCCGGCTGCAATTATAGCCTGCCGGGAGGGCGGTGGGAGGGGAAATAGTTATGGGATTAGGGTGGTATCGCGACAATGCGTGATAACAGCCTCCCGCGGGCGCGTTCCTGATTAGGGGACCATAGATGGCTTGGTATGCAATACGCCATGTACTACATTATGGCGTAAAGCCCGACGGAAAGAATATATTTGAAGAGAGGGTGGTATGCATTGAAGCTTCATCCATTGGTGAGGCTCATGCCAAGGCGGCTAAAGAGGTGGAGGAATATGCGCGTCCCAATAATTCCAAGGTATACCCGGAAAGTATTGCATATGAGTTGGATGAGGATAAATTGATCGACGGGTATGAAGTATGGTCGGAGCTATACGAGTCCGAAGAAAGCCTAGAGGAGTATTACGTGGGGCGGTATATTATATATCGATATAAACCAATGTAAGGCGGTATAGAGTTATATGCCCCCTCCGAGCGCGTTTCATGAAGGTGTAGGGATATCTAAAAAGATGGATTCCGCGAAACAAGGGAATTGGAAGTGGCCAATGTATGCAATAATGGCCATGCTTTTAGGGCTTCTTTCCGTCGGAGAGTGGTTGCTCTGTGGTCATATGGTCATGTGCGAGATCAAGAAGACCGCCAGGGAGTCACCCATTGATCATAAGGCGAGCAATAGCTAGTTCCTGTTGATGAACCCCACCGACTTCGCGAAAACCGCATCTATTTGG
>CAYNDR010000127.1:0-851 GCA_964395295.1 uncultured Planctomycetales bacterium
GAGGGGTTCTTCTTCTCCTCGTCGGGTTCGGGGCGCTTCTTCTCGTCCTTCTTGAGCTGTTCGATGAGGTCGAGGAACAGCTTCTCGGCCGCCCCGAAGGCCTTCTCGGCGGCGTCGATCCGGGTGGGGTCGGCCTTGGCCAGGGCCATGAGCGACTTCCCCTTGGACTGGTAGAGGCTGCCGATGTCGGAGAGGGCCTCCCCGCGGCGCTTGTGGCCGGGGAACTCCTTGAGGAAAGTCTCCACTTCCGCGATGGCGTTGTCGTAGAGCCGGCCCTTATCCTCGGCGGAATCGGCCTTCTCGGCCATGAGGATCTTGGTCCGGGCCAGGCCGTACTTGCCCTCGGCGCGCGCGTCGGCGTCGGAGGATTTCATCATCCGGCCGAAGAGCTCCTCGGAGAGGTCGTACCATCCGCGCTCGGCCAGCGCGTTGGCCAGGTCGTAGTCCTCCTGCGCCAGGGCCGGGAACGGCGCCAGGGCCGCCGCGAGGAAGGCAAGCAGGGGAAAGACGGATTTCATGGCACCCCCTTGCAGGTTCGTGGTTCCGCCTCGACAGACGGGGATGAGGCGGCCTGGGTGCCGCCCGCCCCCAGGATTGGACTCCGGCAGGATTCTAGGACGTGCAACAGGCGGTGTAAATAAAAAGCCGCCGGATGCCCGGGCGGGCGCCGGGGACCTAGAACCGCCGGCGCGCCTCCTCGTCCGGGATGATGATGCGGACGCTCGCGATGACGAGGGTCTGCTTGCGCTGGAGCCCCTTGACCTTGAGCGAGCCCAGGTTGCCCAGGATGGGGACGCTCCTCCAGATGGGGATGGAGCTCTCCGCGTTCTCGTCGAAGACCACCGTCATCC
>CAYNDR010000127.1:861-2873 GCA_964395295.1 uncultured Planctomycetales bacterium
CCCAGCATGACCGTCCCCCGGTCCGGGACCACCACGGTGGTCCGCACCCGCGAGATGTTGACGATCGGCGTGTCGATGATGATCGGCGCCGGGTCCGAGATCGGCGCGCCCGGCGCCACCACGAAGGTCGTGATGGTGGGGAGGTTGTTGGGCGCGGGGAAGAGCGTGGCGATCGTGGGCCGCAGTTCCAGCGTCACGAACCGGCGGTCGGCGCTCACGACGGGGCGGACGTCCAGCGAGATGCCGTCCGAGACCACGTCCACGATCGGGTCGAGGGCCACGGCCGCCGTGGCGATCTGGACGTCGTAGTCGCGCACGTAGGCGACCTGGTTGGAGATCCGGAAGTTGCCGCGCTGGGTGTTGAAGAGCGTGAGCTTCGGGGCCGTCAGGATGTGGTTCCGCTCGCTGCGGGAGACGAGCCGCAGGATCATCTCCAGCGACACGTCGTCCAGGAGCGTGTACTGCAGGGTGGCCCCGCCCAGGGGCCGCAGGACCTGCTGGTAGAAGCGGTTCACCAGGAAGTCGTTGGTCATGACGTGCTGGACGCGGGCGCCCATGTTGCGGGTGACGTGGTCGCCGAAGACGCCGCTGATCCCCGCGGAGGTGGACGTGAGGGGGCCGCCGCCGTCCGGGTCCACGAAGAAGGGCTGGTTGATGATGAACGCGGGGTCGATGTCCACGAGGTTGGTGATGCCCGTCACGCGCGCCGGCAGGCCCACGATGTTGGAGAGGTCGCGGAAGTCCATCCCCACCTGCTGGAGGAAGTCGTCCTCCACCACGAGGAAGCGGGCCTCGCAGGAGACCAGCATCCCCGTCGAGGCGCGCAGGTCCGAGAGGAACTTGCGGATCGACTTGTGGATGTCGATCGAGTTCCGGACGATCAGCAGGCCGTTCTGGAACTGGACGGACTTGCCGTCCGCCTCCTCCCACTGCTCCTTGTGGATCGTGTTCTTGATGAGGTTGGCCAGGTCCTCCCCCGTGAACTGGACCCTCTTGCCCTCGTCCACGGCGACCGCGGTGCCGATCGTGTCCGTGGACAGCGAGATGTCCACGCCGGGGAAGTCCTGGATCCCGTAGGTGAGGTCCTGGACGTCGTACAGCTCCAGCTTGACCCGCTTCTTGAGCGCGTCGGCCGAGGTGATGATGACCGTGCCGTCCCGGACCGCGTGGGCCCTCTGCTTGGGCCCGAGCATGAGCTTGAGCGCGCCGTCCAGCACGATGTCGGCCACCTTGATGGAGATCATCTCCTCGTCGGGCTTCTCGATGGCCTTGGTGTCGATCACGAAGTTGAGGCCGCTGATCTCGCGGATGTACTCCACCACCGCCGTCAGCGGCGCGTTCTGCATGTCGATCGTGATCTTGATCGACCGGAGCTTGTCGGCGATCGCCTGGTCCTCCGGCTGGATGTCCTCCTCCATCTCGGCGATGCCCTTGGGCTTGCGCTTCTCGATCTCCTCCCAGACGTCCCGGGGGGCGAAGTCCAGGTCGTCGCCCTGGACGCTGCCGTACATCTCGATCCGCTCGAAGGTCCGCTTCCACTCCTCCGTGTAGTTCTTGAGGTTGTCGCGGGACACGACCGCGTGCCGGAGGCGCTGGGCCACGTTGCGCATCTCCGCCACGGAGGAGAGGTTCGGGTTGATGTGGAGGATGCGCTCGCAGATGTCGATGCACCGGGGATACTCCTCGCGCTCGAAGTACATCTGCGCCTGTCCGAAGAGCAGTTCCAGCTCGCGCTTCTGGTCGATCAGGCGGCGGACGTTCTCCCGCGCCTTCTCCTCCTCGATGAGCCGCAGGCGCTGGCGCTCCTCGTCCAGCGACCTCTGCCGCCGGGACTCCTTGGTGCGGTCCAGCATGTCGAGGGCCTGCTTGCGGCGGGTCTCCAGCTCCACGCCCGTGGGCATCCACTTGGCGTACTCCAGGACCAGGCGGAAGTCGCGCTCCGCCTCGTCGTAGTCGCCCCGGTTGTACGCCCGGGTGCCGTTCTGGAGGCTGTCGTCGATCTCCAGGAGGGT
>CAYNDR010000127.1:2883-14925 GCA_964395295.1 uncultured Planctomycetales bacterium
GCCCCGCCGGCCGCGGTGCGCAGTTCCAGCAACTCGCGCTCGGCCGCCTCGTAGTCCCCGCGGTTGTAGGCCCGCGTCCCGCGGGCCTGGGCCTGGTCGACCTCCAGGAGCACCTGCTGGTGGCGCACCAGCGCCTCCGTCCGGTACTTGTCGTACTCCTCGCTCTGGGGCGTGGCCTTGCCCCGGCCCAGGATGAACTGGACCTCGAGGAACAGGGCGTTCGCGCCGGCATGGCTGGAGTTGAGCTTCAGCGCCTTCTCGCACTCAAGCTCCGCCTTCTCGAAGTCGCCGGCCTGGTGGTAGCGCTCCGCCAGGCGGTAGTGCTCGTCCGCCTGCGAGGCCTTCTGCTGCTCGGTGACCGCGTAGCTCTGCCGGAGCCGGCGGAGGAGCTCCTCCCATTCCGCGCCGGTCTGCGGCGTCGGGGGGGCCTGCGGCGCGGCCGCCTCCGGCGCGGCCGCGGGCGCCCTCGCGGGGGCGGCGGGGGCTTCCTGGCTCGGCGCGGACGAGGAACAGCCCGCGGCGAAGAACCCCAGGGCGAGACAAACCGGCATCCAGGTGCGCATGATCGGGCGCTCCTTCCGAAACGGCCTCAATATAGTTCCCCTGTCCGAAGGGGCAAGAGAAATCTAGTATTCCAGACGGACGCCCCGCCCCCATCCCTTCAAGATTCGCCGCGGGCCCCTAGGGGACCTTCAGCTTCCTGATCTTCTCCTCGAGGATCGCCTTCTTGCCCTTGGCGACGAAATCCGTGGCCGCGAAGTCCTTCAGCAGCTTCTCGTACCCGGCGATGGCGGCCTTCTTGTCGCCCTTCTGCTCGGCCTTGTCGGCGTCGAGGAAGATCTTCTCGGCCTCCGCCTCGCGCGCCCTCGCCGCGGCGACCTTCGGGTCCTCCTTGGGCTCCTCCTTCTTCGGCCCCTCCTTGGGGGGCTCCACGGCCTTCCTGCCGCCGTGGTCGGCGCACGTCTTGGGAAGGGCCAGGGGATGCTGTTTCGGCTCGGGATGGTAGAGGGTCTGGTCCTTCCCGTCCTCGTCCGTATAGAGGACCTCGATCGTCTCCACCTGCACCTTCTCGACGACCGGCTCGTGGGGGATTTCGAGGGTGCCTTCGAACTTCCTGGTGCACTTGGGCACCTCCACCGTCACCTTCTTGGACTCCACGGACTTGAGCGTCATGCCGGTGTTGAAGTCCACGTCGTAGCCCTTGCCCCCCACGGTCACCCGGTGGATCGGCGTCGGCTCCTCCTTGTCGTCCTGCGGGTCCTTCTTCCACCAGCCGATCTTGTCGCCCGCGTAGTGGATGTGCGCGATCTTCACCTTCCCGTGCTGCTTGTCGAACTTCTCGATCTCGATGTAGGCCTGGCCCTTCATCATGTTGACGAAACGGAGCTTCCAGATCCCCAGCGTCGCCGCCGGGGAGTCCGTCGCGACCGTCTCCAGCTTGCCGCCGGCGGCGATCCCGGAGAGGTTCACCTTCTTGGGGTCGAGCTTGCCCAGCTCCACGGCGTCGAGGAAGGCCGTCACCCGGTAGTTGTACTTCGTCTTGGGCTCGATCCTGGCGTCGCGGTAGGTCATGTTGATCGGAGGCATGTCCCTCGACCCCTTGGGCGGCTCCGGGGCCGGGACCTTCTCCGCCAGGACCTCCCACTTGCCGGATCCCGCCACCTCGCGCTCGACGACGAAGTGCGAGATCTTGAGGAAGTCGGTGGCGGCCTTCTCCTTGGCCATCTCCGCCATCGTGAAGCCCGTGGCCGACCACTGCACCGCGACGCCGTCCAGGGCCACGGCCGTGGCGCCCATGGCGACCGAGGGGTGCTTCACGCCCCTCTTCGGGATCTCGATCTTCTTGTACGGCTTGTGCTTGATCTCCGTGGCCAGCGCGCCCACCCAGTCGTTCTTCGTGGTCTCGACGGAGATGACCTTGTCCCAGGGCTGGCGCGCCTCCGGCCCCCAGGTCTTGGCCTCCGGGGCCTTCATGTCGTCGTGCGCCTTGTTCATCTCGATGCCGACCTTGTCGCCCGCCTTCTTGAGGTCGCGGGCGCTGGTGTCCTCCTTGGCCATGGCGATGCCCAGGATGAGGTAGGCCACGAGCGCCAGGGCGCACGCGGCCAGGACCACCTTCTCGCCGTGCTTGAAGAAGAACTCCGCCGCCTTGCTGGGCTTTTTCTCTTCCGCCATGGCTCGCTCCTGTCAGTCCCTTGTGGACAGTTTCCTGCTCGCGGCCTCGTCGTCCACGACCTCGGCCACCAGCAACGACTTCTCGAACGCCAGCGCCTCCAGCCTCCACCCGCTCGGGCCGATCCCCTCGCCCGGCCGGGCCGTGTGGTTCGCGCCCTTCCACGCCGCCGCGCGCCGGTCGTAGGCGTCGACGCGGAAGATCCCCACCTTCGCGTCGCCCCCCACGAGCCTCACGCGGAACGGCGAGGGCGTCCGCACCTCCGCCGCCTCCCGCTCGCGGCCGCGCGGGACCGCGATCGCCCGCAGACAGCTCCGGCAGACCACCGAATCGCGGCCCCCGGCCACGCGCACCCGGTACAGGTACGTCGCGCGCGGCTCCGCCGTCCGGTCCTGCCAGGACCGGGCCTCCGGGCCCGCCTCGGCGATCGTCTCGAACGTCTTCCCCTCCCGGGACCGCTCGATCACGAAGCCCTTCACCTTGGCGCGCTTGCGCGACTCGTGCCGCTCGAGCGCCACCGGCGGGTCCTCGATCGTCCAGGCCACCGCGGCGCCGTCCTGCCCGGCACTCCCGCCGCCCAGGACCGCCACCGGATCGATCTCCACCACGGCGGGGTCCGGCTCCCTACGGGGCCGTTCCACCACGGGGGGCACCCAGTACATGGCCGTGGAGTCCCGGCTCTCCCGGCCCGCGTCGGTCCGCGCCCAGGCGTCCTTGAACCGCGGCGCCGGCGGCGGGGGCTCCTTGGCCGTCGCCCGCTCCCGCTCGAACCGCGCCTCGGCGTCCTTCACCCAGGGCTCCGCCCCGGGGCGCCGCGCCACGAGGGCGGCCCCGATCCCCGCGGAGGCCGCGATCGCCAGGACACACGATACGAGGACAAACCGATCCGCGCGCGTCATAGACACCTCCTTGCCCCGCTCCTATATTAAGGACGGAGGCGGAGGCGGCCCTCTTTCCCAAAGAACGCTACGGGGTTGCCGCGGCCTGGCTCCCGTCGAACTTCTTGACCTTCGAAGGATCGAAGTCGATGATCTGGCACGTCATCACCAGCAGGACGTCCTTGACGGCGATCTGCTGGCGCGCCTTGTCCTCTTCCTGCTTCTTCTGCTCCAGGTTCCCTTCTTCGTAGACGATCGTCTTCTCCGCCTCGTTTTGCGAGCGGATGGTGACGAGGCACTGCGAGACGCTCAGCAGAAGGCGTTCCCGGGCGCCGGCCTGGGCCGCGGGATTCAGGAACTCCTGGACGAACCGGGGGACCTCGCTGAAGGGGAGCTCCACGCCGAAGCGGAAGGTGATCGTCCGGCCCAGCCCGTCGGGGAGGTCGTACTCGAAGGAGCCCGGCCCGGTCCCCGAGGCCGGGAAGGGCGGGACGGGACTGCCCATGGGGGGATTCTCCCAATCGGCGCCCTGGATCTTGTCGTGCAGGCGCCGGAGGAAGCGGAAGTCCACCACCCGGCTGATCTTCACGTTGCCCGCCAGGACCACGTTGGCCACGCGCTCACGGGCCCAGAACCGCTTCTGGAGGACCTTGAGGACGCGGATGAGGTCGCCGGGGACTTGGTTGACCTTGTCCCAGTCCTCCAGGCTCGGGTCCTCCCAGTTGAATCCGCCCTTGGGCTTCTCCTTCTTGTCTCCTTCCTTCCTTTCCTCGACCTCCAGCCCGATCTTGACGCCCTTCTCCTGGAGCTTCTTCTCGATGGCCTGCCCCTCGTCGCGGTACTTGGCATTGAAGGCGTCGCGCCCCGGCGGGTCGGCGAGGCCGGGGAACCAGCGCTCCAGGTGGGCGTCGCAGTCCTTGTAGAACCTGGTGATGTCGGCGTAGTCATTCTTGAGCCGCTCCTTGTAGGCGTTCCAGGCGTTGATGTCCGGGGTGCCGGGAATGGGTCCCGTCTGGAGATCCTTGAGGATCCCCCTCGGGCCCGAGATTTCGCGCTGGAGCCTGGCGCGGTCGGTGTAGGTCGGGAGCACCATCATGACGTAGAGGACGGCGAGGACGGCCGCCGCGAGGCCGACGCCCACCCAGAAAAGGTTCTGTTTCAGCTTTTTCATGGCGTCTTCCTCACTTATTCTCGGGAGTCCCGGCCGGGGCGGCGCCCTTGGGGGCGGACGCCGTCTTGCGCTCGCCCTCGCCCACGGGGATCTCCAGGGTCACGCGGTACCGCCAGTAGGGCTCCTGACCGGGGAGCAGGACCTCCATGCTGGGGGTCCCTCCGGGGGTCCCGGCATCGCGGAAGTCCTTGGGCACCGGCCGGGGGAGGTCGGAGGCGTCCTGCTCCACGCGCCAGAACCCGGCGGCGCCCTGGCCCTCCGCCAGCTCCCAGTGCTTGTTCTTGATCACGCAGGGCTTCCGGGTGTCGACGGGGGTCCGCCCGGCCCAGTTGAGGAGCTTCTGGATGATGAAACTGCGGCCCTCGTCGTCGCTGTTGCGCTTGGTGACGCAGACCTGCAGGGAGGCCACGAGGGCCTTGCGGATCGGAAGGGGGTGCGTCGGCTGGCCGGAGGGGGACAGGCCGGGGGTGCCCGGCGGGGGAGCGGCCCCCTCGGGGGCGGCGGGCGCGGCCCGCTCCTTCTCCTCGAACTGCCAGTCCACCACCCACATCTTCTGGATCGCGGGGATGGCGGCATCGCCGTTGTTGGGGATGTTGGGGATGATCTCGTCCATGACCTTCAGGACCAGGTCCCGCTCGGACGAGACCGCGGCCACGGTCTTGAGGGCGGCCTCGACCGCCTCCACCTGCTTGGCCTCATCGAACGCCCTTTTCTGGGCGACGAGCTTCTGCAGGTCTACCTTCCCCTTATCGCGCGTGGTGGTGAGCTTCTCGACCTCGGTCCTGCCCACGTACCCCATCAGCGCCACCATGACGTACAGCGCGGCCACGGCCCCGATGACGAAGGGCTTCTTCCGGGCCAGCTCCTTCTTCCGCACGTAGGCCGGCGGGAGGAGGTTGATGCGGTTGGCCGTGTCGGTGATCCCCTGCAGGGCCAGCCCCAGGGCCGTGCCGAGGGCCCCGAGGTTCTCCCCGAGGTCCGCCTGGTCCACCTGGGGGCCGACCGCGATGTGGTTGAGCTTCTGCACGCGGACGGCCGGGAGCTGGAGGGACTGGGAGACGAACTTCTGGAAGTTGAGCGTCTTGGTGGAGTTCCCCAGCAGGACGATCTTCTCGAACTTCGCGGTCTTCGAGATGGACTTGTAGTAGCCGGTGGAGCGGTTGACCTCGTTGACCAGGTCCCGCAGGACGGGCTGGACGGCGTTGAAGATCTTCTGCGCCTGCTGGGACTGGCCCGCCTTGAGCTTGAGCTTCTCCGCCTCGGCGAAGGGGATGTTGAAGGCCTTCTGCAGGGTCTTGGTGATGTCGTTGCCCGTGATCGGGAGGTTGCGCACCCAGAACTTCGTGCCGTCGATCACGATGAGGTCGGTGTTGTCGCCGCCCATGTCGAGCGCCACGCACGGGCCGCCCAGGTCCTGGTCCTTGAGGAGGAAGTTGAACAGCGCCACGGGGCCGAACTGGACGGCGTCGATGTTCAGCCCCACCTCGGAGAGGTTGCCCAGGAACTGCTCCACGACGTCGCGCTTGATGGCGAAGAGGATGACCTCCTTCTCCTCGCCCGGCCCGTACTTGCGGTCCACCAGCTGGAAGTCCCAGAGGACCTCGTCGATGTTGAACGGGATCTGGGACTGCGCCTCGTAGCGGATGATCTCGCCGATCTTCTCGTCGTCCACCGGCGGCAGCTTGATGAGGCGGTTGAAGGTGGAGTGGCTGGGGAGCGAGAGGGCCACCGGCTCCCTGCCCACGTTCTGGGTCGCCACCAGGGTGGTCAGCGCGTCGCGGATGTGCTGGTCGAGGTTCTGCTCGTCCCCCTCCGCCCGGTCGTAGGGCACCACGGCGATCCGGGTGAGCGCGATCGCGTCGCGGGTCTCTTCGAGTCGGACGGCCTTGAGCGAGTACTTGCTGACGTCGATGCCCCAGACGCCTTTTCCCATGGCATGGGCCTTTCAATAGACGAAGACCGCGCGTCGCGTGCGGGAAGGGAGGGGCTATCGCCCGGCGCAGGGACGGTCGCGCGCGGGGCCCGCGGGGGAGAGGAACCCACGAAATTTTCGACTGCGTCGGGGGTCGGACCCCTCGACGTCGCCTCCCGTGCGAACCCGGCGTCGGCCAGGACCGCCTTGACGCCCGGCCCCTCGTACCGCCGACGTCCTGATTATACCACTATTATAGAGACGCAGGGAACGGCCCCACTTCCTCAGCTATTAAATCTTTCCGCGGCATATCTGCAAGCAATTCAGGCATGCGTCCGGGGGCGGGTCCCGGGCCGGCGGCCCCCCGGCCCATGCTACTTCAGGAGCCCGGCGTCCATGCAGGCCTTCCGGAGGTCCGTCTCGAACAGCCCCTTCTCGCCCATGTTCCGCAGGACGTAGGCGGGGTGGAAGGCCGGGAAGACCTTCAGCCCGTGCGCCTCGAAGTACCGGCCGCGCATCTGCGTGATCCCCTTCTTGACGTTCAGGAGCGCCTGGGCGGCCACGTTCCCCAGCGCGCAGAGGATCAGGGGCTTCACGAGCTGGATCTGCCGGAGGAGGTGGGGCATGCACGCGGCCATCTCGTCGAACTGGGGGGCGCGGTTGCCGGGGGGGCGGCACTTGAGGATGTTGGCGATGTAGACGCGGTCCCGCGGGACCCCGACCTTGGCGAGCGTCCGGGTCAGCAGCTGCCCGGCGCGCCCCACGAAGGGCTCGCCCTGCCGGTCCTCCTCCTCCCCCGGGGCCTCCCCCACGAACAGGAGCGCCGCGCCCGGCGGCCCCGCGCCGAAGACCACCTGCGTGCGCTTCTCGGCCAGGCCGCACTTCGAGCACGCGAGGACCTTCTCGCGGAACTCCAGGAACTCCGGGGGCCAGGTGGGCGCCGGCGCGGGGGCGCGCGCGGCCGCCTTCTCCCGGGGGGTGCCGGCGGCGCGGGGACGCGGGGGGGCCTTGGGCGCCTCGGCGGCGGGACGGCGGCCCACGGGGAGGAAGTCCGCGCCGAAGAGCCGCTCCATCTCGACGTGCCGCCGCAGGTGCCGGTTCATCGCCGCGTCCCCCCCGCGAACTCCACGGCCCGGCGGATCACCTCCCGCTCCGCCTCGGCGAGCGTCCCGGGGAACGTGGCCCCGGACGCGCGCGCGTGCCCGCCGCCGCCCCAGCGCGAGGCCAGCGCGATCCCGTCGACCCCCGGCTCGGTGCGGAACGAGACCTTGACCTTCCCGGGCTCGCCCGTCTCCCGCAGGAGCACCGCCACCCGCACCCCCTTGATCGACTTCACCTGGTCGATGTACTCCTGGGTGTCCCCCGGATTGAATCCGGCCTTCGCGACGAGCGCCCGGGAGATCGAGAGCCACCCCACCCGGCCGCGCCCCGCTAGGCGGATCCGCGTGAGGCACCCGGCCGCGAACCGGAGCTGTTCCGGGGACCTCTCGCGGAAGAGCCGTCGGTGGACGTCGGCCGGCCGCGCCCCGCACTCCAGGAGCTCCGCGGCGCGGAGGTGCGTCTCGGCCGTGGTGTTCGAGAACGAGAAGCGGCCCGTGTCCGTGACGATCCCCGTGTAGACGCACGTGGCGATGTCCCGGTCCGGCCGGACCCCGGAGGCCTTCACGATCTCCCAGACCATCTCGCCGCTGGAGGCGAACGAGGGGTCGATCCAGTTGAGGTCGCCGTACCGCTTGTTGGAGGCGTGGTGGTCCACGTTGACCACCGTGAGCCGCTCCCGCGGCAGGGCGCGGCCGATGCGCTCCAGGCGCTCCCACGAGCCGGAGTCGAAGGCGAAGACCGCGTCGTAGCCGCGGCGGAGGTCCCCCGGTCCCGACCCCACCCGGCCGCTGCCGGGCAGGAAGCGGTACTCCTGCAGGGCGCCCCGGTCGCACACCACGTGGGACCGCCGGCCCATCTTCCGGAGGAGGACGTTGAAGGCCAGCTGGGCCCCGAGCGCGTCGCCGTCGCTGCGGATGTGGCCGGTGACCAGGAAGCGGCCGCCCTTCCGCGCCAGGGCGAGGATCCGGCGGATCG
The DNA here is from genome assembly GCA_964395295.1 of uncultured Planctomycetales bacterium. Classification (GTDB taxonomy): domain Bacteria; phylum Planctomycetota; class MHYJ01; order MHYJ01; family JACPRB01; genus CAYNDR01. Next base: position 11,094 of record CAYNDR010000127.1, read on the forward strand.
CCGCCATCCCGGCGGCGTCCACCCTAAGCGGGAACGCCGTGGATCTCGCCATGCTCCACCCTCTCCACCCGGGCCCGCACGATCGCGCCGGGGGCGCCCGGGACGCGCGCCCGGAGGTATCGCTCCGTGTAGCCCCGGCCGTCCTCCTCCACCAGCACCTCGGCCTCGCGCCCCAGGAAGCGCCGCGCGAAGAGGTCCGTCAGTTCCGCCGCCAGCTCCTCCAGCCGGTGGAGGCGCTCCTTCTTGACGCGCCCCGGCAGGTCCGGGAGGCGCGCCGCGTCCGTCCCCCGCCGGCGCGAGTAGGGGAAGACGTGGATGCGCGAGAAGCCGACGGCGCGGCAGACCTCGAGCGTGTTCGCGAACTGCCCCTCGGTCTCGCCGGGGAAGCCCACGATCACGTCCGTCGTGAGGCCGGGGTCGGGCACGCGCGCCGCCGCGCGGTCGCAGGCCGCGCGGAACCGGCGGACGTCGTACCGGCGGCGCATGGCGCGCAGGACCGCGTCGTCCCCGGACTGCAGGGGCACGTGGAGGTGCGGGCAGAAGCGCGGCTCCCCCGCCATGAGGTCGAGGAGCGGGCCGTCGATCTCGTTGGCCTCGATGGACGACAGGCGCACGCGGCCGAGGCCCGGGATCCCGAGCACGCCTTCCACCAGGTCCGCGAGGAGCGGCCGCCCCGCGAGGTCCTTCCCGTAGGAGCCGAGGTGCACCCCGGCGAGGACGATCTCGCGGTATCCCGCCCCGGCCAGGCGGCGGGCCTCGTCGAGGGCGTCGCGGAGCGGGCGGCTGGCGGCCGCGCCGCGGACCTTCGGGACGGCGCAGAACGAGCAGTCCAGGCCGCAGCCGTCCTCGACCTTGAGGAAGGCGCGCGTGTGGCCGTCGAACCGGGAGATCGAGAGGCCGAAGATGGAGGCGGCCGTGTCCTCCGGCTCCAGGCCGAGGGAGGCCTTCCGGCCGTGGGGCACCACGCGGCGGACGCCGGGCACCTTCAGGAACTCCTCGTCCGCGGCGCAGCCGGTGACGGTGATCTCGGCGGAGGGGAAGCGCCGGGCCAGGCGGCGCACCGCGCGGCGCGCCTCCGCGGCGGCGACCTCGGTGACCGTGCAGGTGTTGACCACGTAGAGGTCCGCCCCCCGCTCCGGGGGCACTTCCAGGAGTCCCCGGCCCGCCATCCGCTCGCGGAGGGCCTGGGACTCGTACTGGTTGACCTTGCACCCGAACGTGAGGAACGCGAACGTCTTCATCGGCGCGACAGTATAGACGAAGGACCCCCTCCGTGCTAGTGTGGGGTGCGTCCGCGGCGGAGGGACCGATGGGCGAGGGACTGCTGTTCTTCGTGGTCTTCGTCCTCCTCCTGGTCTTCGTCGGGGGCGTCACCACCTTCCGCTCCCGGCGCCGGCGCCGGTAGGGCCGCAGCCGTTCAGGGGCATCAGAGAATCAAGAATCAGGAATCACGGGATCGCCCCCCCTCCGGCCCCCCGGGGGGGGCCATCGAGGAGCCCTCCACGGCCCGTGGCCCCGCGATTCTTCCTCCATGCGCTCCGTGTTTCCATTTCTCCGTTTCCTCCGTGGTCTCGGGGCCGGCCTTGAATTGGGCCGCGGGCTCTGGTAGGGTCGGGCCATGTCCCGCGTCCTTTTGGCCATGAGCGGCGGCGTCGATTCGAGCGCCTCCGCGGTGCTCCTCCGGCGGGCGGGCCACGACGTCCTGGGCGCTTTCATGCTCCACGGGATCTGCCCCGGGACGGCCCCGGCGCCGGGGAAGCAGGGTTGCTGCTCGCGGGAGGACGCCGACGACGCGAGGCGGGTCGCGGAGCGCCTGGGGATCCCCTTCTACCCGGTCGATTTCAGGGACGGCTTCGAGCGGATCGTGGACTATTTCGTCTCGGAGTACGACCGCGGGGCCACGCCGAACCCCTGCATCGTCTGCAACCGCGACCTCAAGTTCGGCCGGCTCTTCGAGGTGGCCCGGACGCTGGGGGCCGGGTTCGTGGCCACGGGGCATTACGCGCGGGTGGAGCGGCGGGAGGGCCGCATGGCGCTCCTGCGCGCGCGGGACCGGAGGAAGGACCAGTCGTACGTCCTGTTCCCCCTGGGACAGCGCGAGCTGGGGCGCGTCCTCTTCCCCGTGGGCGAGGCGGAGAAGGGGGAGGTCCGCCGGATCGCGGCGGAGGCGGGGCTGGAGGTGGCCGCGAAGGCCGAGAGCCAGGAGATCTGCTTCGTCCCGGACGGGGACCACCGCCGCCTCCTGCGGGAGCGGCTGGGGGACCGCGTGCGGGAGGGGGAGTTCCGCTCCCGGGACGGCCGCGTGCTCGGGCGGCACCCCGGTTGCCAGCTCTTCACCGTGGGCCAGAGGAAGGGATTCGGGATCGGCTTCGGCAGGCCGATGTACGTCGTGGAGATCCGGCCCGAGACCAACACGGTGGTCCTCTCCGAGGAGGACGAGCGGCGGGGCGGGCTCACGGCGCGGGACGTGAACTGGATCTCCGGCGAGCCGCGGGCGGGGGAGGCCCTCGTCCAGATCCGCTCCGGGCATCCCGGCGCGCCGGCGCGCGTGGAGCCCCTGGAGGGGGGGCGGGCGCGGGTGGCCTTCGCCGAGCCGCAGAGGGCCGTCACCCCCGGCCAGGCCGCCGTCTTCTACGACGGGGACGAGGTGCTCGGCGGCGGCTGGATCGAGTCCTGACTCCCTTCGGGCTTCTTCTCCTCCGCGGCGCCGGGGGCGGGCGGCGGGACGCCCTTCTTGATCGCCTGGACGTCGATCCGCGCCTCCTGGGCCTTGCCCTTGATGTCCTGGAGGGCCTTGCGGCACCGCGTGGCGGCGATCTTCTTGCCGCTGATGAACTCCTGGTATTGCGCCCGGGCCTCGCCCACGAGGCGGGCCAGCTCGTCGTATTTCTCGATTCCCATGGGCTGCTCCGTTGCGAAACGGGGTCATTCTGGGGACGGCGCCCGCGGAGTGTCAAGGGATTTAGAAGCTGTGGCGAAACCGCAGAGGCGCCGAGACGCGGAGGAAGTCCATTATGAGGATCCCCCCTCCCTCCGGGGGAGGATCAAGGGATGGGGTGAATATCCCTGTCCTCTTGCGGTCCTTCGTGTCTTTGTGGTGAGAATCATGGGGTTAGTCCAGCTTCTCCCATCCCTGCTCGGCGGGATCCTTGCCCGGCCAGCGGTCCGGAGGCTGGCCCCGGGTGTCTTTCCTGAAGACCGTCCCCGCCTCGTTGATGAGGAACGTGAAGCGCCCCGTGGCCCCGTACTCCGCCGGGTAGGCCGCCACCCCGAAGCGCGCTTTGTTCGTGAAGGCGTTCCCGTCCTTGTCGTCGTCCCTGGCGTAGGGCTCGCCGTCCGGGTCCTCGGCCAGGGCCCTGAAGTGATATCCGCTCTTGGCGGCCGGCTGAAGGTTGTAGCGCGCGGCGCCGTCGGGGTCGGCGGCGGCCGTGGCCGGGTCGAGGAGGAAGATCGCCTGCCCGGACCGGTCCTTGAGGGCGTAGAGGCCGGCCACGTCGCGCGTCCAGAAATCGCCGGCCTCGTTGCGGTCGCTGTCGGAGTTCTTGAAGGTCTCCTGGGCCTGCCGGATGAAGTGGAGCGTGAGCAGGGCCACGCGCTCGTTCTCCGCCGGGCCGCCGCCCCTCCCTTCGGCGTAGAGGATCGCGGGGATCGCGACCGCCGCCGCGACGGCGACCGCGGCGATCCCGGAGCCCGATCCCACCGCGGTGTTGGACCAGGATTCCACCACGACGGCGTCGGGCAGGGTGCGCTTGCACGTGAGCGTCGCCCCGATGAGGTCCGCCAGCGTCTCTCCCAGCGGCAGGCGCGCGAGGTCCAGGATCGGCTCGCCCGT
>CAYNDR010000127.1:14935-16334 GCA_964395295.1 uncultured Planctomycetales bacterium
TCGCCCGTCTCGGGGTCCCGCGTGAAGTCCCGGGCCAGGTGGGCGAAGGGCTCCAGCGTGCTGTAGATGAGGTTGAAGGCCCGCCCGAAGTCCGCGTAGGACCAGGACTCCCGTCCCTGCTCGCCGGCCTTCGCCGCCAGCGCCTTGTAGCGCGGGTCCTCGGCGATCGGCGCGGCCGGCCGGCCGAGGCGCAGGACCTGCCGCTTGAGCGCCAGGGGATTGGTCGACAGGAAGAGCGTCCCCTCGCGGACGAGGAAGGCGACGGCGTACCCGAAGCCCGCCGTGTCGGCGGGGACGAAGTCGGAGAGCAGGGGGCCCAGGCCGATCGTGATCCAGCGGATCCTCTGGCCGCGGAAGGCCATCTCCTCGATCGGGAACCGCGCGTCGGCGGCGATCTTCCCCAGCGCGGCCTCGAATCCGGCGGGGTCCGCGAGGTTCACCGCGAGGATCGAGTCCGGGAACGCCCCGCCCGCCTCGGGGAGGACGGAGTACGTCGTCCAGCTTGTGCCCACCGTGCCGAGGATCCCGTGGAGGGTGAGCCCCATCCGCGCCTCGTACTCCCGGATCGCCTTGACGACCTCGTCCTCGAACTCGGGGAAGGTCCTGCCGATGGCCAGGAAGACGTCGTAGAGCTCCGCGAGGTTGAGGCCGAAGTGCGCGTACGAGAGGGCGCCGGCCGGGACGAGGGCCGCCGCGGCGTCGACGGGGGTCCCGCCCGCGAGGCGCTTGAGGATCCCCCGCGTCTGCTGGGTGGTGAGGAGGGCGTAGCGCTCGCGGAGCCAGGGGCCGTCGTACGACAGCGCCGCGGCCGCGGTGGAGATGTCGGAGAGGCCGAGGGCCTCCAGGCCCTTCAGGCCCTCCTCGCCGATCTCCCTGCGGAAGGTCCGCAGGATCCCGGCGACGTCGAGGTAGAACATCGCGAGGTGGCGGTCGTCGGGCGCCGTGCGGGCCCGGGCGCTCTTGAAGCGGGCGTCCTCCCGGAGGCCCGGCGCGGCGCGGTCGCCGGCCGCGGCGAGGATCTTCTCCATGCGCTCCCGGGACGTGGCCGCCACCAGGGTCTTCTCCACGATCCCGTAGAAGAGGCGGGACTCGCCGGCCGAGAGTTCGTGGACCTTGGTCCCTCCCAGGGTGAACTCGCTCTCGAGGATCTCCTGGTTGCCCTTCTTCAGCGCCTCCCGGCACCGTCCCGCCGCCTGCTGGAGCTTCCCCGCGTCCGGGGCGCCGAGCCCCAGGACGAGGTCGAGCTTGTGCTCCTCGTTCAGCGGGAGGTCGTAGAGGGCGAAGGAGAGCGGCCCGCGCAGGAAGTCCCAGATCTCGTCGATCGAGAGGCCCACGGCGCTCCGGTCCGAATCGTTCCAGGAGGGTTCCCCGGGGACCGCCCCGTTCCTGCGTTTCCGCC
>CAYNDR010000128.1:0-7725 GCA_964395295.1 uncultured Planctomycetales bacterium
CGGTTTGCCGCCGAACCACTCAGGGAGTTCCTCGGGCTTGGCGGGCTCGGGGGCCTTGGCCGCGGGGGGCAGGGGGGGTTCCAGGTCCCGGTAGGCCACCGCCTCGTCCCCGTCGCGCATCGCCGCCGCGTTCCCCTCGACGAACTTGAGCTTGGACATGCGGCGCTCGTCGCCGATGAACTTCTCGAACTCGGCCACGCCGACCTTCCTGAACCGGCTCGGCCCCCCCCCGGGGCCCTGCTCGTCGCGCAGGATCTCGAACCGGTAGCCGGTCTTGACCCCTTCGCGCTCCCCCAGGTTCATGAGGAGGAATCCCATCTTGGCGTCCACGTACGCCACGCGCCCGCGGAGCACCTGCTGGGGGCCCTTGGCGGGGGCGGGATTCTCCGGGGTCCCCGCGGGGGGCTCGACGGGCCCCGTCGCGGGGGCGGCGCTCCCGCCCGGGTTCTCGTGGATCTTGAGGGCCTGCCGGAGGCGGCGGATGAGGTCCGCGTCCTCGGCCGCCTGGCCCTCGAGCTGGGCGATCCGCCCCCGGAGATCCTCGATTTCCTTCTTGAGCTTCTCGGCGTCCTGCGGGTCCTGGCCGAGCAGGCAACCCAGGAGCGCGCACCACGCGATCATTCAGGCCTCCCGTGTAAGGGCCCGGTATTATAGACGCGGCGGGGTGGAGGATCAACGGCATTGAAGGCCGGCCTCCACGTCCTCGGAGAGGTTTCTTCCCTTGGGCGATGGGAGGGAGTATCTTCTAGCGGCGGCCCGACGGCCGGTTCGTCCCGAGGAGGTGCGGTGAAGCTTTCCATCGTGGTCCCCGCGTACAACGAGGAAGCCGCGATCGGCCCGGTGATCGAGAACATCCTGGAGGCCCGGTCCGCCATCCTGGAGCGCAGCCCGGTGAAGGCCGTGGAAGTCATCGTGGTCAACGACGGCTCGAAGGACCGGACCGCGGAGGTCGTGCGGCGGTATCCGGAGGCGGTCCTCGTGGAGCACCCCGTCAACCGCGGATACGGGGCCGCGCTGACGACCGGCTTCGAGCGCGCCACGGGAGACGTCCTGGCCTTCCTGGACGGGGACGGGACGTGCGACGCGCGGGACTTCGTGGGCCTTTGCGGCGAACTGGAACGCGCGGACATGGTCCTGGGGACCCGCCTGGGGGCGGGCAGTCGGATGCCCCTCGTCCGCCGGATCGGGAACCGGCTGTTCGCCGCGCTCACCGGCCTGCTCAGCGGGAAGGCGGTGACCGACATCGCCACGGGGATGCGCGTCATGAGGCGGGAGGCCTGGGAGAAGCTCCCCGCACTCCCGGACGGGCTCCACTACTCGCCCGCCATGACCTGCCATGCGCTCTATCTCCGCAACCTCCGGGTTTCCGAGCATGAGATTTCCTATGCCGACCGCGTCGGGAAGTCCAAGCTGAGCGTGGTCAAGGACGGCCTGCGGTTCCTCAAGATCATCCTCGACTCGGCCCTGGTGTATTTCCCCCTCAAGATCCTCGGGGGGCTGGGATTCCTGTTCGTCCTCCTCGGGGCCGCCTACGGGGCCGGCCCCGTCCTCCATTACCTGCGGCATCGGGCGCTCGAGGAGGGGATGATCTACCGCCTGATCTCGGTCCTGGTGTTCGCCAGCGCGGGTTTCATGTTCGTCCTGGTGGGCGTCGCGGCCCAGAAGATGGCGCTCCTGATGGGCGATGGCGAAGCCCCTCGTTCATGGATCCTCCGGGCGATCCGCAGCCGCCGCTTCTCGCGGCGTCTCCTGGCGGCGGGGATCGTCCTGGCGCTGGCGGGGGTGGGGCTCAACGCCGGGAACATCCTCGACTACTTCGCTCACGGCCGGATCGGGGCGCACTGGAGCTACCTCCTGCTGGGCGGCCTTTTCGTCCTGGGGGGCGCTTCGCTCTTCGCCCTGGCCGTCCTGAGCCGCATGGTGGACCTCCTGAAGCGGCAGTCATGACCGCCATCGAGGAGCACTCGCTCAAGACACAGCTCCTGCTCTCCGGGGCGTCGAACTACAACCGATGGATCTACGAGACCCTGCGCCCCCACCTGGGCCGGCGGATCGTGGACGTGGGATGCGGGCTGGGGAACATCACCCAGTTCTTTATGGACAGGGATCGGGTGATCGCGATGGATGCCGCGCCGGCGGCGGTGTCCCGGACAAGGGAGCGCTTCCGGGACCGGGCCAACTTCACGGCCCTGCTCGGCGACATCGCGGACGGATCCATCGCCGGCCGGATCGCCCCCGAGCGGCCGGACACGGTCGTCTGCCTGAACGTCCTCGAGCACCTCCGGGACGACGTGTCCTCCCTGGTCCACATGCGGGAGATGCTCGTGGAAGGGGGCCGCGTCCGCCTCCTGGTCCCCGCCTTGAGGGCGCTTTACGTGAGCATGGACGCGGCCGACGGCCACGTCCGGCGGTTCCAGAAGTACACCCTGCGGGAGGCCGTCAGGGCTTCGGGAATGCGGATCGAGTGCCTTCGCTATTTCAACTTCCTGGGCATCCTGGGCTGGTTCGTGAACGCCCGCATCCTCAAACGGACCTGCCTTCCCGAAGGCCAGCTTGGCTGGTTCGATCGCGCGGTCCCGTTTCTGCGCCGGATCGAGAAGGGCCTCAGCCCTTCGGCAGGGCAGTCGCTCTATGCGGTCTGTCGAAAGCCCGCGGACGGGCCGTCGCGCGCGTCGAATCCGTGAAGGGATGGCGCGCCTGTCTGGTCATCCCGCCGGACGTGGAGCGGATCCTTCCCAGGCCTCGATCCATCCCGGGGTTTCGTGGATTCGATAGGCCGTCCAGACGAAGAAAAGCGGAAGGAGGTGGAGCAGGGGACGCTTCACCATGTTCGCCATGACGGATCTCGCGTCGGTCCCCGGGAACACGAGGTAAGCGCCGGCGTAGATCAGGAGCATGGCGGCCCCGAACCACGGAAGAAGGGAATCCGGCTGGCGGAGCCGGGGGGGATGGGCGATGATCACCGCGGCCGCGATGGGCCAGGGGAGGGTCCATTCCTTGAACCTCAGCATGTGGGAGCCCAGGAGGCGGACGATTTCCGGGATCCTGGACCAGACGATGCCCTCGGAGCGGGTGATCCCGGTGTCGGGCGGGAGCAGGGACTGCTTGGCCAGCGACCATAGCGCGAAGAGGGCCAGCGCGGGGACGGCCAGGAGGAATCCGACCGCGGCGCCCTTCCTCCCCCGGGCCGCGCCTCCAAAGAGTGGAAGGAGGACGGCGGCCACGACCGTCATGGCCCCGCCTTCGTCCTTGAACAGGGGAACGCAGGCGAGCGCCAGGGCCGCCAGGAGCGCCGCGGCCTTGTCCCCCGACGCCATCCATCGGCGGGCCTCCAGGAGCGAGACGAGCAGGAGGATGGCCATCGGGTAATCGCAGAAGCCGCCTGCACCCCCGCTGTCTCCCGTCTGGACGGCGGGGATGAACGCGAAGACGCCCGTCAGGACCGCGGAGGCCGCTGGCGGCAGGCGCTGGCGCAGGACGGAGCCGAGGATCCCGAGGGAGGCGACGAAGCCGAAGAACATGGCGATCCGGATCGGGGCCTCCGCCGTGGATCCCGTGGCCCAGTAGATCCACGCGTGGACGGCCGGGGTGAGGAGGGGATAGCGCGGCCGCATGTGGGGACGCACCTCGGCGGTGAAGTCGGGGTTGTAGAAGGTCCCGTGGCGGTGGATCGACTTGGACTTCACCGACCAGAAGATGTCCGCGTCGTACCCAAGGTCCTGCCGGATGAGCGTGCCGTAGAGCGCCGCCGCGAGGGCGACGGCGATGATCGAGCAGGCCAGGAGCGTCCTGCGGTCCAACGGCCGGCGCTCGGCGAACCGCGGCCGCCGCCAGGCGATGAGCAGGAGCCCGGCGATCCCGAAGGCGGCGGCGAGCCCCGGCCCGATGCGGCCCCCCCCGATCATGAATACGATCGAGACGAGGCCGACCAGCCCGTAACCGAACACGTAAGCGAGCGAGAGGAACTCGAACCTTCCCGGGCGGCGGTCCTTCCCGGAGACGAGGCTGACGATCCCGGCCCCGAAGAGGGTCAGGACCGACAGGGCGAGCGCGAGCCTAACGCAGATCACGGGCCTTGACCATCGTCGTCTTGGTCTTGTCGAACGGCATCGGGTAGGCCACCACCCACGCGTCCGGGTGTCGCGCCGCGAGATCCCGCGTCTCCGCTTCCGCGCAGAGCCGCACGGGCCTCGGGTAGAGCCCCGCGGCCGCGTGGTAGGGATGGAAACCGCCGGCCAGGAGGACGGCTGCGTCCTCGGGGATCGCGCGGCGGCACTCCTCGATGAAGGCCCGCAGGTCGGCGTCCTCGCCCTTGCGCTGGGAGGTCCATCCCAGGACGGAACGTCCCGCCTGGAAGATCCCGCCCGCCAGCATGACCGCGACCAGCGCCCGCGCGATCAAGATCCGTGCCGTCATGGTGGGATGAAGCTATCACCGGGGGGGATTCGTGTAAAGCTACCGGGTGCTTTGCGCGGCCGGCGCGGCGTGATACAGTGAAGCCCGTGGGCGATCCTCCTCGATTCGAACCCGGGACCAATATCCTGAAGGCCATCAAGGCCGGCGAACCCGTGGTCCAGGCCTTCAGGCGGCTGGGCCTGAAGTGCGTGGACAAGGCCGGGGAGGAGTGCGTGGCGGCGGAGGTGGAGACCCTGGCCGACGCCGCCCGCTACCACGGGATCGGCCTCGACGCGATCCTCGACCAGCTCAACAGGCTCCCGGTGGTCCCGAAGCCAGAAGCGTGAAGCCCGTCGCGTGAACCCGGCCATGGTCGATCCCGAACGCCTCTGGACGGCCGTTCAGTTCCTCAAGGGCGTGGGGCCCCGCCGCGCCGCGCTCCTGGAGAGGATGGGCGTCCGCACCCTCCACGACCTCGTGCGCCACTACCCGGCGCGCTACTACGACCGCCGGACGATGACCCCGCTGGCGCGCATCGCCCCCGGCGAGGCCGTGACGGTCCAGGGGGCCGTGGCCTCCATCGACTCCAGGCAATCGTCGCGGCGGAGGATCTCGATCCTGGAGGTGGGCCTCACCGACGGCGAGGGCCGCGCCGTCCTGATCTGGTTCAACCAGCCCTTCCGCGAGAAGGAGTTCCGCATCGGCGAAGGGGTCGAGGCCTCCGGGAAGGTGCAGGCGGGCCGCCCCCACATCGTCGTGGAGGAGTTCGAGATCCTCGGGGAAGGGCAGGAGCCCGTCCACGCCGCGGGACTGGTCCCCAGCTACCCGGCGACCGAGGGGCTCGGGAAGCGGCTGGTCCGGAACCTGGTGCGCGCGGCGGTCGAGGAGGTCCTGCCGCTCGTCCCGGAGACGGTCCCGGCCGACGTGCGCGAGCGCCGCGGCCTGGCCGGGGCCCGCGAGGCGCTCCGCCGGATCCACGCGCCCGCCACGCCGGAGGAGGCCGCGGCGGCGCGGCGGCGCCTGGCCTACGAGGAGCTCTTCGCGCTCCAGGTCCGCCTGGCCCTCCGGCGGCGGAGCGTGGCGCAGGAGGCGGCGGGGACGACCCTCCCCGTGGGCGAGGCGCTGGACTTCCGGATCCGCGCGCTCTTCCCGTTCAAGCTCACCGCCGCCCAGGACCGCGTCATCGGGCAGATCCGCCGGGACCTGGGCTCGGGCCACCCCATGAACCGGCTCCTCCAGGGGGACGTGGGCTCGGGCAAGACGATCGTGGCGGCCTACGCCCTCCTGGCCGCCGTGGGGCACCGCGCGCAGGCGGCGCTCATGGCCCCCACGGAGGTCCTGGCCGAACAGCACGCCCGGACGTTCGGCCGGCTCCTGGAGCGCTCGCGCGTGCGGATCGGGCACCTGTCCGGCGGCCTCAAGGCGAAGGAGCGCGAGGACCTCGTGGGGGCGATCGCCTCCGGGGAGGCGGGGCTCGTGATCGGGACCCACGCGCTCATCGAGGGGGACGTGAAGTTCCGGAACCTCGCGCTCGCGGTGATCGACGAACAGCAGAAGTTCGGCGTCCTCCAGCGCGAGGCCCTGGGCCGCAAGGGCGAGCGGCCGCACCGCCTGGTCATGACGGCCACGCCCATCCCGAGGACCCTCGCGCTGACGCTCCACGGCGACCTGGACCTCTCGGTCCTCGACGAACTGCCGCCGGGCCGCCGCGAGGTCCGCACGATCTACGTCCCCCAGGGCGGCCGGCGGTCCAAGTACGAGTTCATCAAGGGCCTCCTCCGGGAGGGACGGCAGGCGTACTTCGTCTACCCCCTGGTGGACGACTCGGACAAGGTGGCGCTCCGGTCGGCGCTGAAGATGCACGGGGAGCTGTGCGCGGAGTTCCGCGGCTTCCGGGTGGCGCTCCTCCACGGCCGGATGAAGCCGGAGGAGAAGGACGCGGCGATGGAGGAGTTCCGGTCGGGCCGGGCGCACGCCCTGGTCTCCACGATCGTGATCGAGGTGGGGATCGACATCCCGAACGCGAGCGTGATGGTGATCGACCACTGCGAGCGCTACGGCCTCGCCCAGCTCCACCAGCTCCGCGGGCGGATCGGCCGGGGGCCGCACGAATCGTACTGCCTGCTCTTCGGGGAGCGCAACGAGCGGATCGACGCGTTCGTCTCCACGAACGACGGCTTCCGGATCGCGGAGGCGGACTTCAAACTGCGCGGGCCGGGGGACGTCCTGGGGACGCGCCAGAGCGGATTGCCCGAGTTCCGGGCGGCGGACCTGGTGAACGACCTGGCGCTCCTGGACCAGGCGCGGGAGGACGCCTTCGCGCTGGTGGGGCGGGACCCGGCGCTCGCCTCGGCCCCCGGGCTCCGGGAGGTCCTCCGGCGCGGCCCGGGCCCGGGGTCCCTGCTCGGGGTGGGGTGAGGAATAGGGGCATTCCCGGCCGATTCAATGTATCATGGGCCGCCTTTACGGACGACGGGATCGGTCGCGGTAGCCCCATGAACGAGTCCTCTCCGGCGCTCCTGCGTGTCGAGGGCGTCACCAAGGTCTACGGCCGGCGGAAGGTCGTGGACGGGATCACGCTCGAGATCGGCCGCGGGCAGGTCGTGGGGCTCCTGGGGCGCAACGGCGCCGGGAAGACCACGACCTTCCGGATGGTGATCGGGCTCGTCCGCCCGAACGGGGGCCGCATCCGCTTCCAGGGCGAGGACGTGACCCGCCTGCCGATCTACAAGCGCGCCCGGAGGGGCATGGGGTTCCTGCCCCAGGAGCCCTCGGTCTTCCAGCGCCTCACGGTGGAGCAGAACCTCCTGGCGATCCTGGAGACCTGCGGGGTGTCCCGCTCGGCGCGGCGGGGGCGGGCGGCCCGCCTGCTGGAGGAGTACGGCCTGACCAAGCTGGCGCGGCAGAAGGCCTTCACGCTCTCCGGCGGCGAGACGCGCCGCCTGGAGATCTGCCGGGCCATGATCACCAATCCCTCGATCATCCTGCTGGACGAGCCCTTCTCCGGAGTGGACCCGATCGCGGTGAGCGAGCTCCAGGGCTTCATCCGGGGCCTGAGGGAGATCGGCATCGGGGTCCTCCTGACCGACCACAACGTCTGGGAAACCCTTCGCATCTGCGACCGGTCGTATATAATCGACGAGGGGCGCGTCCTGAAGTACGGGACCCCCGCGGAGATCGTCGCCGATCCCGTGGTGCGGCAGAAATACCTCGGCAACAATTTCAGCATGGTGCGATGAACCCCGTCAACGAACTGAGTTTCGTCGCCCTGGCCGTGGGCGTCCTGACCCAGTCCGTGGCCGTGATGGCACCGCAGGGGGAGCGGCGCCG
>CAYNDR010000128.1:7735-16250 GCA_964395295.1 uncultured Planctomycetales bacterium
GGCATCCCAGAAGGGGGCAGAGCCCCCTTTGGAGGCCAGCGCAGCGCCGGTGCGGGGGTTGTCACCCGGGGGGCGCAGAGCCAGAATGGCCCGGAACGGTGGGCGAAACCGCGATGGTGCGGCCCACGGCGGAGCGCGTCCTGCCCGCGTCCGTGGCGACGTGCGGCGTGGCGCGGGCGGCGCGGCGGGGGGCGGCGTTCCTGGCGGCGTGGCTGGTGCCCGGGGCGGGCCACGCCCTGCTGGGGAAGTGGAAGAAGGGCCTCTTCTTCTTCGGGATCCTGGGGGCGACCTATCTCCTGGGGATGTGGATCGCGGGCTTCCGGGCGGTCTCCTTCGACGACAATCCCTTCTACTACGTGGGGCAGTATGGCTCGGGCCTGGCGATGCTCCTGGCCAGGACGGTCTCGCCGGAGAAGGCCTACCCCCGGCCGGGCCTCCCCATCAGCTGGTTCGATCCAGGCCTGCTCTACGTCTGCGTGGTGGGGCTCCTGAACGTGGTGGTGGCCCTGAACGTGCTGGAGGTCAAGCTGGAGGGCGCCTCCTCCCCCGCCGCGGCCCCGGGGGACAAGCCCCCCGCCGCCCCGGCCCCGGAAGGCGGGCCCGCCCCGGAGAAGGCGGCATGACCTATCTCCTGCTCTACGTCCCGATCACCCTCGTGGTCCTCGCGGTGCTGGAGGCGTGCCGGACCGACAATCCCGCGAGGATCCTCAGGCGGAGCCTCTCGAACTTCGGGGTGCTGACGCTGGCGCTGGCGGTGGGCAGTGTGGTCGTGTACTTCATCAACCGGTACCTCTAGAGTCCCTACCGGATCAGGCGGAACCACCGGCTGCGGGGCCACCAGACCCAGAAGGCCTTCCCCACGATGAAGTCCCGATGGACGAACGGGGAGGGGCCGGGGGGCTCGCTTTCCACGATGATTCCCACGGGGGCGCCGGGCGGGACCCGCTCGGGCGGATCGCCGCGGTACAGCGCCCATTCGTTCCCGTACTTGTCCGCCTTGATCCCCACGTCCGGATACTTGGTGAGGCCGTATTTTTCGGCGATCCTGCGGATGAAGGCGTGCTCGGTGCCGGAGTCGGTCGTCTCCTGGCTCTCGCACTCGACCGGCTCCGCGCGTCCCCGGAGGCGATAGGCGTACTGCGTCCATGCCCGCGAATCGTGGCTGCTGCCGACGTTGTCGCCCATCATGACGTAGTGGTCTTCCTTGATCGCGACGGCCTGCCCCTCGTCGATGTGGGACTTGCCCCGGTAGCAGATGTCCCGCCCCACGGAGATGTCCCGTGCCCGGAACGTGAGGCCGCTGGACCCGAAGGAGAGGCCCGGGGCGGCCTCGTTGTCCCGTTTGGCCGCGTTCGCCTCGGTGTCGATGAAGGCGACCTTCGACATGAGGTCGCCGTTCACCCGCACGCAGGCCTCGCCGTCGAAGACGGAAAGGTCCACCCGGTAGCGGCGGTCCATCACGATCTTGAGGTCCCGGAGGAGGTGCTCCTGCTTTGTGTCCGGCCCGTGCCAGGCGAGGACGCTGGGCTCGTCGGTGCAGAACCGGGCCTCGAACCGCCCATGGCTGTTGCGGACCTCGGCGAAGACGAAGCCTCGGGGGCTGGTGATTTCGAAGTCGAAGGCCAGGCGCATGTCCTTCGCCCCCCCGCCGTCCCCCAGCAGGGAGGGGTCCTTGAGGGAGAACCGGAGGTCGCGCCGTCCGTCCCGCTCCCGGGTGGCCAGCTCGCCCCCCTGGACATCGTAGGCGGCGTGCCCGTCGCCGTCGAGGGGCGCGGCCTTCCAGCGCTCTTCGAAGATCGAGGAATCGGCGAGGGTGGCGGGGGCCTTCGGGCCGCCGAACGGGTCGATCCAGAGGGAGTCCTGGACGCGGAGGGTCTTGCGGGCGATGCGGAACGCGGCCTCGCCCTTCGGGCGCGCGTAGATGTCGCCGTCGATGATCTTGATCTCCTCCCCCGGGAGGCCCACGACGCGCTTGATGAAGTTCTTGGGCTGGTTGAGCGGGAACTTGAAGACCACCACGTCGAACCGCTCGACGTCCGAGACCGTGTAGTAGTACTTCGTGACCATGATGCGGTCGCCGCCCCGACTGCCGTCCCTGGCGTCTCCCATCAGGGTGGGCTCCATGGAGCTCGACGGGATCTTGAAGACCTCGATGCAGAAGCAGCGGATGACGAGGGCCATGATGAAGGCGATGACGATCGCCTCCACGTTCTCCTTGAGCCACGGGCCGACGCTTTCGTCCGCCGCCTCCGCGGGGGCCTTCGGGGCCTCCGGCTCCTTCCGGACGCTCCTCCAGGCCGTGAGCAGGGCCACGGCCGCCGCCGGCGCCGCCACGCCCAGCCAGGGCAGCCAGTGGTGCGTCCGCAGGGCCCAGAAGGCCGAGAAGCCCGCGATGTAGTAGCACTGCACGGGGGCCGCGCCGGCCGCCCGCGCGTCGCCCATCCACAGGAAGGCCGCGGTGAGCAGGGCCAGGACCGCGACCAGCGCGTTCCACGCGGCCAGCGGGGCCGCGCCCATCCGGAACTGGTCCGCGATGATCCAGATCCAGGGGGCCTGGCTCGCCAGGAGCGCGCCGGCGGCCGCCCTGAGGAGGACGGCCTTCCGGGACGGCGGGGGCTGGCCGGTCATCGCTGTCCGTCCTCCTCGGAGGTGCGCAGGATCGCCATGAACGCCTCCTGGGGGATCTCCACCCTCCCCACCGACTTCATCCGCCTCTTGCCTTCCTTCTGCTTCTCCAGGAGCTTGCGCTTCCGGGTGATGTCGCCGCCGTAGCACTTGGCCAGGACGTTCTTGCGGACGGCCCCGATGTCCTCGCGCGCGACGATCTTGCCGCCGATCGCGGCCTGGAGGGCGACCTCGAAGAGGTGCCGCGGGATCTCCTTGCGGAGCACCTTGAGGACCCGGCGCCCCTTCTGCTCCGCGGTCTCGCGGTGGACGATGCTCGAGAGGGCGTCCACCTCCTGGCCCCCCACCAGGATCCTCAGGCGGCAGAGGTTCGCCGGGACGTAGCCCGTGATGGAGTAGTCGAAGGTGCCGTAGCCCCGCGTGAGGGACTTGAGGCGGTCGTAGAAGTCGTAGACGATCTCGGCGAAGGGGAGCCGGTAGCCGAGGATGACGCGCGTCGTGGAGATGTACTCGGTCCGGAGGTACTCCCCGCGGCGCTCCTCGCAAAGCTGCATGATCGCGCCGATGCAGTCCGAGGGGATGATGAGGGTGGCGCGGACCATGGGCTCGCGCCACTCGCGGATCAGGCCCTCGTCCGGGAGCTTGGCGGGGTTGTCGATCCTCATGACCTTGGGGCCTTCCGGGGTCTGCGCCACGATCTCGTAGGTGACGTTCGGGGCGGTCTGGATGAGGTCCACCTTCTCCTCGCGCTCCAGCCGCTCCTGGACGATCTCCATGTGGAGGAGCCCCAGGAATCCGCAGCGGAAGCCGAAGCCGAGGGCCTCGCTCGTCTCCGCCTGCCACTTGAAGCTGGAGTCGTTGAGGCCCAGGCGCTCGAGGGCGCGCTTGAGGCCCTCGTAGTTGGTGTCGGCCGTGGGGTAGAAGCCGCAGAAGACGACGGGCAGGGGCTCCTTGTAGCCCGGGAGGGGCTTCACGCGGGTTTCGCCGGGGGAGGTCACCGTGTCGCCCACGCGGACGTCGCGGATGGCCTTGACGTTGGCCATCATGTAGCCCACCTGGCCGGCCGAGAGCATGGGGACTTCGACCATGTGGGGCCGGAAGATGCCCACGTACTCGACCTCGTGCTCCATGCCGGTGCCCAGGAACCGGATGCGGTCCCCGCGCTTGAGGGTGCCGTCGAAGAGGCGGACGTAGGCCACCACGCCGCGGAACTCGTTGTACTCGGAGTCGAAGACGAGCGCGCGCAGGGGGAGGTTCGGATCGCCCTTGGGGGCCGGGACGAGGGTGAGGACGGCCTCCAGGAGCTCCTCCACGCCCGCGCCGGTCTTGCCGCTCGACTTGAAGATCTCGCCCGCCTTGACGCCGAGGGTGTGCTCCATCTCCTGGACCGTCTGGTCCACCTGGGCCGTCTGCATGTCGATCTTGTTGATGGCGGGGATGATCTCGAGGCCGGCCTCGAGCGCGAGCGTGGCGTTGGCCACGGTCTGGGCCTGGACGCCCTGGGAGGCGTCCACCAGGAGGATCGCGCCCTCGCAGGCGGTGAGGGAGCGGGAGACCTCGTAGGTGAAGTCCACGTGGCCGGGGGTGTCGATGAGGTTGAGGCGGTAGCCCTTCCAGTCCATGGCCACGGCCTTGGCCTTGATCGTGATCCCGCGCTCCCGCTCGAGCGGATTGGCGTCCAGGAACTGGTCGCGGATGTCCCGCAGGGAGACGGTCCCCGTGATCTCGAGGATGCGGTCCGCGAGCGTGGACTTTCCGTGGTCGATGTGGGCCACGATGCAGAAATTTCTGATCCGTTCGATCATGGCGGTCTGTAATCCCGGGACGGGGCAGGGGCGGCGGTCAGCGGGTTGGCTCGCGGATGGCGTAGGCGCCCACCTTGCGGGCGCCCCAGAGGGCGGCCCCCATCCAGCCGGCGTCGTCGCCGGGGATCTTGGAGGGCTCGATGCGGATCTTATCCAGGCACACGGGGAAGACGCGCCGGCGGACTCCGGAGCGGACGCGGTCGAAGAGCATGTCGCCCGCGGCGGCCATGCCGCCGGCGAGGACGATGATCTCGGGGTGCAGGACGTGGATCATGTTGGCCAGGCCGATGGAGAGCGCGTCGGCCGACCAGTCCACCGCGGCCAGGGCCTCCCGGTCGCCGCGGCGCGCGGCGTCGAAGCACTCCTTGGCGGTCCCCTTGCCCCAGCGCCGGGCGAGGGCCGAGGCGGAGGCGTAGGCCTCGACGCAGCCGAGCTGGCCGCAGCCGCACTTGAGGCCGTTGGTCTCGATCATCATGTGGCCGAGCTCGCCGGCGGCCCCGCTGGCGCCCACCCACATGTCGCCGTTGATGATGATGCCGCCGCCCACGCCGGTGCCGAGGGTGTAGAGGACGAGGCTCCGCGTGCCCTTGCCGGCGCCGCAGACGTACTCGCCCCAGGCGGCGCAGTTGGCGTCGTTCTCCATGAAGGTCGGGATGCCGAGGCGCCCGCCGAGCATCCGGGGGTAGGGGACGTCTCTCCATCCCGGCATGTTGACGGCCACGAAGAGGATCGTACGTTCGAGGTCCAGGGGCCCGGGCACGCCGGAGCCGCAGGCGCGGGCGCGGCCGGCCTTCTTCTGGATCTCCTCGGCGGCCGCGCCGATCCGGTCGATGGTGTCCTGGGTGCCGCGGGCCCCCTCGGTGGGGATGGAGACACTGCCGCGGACCTCGCCCTCGGCCGTGCAGACGCCGATCTTGACGTTCGTGCCGCCGAGGTCCACGCCCAGGAAGAGGTCGGCCATGGGGAGGTATTTAAGCATCCCGGGGGGCCCTAGGCAATAGGCGGCCTGCGGCTTGCATCCCCGGCAGGCGCTGGCAGGGGAAGTGTTAACGCAGTGGCGACTCGACAGAGTTAACAGCGTGTTAACGCAGTGGCGACTCGACAGAGTTAACAGCTCAGCGGACGCGGACCCACATCCGGCCCCCCTGCCAGATGATGGCCTCGTCGCGGTCGGTCGAGGTCCCGGCGGCGGGCCGAAGGATGGCCCGGCGGTTCTCGCGGGGGGCCATCGGGGTGGTGTGGCGGACCGTCATCTCGGCGGGGACCATGCTGCCCTTGCCGATCCGCTCGATGATGGGCCGGCCGTTCTCGTCCGTCATCGGCGCCGTGTAGGTCACCTCGATCCACTGCATTCCGTCCTCGATCCGGCTGAGGAGATAGCCGGTCGAGAAGTCCATCGGGCCCGCCCCCGGCACGTCCCGGACCCCGCCCACGGGCTGGTTCAGCCCGACGATGAACTCCTCGCGGACGGGGTTCCCGTTGACGGTCTTCTCGATCTCGAAGACGGCCTTGTCCTTCGGGGCCGCGATCTTGATGCAGTTGATCTTCATGCTCCCCTCGGGGATGAGGAGGGCGCGCATGAGGATCGGGGCGGACTCGGCGAACCGGCCGTCCTCGCGCCAGGCGCGGAACTTGTACACGTAGCCCTTTCCGCCCCTGGCGGTCGTGTCGGTGTAGACGGGCTCCTGGAGCTTCTCGGCGTTGAGCTGGACGCAGGCGTCCTCGCCCTGGGTTTCGTCGCGCCGGAAGACGTCGTACTTCTTGAACGCGTTCTGGTCGAAGTTCGCGCGCACCACCAGGTAATGGTTCGGGCCCATGTAGCCAAACGCCGCGAATTCCGCCGCGTCCCGGCTCACCCAGCGCACCGCCAGGTCCTGGATGGTCTTCTCGTACGCCTCCCGCTGGGCCGTCCAGCCTTCGCGCGCCGCGCGGGATTCCTCGGCGGCCCGGGCCGCCAGACCGCGCAGTTCCGCCTCGCGCCGGGAGTGGGAGACGGTCAGGAAGACCGCCACGCCGGCCACGAAGACCGCCGCCGCGGCGAACGGGATCAGCGGGCGCTCCCGGAGCCGCTCCCAGAGGTTCGGCTCCACGGGCCGGGCCTCGGGCGGGGCCTCCTCGCCCCGGATCGACCGCATCACGGACTCGATCACGGCGTTCCCGAACGACTCCGTGGAGAGCGCCCCGGAGAGCAGGTTCTCGTTCTTCTGGAAGAGCGCCAGCAGGTCGCGGCAGGGCTCGCACCCCGTCAGGTGCTCGTCGACCGAGGCCCGCTCCTCCGGCGGCAGCTCCCCGTCCACGTACCGGGAGAGCCGGGCCGCCATCTCGTCGCCGCACGCCATGGTCCTTCCTTCCTCGGGTCAATGAACCGATCAGAGATATAAATCCATGAGCTTGTCCTTCAGCATCAGCCGGGCCCGGTAGAGCCGCGACTCGATCGTGGCGATGGGGAGCCCCAGGAAGTCGCTCATCTCCCGGTAGGTCATCTTCCGCAGGTGCCGCAGGAGGATGATCTGCTGGTAGATCTTGGGGAGCCCGTTGATCACGTGGAGGATCTTTTCCCGGAGCTCCTCGATCTCGGTCGAGGTCTGCTTGAACACGGTCCCCAGGAATTCGCCCTGGGGCTCCAGGCCGTCCTCCGCGATCTTCTCCAGCGACGCGGGCTTGATCCGCTCCTTCCTCAGCCAGTCCACGCAGGTGGTCCGGACGATCGAGCAGAGCCATCCCTTGAACCGCCGCGGGTCCTCCAGGCGCTGGAGGTTGCGGTAGACCTTCAGGAACGTGTCCTGGGTGATGTCGCTCGCCACGTGGACGTCGCCGATGATGTTGTAGGCGATCGAACCCACGAGGTTGGCGTACTTCGCCATCAGGGCCTCGAAGGCCTGCCTCTCGCCGGTGCAGATGCGGGCGATGAGGGCCCCGTCGTCCTTCTCCGCGACGGCGGTCCGGCGCTGGGCCTGTCTCGGCATACCGTCCTTATTTTACCCCATCCGGGTCTCTATAATAGGGACGTTCCGGGGGAGGGCCTCCCTGCGGGAATCCGGGCCCCGCGGTGCATTTCCGCGGGGAAACCGACGAAATGGATAGGGGGGCCAACCCGCGCCGCCGCGGGGCGTTAAAAGGAGGCCGGCGATGGCCGGGCAGGAGGACCCCATCATGTCCCAGGAGGAGGAACTCCTCCGCCGATGCGCCCGGGGGGACGCCGCCGCCTACCGCGAGCTGGTGGAGCGGCTGGAGAAGCCCCTGATCAACTTCATCTGCCGGTTCGTGGGCGAGCGCCACGCCGCCGAGGACCTCTTCCAGGAGACCTTCGTCCGGGTGATCCGCGGCCTGGGGGAATTCCGCCCCGACGCCTCGCTGACCACCTGGATCCACACGATCGCCAGGAACCTGGCGCTCGACTACCTGAAGGCCCGCCGGCGCCACCGCGAGGTGCCCCTGGATCATCCCGCCGCGGAGGAGCGCGGCCGCGTCCTCCACTTCAAGGACGTGCTCCGTTCCGCCGGCCCCGCCCCGGCCGGGCGCGCGGAGGAGACGGAGGCCGAGCGGCGGGTGGTCGAGGCCCTCGGGGACCTCACGCCCGCCAAGCGCGAGGCGCTGGCGCTCCGCGTCTATGCCGGCCTGCCGTACGCGGAGATCGCCCGGATCGTCCGCGCGCCCGTGGGGACGATCAAGTTCCGGGTCCACGAGGCCATGCAGGACCTCTCGAGGAAGCTGGGCGCGGCCGGGTCCGCCGCCGCCGCGCAAGGAGGCTAGGATGGATTGCTCCGAGGCCCGAAAGCTCCTTCCGGGGCTCGCGCTCGGGGACCTGGACGCCGAGCCCGCCCGCGCCCTCCAGGCGCACCTGGAGGGGTGCGCGGGATGCCGCGCGGGGCAAGCCTCGCTCGGGGCGACCCTGGAGGCCCTCCGGGCGCCCGGCCCCCTGGCGGGATCCACCCGGAGGCGCGAGGCGGCGGTCGCCGCGATGGCGGAGGCCTACTCGGAGGAGATCGAGCGGCGCCTCTTCCTGAGGAAGCGCCGCCCCCGGCTCGCGTGGGCCGCCGCGGCCGCCGTGCTCCTGGCGGTGGCGGCGATCGCCGGCCTCCGTT
>CAYNDR010000129.1:0-13196 GCA_964395295.1 uncultured Planctomycetales bacterium
GAGGCGGAGTGGGAGTACGCCTGCCGGGCGGGCTCCGCGGGCGCCGCGCCCGCCGACCTGGACGACCAGGCGTGGCACAAGGACAACAGCAGGGCGCGCACCCACGAGGTGGGTTCGAAGAAGCCCAACGCCTGGGGCCTCCACGACATGCTCGGGAACGCCATGGAGACCTGCCTGGAGCCGTACGCCATGCCCGAGCACATCGGCGTCCTGCGCGGCGGCGCGTGGAACGTCCCGCCGGCGGAACTGCGGTTCGCCGACCGGCAGAAGGTCCTGCTGGACAAGTGGCTGGAGCGCGACCCCAAGTGGCCCCTGCGGGCCTGGTGGCTCACCGACGCGCCCTTCACGGGCCTCCGCCTGGTGCGGCTGGCGGACGACGGCGCCACCCCGGAAGAGCGCAAGGCCGCCGCCGGCAAGGTGGAGGTCCGCAACGTCAGGGTGGCCAAGGAAGGGAAGCGCCCCTTCTTCATGGACCGCATCCAGGGCGAGATCGCCTGGTCGGGGACCCGGACGCTGGACGAGGTGGAGGTCTTCGTCTATTTCCTCGACGAGGCGGGCAAGCCGCTCCTCAAGGACCCCCGCGACAAGCCCGCGTTCAACAAGTGCTGGCCGGTCCTGGCCAACTCCTACCACGCGGGCGCCCACGCCAAGCCGCTGAAGCCCGGGGAGACGCGGGCCTTCGAGGTGGAGGTGCCGCACCCGTTCGACGAGGTGGGCCCGCTCGAGTTGAAGGCGGCGGGCGCGCGGGTGACCCGGGTGCACTTCGCCCGCTAAGGGCCCTGGTTATAAATCAAAGTGTTGGATTTATAATCGATCGGTCAGGCCTGCCAGGGCCTCTGGCGCTCGACCTTGGACAGCACGTCCAGCGTGATCTGCACGTCCTGCTGGATCTGGAAGTCGAAGATCCCGGCCACGACGAAGTCCGCCCCGCCGTTGAAGGCGTACTGGAACGCCCGCTTCGGGTGGATCGCCCCGGCCGCCATCACCTTGTAGGCGAGCCAGGGCTTCTTGATCGCCTTCATGTACGCGATCACCTCGTCGGGATTCACGCACCAGAAGTTGTCGGCGCGGTTGCTCACCACGTCGTCCTTCTGGTCGGAGCGCTTGGCGGACCAGTAGTCGGTCTGGTGGAGCGTCTTCACGTAGAAGTCGGCGTTGATCTTGTTCTCCTCGCAGGCCTTGATCACGCCGAGCTGGTGCGCGGCCACGCCGGCCGAGACGCCCTGCGAGCGGATGAAGTCCATCGCCTTGCCCAGGAGCTCGACCTTGCCGCGGCGGACCATCTCGTCGCCCACGTTCCCCTGGATGTAGATGGCGGAGGCGCCGTCGTCCACCTCCCTCTTGAGCCCGTCGGTGTTGCCGTCGTCGGCGATGAAGCCCTGCATCATGCAGAGCATCTTGCCGCCCCGCTCCTTCCAGTAGCGCTTGACGACGGCGGTGGCGCTGGGGTGGATGTTGATGGTGTTGATGCCCTGGGACTCGGCGATCGCCATGGTCTCCATGATCTTCGCGTCGGTGAAGTAGCGCTTCAGGCGCGCGGAGACGTACATCAGGTCCCGGGAGTGGGCCCAGCCGCCGATGAGGTTGCCGCCGAGGATGACGCGGCTGTAGGCGTGCTTCCCGATCTTGCCCGTCGGGAGCGGCTCCTTCGGGGGGGGCGGCGGGGCGGGGGGCTTGGTTTCCTGGGCCCGCAGGACCTGCTCCTCCAGGGTCATCCCGCCGGCCAGGGCCGCCGAGGCCGGGACCGCCTTGCACACGAACGACCGCCTCGTCACCTTGTCGGACATTGCCGCCTCCTTGTGGTTGGGGTACGCATCGCCGGCCACGTATCCCCTTATTATCGTACACCGGAGGCGCAAGGTCAACGGCGCTTTGTGCCGCAGGCGTATAAGAAGTAGAACGGAGGAGGCGATCCATGAGACCCCTGACCCGCCGCCAGTTCATCGAGGATTCCCTCCTGGCGGCCACGGCGGCGATGGCCGGCCGCGCCGCCCCCGCGGCGGCCCAGGAGCCCCCCAAGCCCGTGAGCCCCAACGAGCGGCTCCGCGTCGCCGTGGTCGGCGTCCGCGGCCAGGGGTCCGTCCACGTGGTCCGATGGTCGGCGGTGGCCGGGGTGGAGATCGCGGCCCTGTGCGACGTCGATTCCAACGTGGTGGGCGAGGTCGTGAAGACCGTCGAGAAGAAGTCCGGGAAGACGCCGCAGGTCATCCCGGATATGCGGAAGATGCTCGAGGACAAGTCGATCGACGTCGTGTCGATCGCCACGCCGAACCACTGGCACTGCCTGGCGGCGATCTGGGCCATCCAGGCGGGCAAGGACGTCTACGTCGAGAAGCCGCTCGGCCACAACCTCTGGGAACAGAGAAAGGTCGTGGAGGCGGCCCGGAAGCACAAGCGCCTCGTCCAGCACGGGACCTACCCGCGGTCCTACGAGGGCATCCGCGCCGCGATGGAGTTCCTCAGGGAAGGCAAGCTCGGGAAGATCACCCTGGCGCGCGGCATCTGCTACAACCCGCGCGCGAGCATCGGGAGGAAGCCGGACGAGCCGGCCCCCGCCGGCGTGGACTACAACCTCTGGCTCGGCCCCGCCCCCGAGCGGCCGTTCAACCGGAACCGGTTCCACTACAACTGGCACTGGAACTGGGACTACGGCGGCGGCGAGCTGGCCAACAACGGCGTCTACCAGATCGACCAGGCCCGCTGGGCGATCGGCAAGAACGAGCTCCCGAGGCGCGTCCTGAGCCTGGGGGGCCGGTTCGGCTACGAGGACGACGGGCAGACCCCCAACACCCAGGTGACCCTCTTCGACTGGGGCGACGTCCAGCTTGTCCACGAGGTCCGCGGCCTGCGGTCCGAGAACTACATGAAGTTCCCCATGGGGACCGTGGTCCACGGCACGGAGGGGTACCTGGTCTCGATCATCAAGTCCACGACCGCCTACGACCCGAAGGGCGAGGTCCTCCGGGAGTTCAAGGGCGAGGGGAGCCCGTACCAGAACTTCTACGAGGCCATCAAGGCCCGCAAGCGCGAGATCCAGCACAACGAGGTGCTGGAGGGCCACCTCTCCTCGGGGCTCTGCCACCTGGGGAACGTCTCCTACCGCGCGGGCGAGGAGCGGCCGCTGGAGGGGAAGGACGACCCGTTCGAGAACTGCGAGGCGGCCAACGAGTCCTTCCGGCGCTTCCGCGCCCATGTCAAGGAGAACGGCGTGGATCTGGCCAGGACGCCTTTCCGGATGGGCCGGTGGCTGGAGGTCGATCCCGCGGCCGAGACGGTCAAGGACCCCGCGGCCCAGGCGCTCCTCCGGCGCGAGTACCGCAAGCCCTTCGTGGTGCCTGAATGATTATAAATCAAACACTTTGGTTTATAACCGGTGTGATTATAAATCAAACGCTTTGATTTATAATCACGATCATTTCCCCAGGCGGATGTCCGCGATCCGCTTCTCCACCTTGAGCTTGGTGAGGCCGGTGAGGTTCAGGACCGCCCGCTCGTACCAGAGGGAGGCCCGCTTGCGGAGGGCCAGCCGGCCCGCGCCCGACTCCCGCTCCCCGAGGTCGTACCAGGCGTCTCCCGCCTCCACCTGCGGGGCCGCCTCCGCGGGATTCGCCAGGTCCTTCGCGGCGGCGCCCTTGTAGAGCCCGTCGGAGCTCCGGGCCAGGTGCAGGAGCCCGGAGGTCCAGTCGCCCTTGGAGAGGCAGAGGTACTGCCCCAGCGCCAGGTGCGCGGCGGCGTCCTCGGGATTCGCGGCGAGCGCCTCGCGGGCCTTCTTCGCCTTGTCGAAGCGGGGCTTCATCTCGGCGATCTCCTTCGCCCGCGCCTCGGCGCGGCCCGTCAGCGCCGGGTCCTTCGCCTTGCGGGCCAGAGCCGCCGCCTGCTGGATCATCCGGTCGGCCTCGTCGAGGTCGTCCATCGCCAGAGCGTCCTCGCCCTGCCGGAGGTAGACCCCCGCGAGCCCCTTGAGCTCCTCGGGCGTCCGGGCGTTCCTCGCCGCCCCGGAGAGGATCGCGGCCTTCATCGACGGGCCGTTCACCGCGTAGGAGCGGGCGACCTCGTCCACGGTCCCGAGCGCCAGCTCGAAGTCGCCGGCCAGCATCGCCAGGTCCTGGGCCTCGCGGTAGAGGACGTAGCGGGAGACCGGATCGTCCCTGGTCTGCCCCGCCGTCTCGATCAGCTTCCGCGCGAGGGCCAGCCGGTCCGCGGCGGCCTTCTTGGCGTATTCCTCCTTGAAGAGGCCCTGGATCTCCTGCTGGGCCTTCTTCTGGGCGGCCGCGTCGGGCTCCGGGAGCTTCGCGGGACCGGGCGCCGGCGGTTCGGGGGGCTGGGGCGTCGGCGGGGGCTTGACCTCCGCGGAAGGCCCCGGCGGGGGCGGCTTGGCTTCCGTTGGAGGGGGCGGGTTCTCCATCGCGCGCGCCGCCTCCTCCCGGCGGCGCTTGGCCAGGACGTACTCCTCCTCGATCTTCTTGGAGAGGGCGTCGATCTCCCCTGCGTACTCGGGCCTGCCGTGCTGGACGCCCTCGGGTCCCTCGAAGGTCACGAAGGCCTTGAGCGCCGCCAGCTCGCGGCGCGCCTCGCGGAACTTCTCGGAGCCGATGTAGGTGTAGATCGCCTCCTTGCCGGCCTGGCAGCGCTCGTGCATCCTGGCGTCGATCTCGCCGATGCGGGCGATCACGCGGCGGCTGGCCTCGGTCCCCGCGAAGCCCACGGGGTAGCCCCGGAGCGACTGGATCGCCTCGGGGTGGCGGTTTCCCTCCACCAGGACGTTCGAGCCGTGGAGGAAGATCTCCGCGGCGCGGGTGGCCTCGTCGTTCATCCGCTCCTCGAACTGCACGCGCGGCCCGGCGAAGTGGGAGTGGTGGGGCGTGTCGCGGTACAGGCGCTCCAGCTCCTTCCACCGCTCCAGGATCACCGGGTAGTCGTTGGGGTTCCCGCGGGCGTCGGCCTCCATCTGGCGCATCTCCCGGAGGGCGCTCTCGACGGAATTGGGCACGGCCTTCTCCCCGTTCGCCTTGGCGGGGGACCCGGAGGGGATGAGCCCGACGAGGGAGCGGAGGATCAGGAGCCCCACGATCACGGCGGCGCCCGCGATCCCCCACTTCACGTAGGGCGGCTTGCCCCGGGCCGCGAGGACTTCGATGCGGCGGGAGGGGATCGCCGCGGGCCTCGGCGCCAGGGCGCCGTCGATGGCCTGGAGGATCTCGTCGTAGGTGCCGAAGCGGGCGTCCCGCGGCTTGCTCAGGAGCGTGAGCACCAGCTGGTCGGCGGCGGGGGAGACCTGGGAATTGAGGGTCCGCGGGGAGGGGGGCATCTCGGTCACGTGCTTGGCCAGGAGGTCCCCCGGCGTGTCCGCCTGGAAGGGCGGCCGGCCCACGAGCATCTCGAAGAGCGTGGCCCCCAGCGAGTACATGTCCGAGCGGTGGTCCAGGTTCGCCTCGCCGCGGCCCTGCTCGGGGGAGGCGTACGCGGGGGTGGAGAGGACCCTCCCCGTCTGGATCGCCACGCCGGGCCCCGCCTCGCGCGCCAGGCCGAAGTCGCAGACCTTCGCCGTGCCGTCCAGCAGGATCATGATGTTGGAGGGCTTGACGTCGCGGTGGATGAGGCCGCTCTGGTGCGCGTGGCGCAGGCCGCGGGCCACGTGCCGGGCGATCTCGAGGGCGCGGCGCTCCGGGAGGGGGCCCTCGCGGCGGAGGACCCGGTTGAGCGGCTCGCCCTCCACGTACTCCATGATGAAGTAGTAGCGCCCCCCCGACTCCCCGGCGTCCACGGCGGCCACGAGGTTCTCGTGCATCACCCGGGCGGCCGCGCGCGCCTCGGAGAGGAAACGCTGGACGTATTCCGGGGCCCGCCCCAGCTCGGGGGGGAGGAGCTTCACGGCGACCAGGCGCTCCAGGCTCAGCTGGCGGGCCAGGTAGACGTCCCCCATCCCGCCGGAGCCCAGGCGGCGCTCGATGCGGTAGCCGGGGATGAGGTCCGCCAGGATGGGATCGACCGCGTCGCCCACCGGGACGCGGCGGAGCGCGCCCCCCTCGCCGCTGTCCTCCACGGGGGCGGCGCCGAGCGTCGCCGGGGGGACCAGCGGGAGGCCGCAGGCGCGGCAAAGGGCGCGCGTGCCGGCCGAATAGCCTTTCACGTTGTAGAGCTTCCCGCAGGAGGGACAGCGCATCGGGGTCTTGCCCTGGGCCGCCAGGGCCTCGCGGAGCTGATCCGGGGTGATCGTGCCGGCCGCCAGGAGGGCCTGGCCCAGGCGGACCTTCCGGCCCTGCCGGGCCTCCTCCTCCTGCCGCCCCAGCGCGGCCTTGACCTGGTCCTGGGTGACCCAGCCCTTCTCGATGAGGATCTTCTCGATTCCGGGCTCCGAGAGGGGGCCCGAGGAGGGGAAGGGCGACGAGACGGGGCGGCCGCACCCCGGACAGCGGACCCCCGCGGCGGCGGCCTCGGCGGCGACCTCGAAGGCCCGCCCGCACAGGCATCGAAGGGAAACGCCCTCCGGGCTCATGATCCCTCCCCAACGGTCTCTTCAATTATAAACGGAGATGGGGGGAGAAGGGTGGGGCTATTTCGCAGGGTGCGTCACTTCATGCGACGCCCGCGGACCAGGGCCCGCTCGGTCCCCGCCGACCGGGTGAGCGCCGCCAGGACGCACTTCATGAACCCGGAAGGCTCATGGGAAAGGGGGGCCTCCTTCGGGTGGAGGGTGGCCCTCCAGTCAAGCGTCCCGCGCCACAGCACGCCCCGGCGGATCCTCATACCAGGATTTGACAGCAAACCCCGTGCCTTATCGATCTCAGGGGGCCATGTGTATGTTCATGGGAGCCATTGGGTTAGAGTGGGCCTTTGGCGCCGTGCCTGTCCGTGGTAACTTTTTTGCCCACTTTGTCAACGGGGCCTGACATTCTCGGATCCTTTACTTCCTCTCGGACAACGAATCGACCGTTATGAATGCCGTGAAATCGGAAAGGAGCCCGTACCGGAGGGCGGTCTGCCGGATCGCCTCGGCGAACCGGTCGGGGTCGCTCGATCCGGCCGCCTGGTTGTGGAGCCAGGCGATCCGGGCCCGGGCCCATAGGCACGCCAACGCCGGGTGGCGGAGGGCGGGCTCATCCAGGTTGACCTGGATCTCCGTCTCGTGGGGCCGGCCGGCGGCCTTCCCCTGGACCCGGATCGTGGCGGTCCCCCGGCCCCGGAAACGGCCCAGGACGATCATGGGGCGCCCCGCGAAGAGGTCGGGCAGGGGGTCGGGGTGGAGGTCGCTCACCTCCATCCGCCCCCAGTCGATCCGGAGGTCCGTAAGCGCGGGGGATGCCGCCGGCAGGTCTGCGGGCGGCTCGAGGAGCAGAGTGAAGTATCCGCCCGTCTCGTCCCGGTGCGCGGCCAGCCCGCCGCGGCCGGCCGTCCCGTAGCGCAGGACGAAGTCGCGGTCCGGGAGGCGCCCTTGCGGGTCGAGCGTCACGCGGGCCCGGCCGGGGGCGGGGCGTTCCACGAGGATTGCGTGGCTGGGGCTGGAGACCGACTCGATCGGCGAGCCGGCGTCGATCCGGAGGTCGAGCGCGACCTCGCCCTCGGGACGCGCCAGGGGGAAGACGAACTCGTAGGCGCCCCCGGCGTACCGGAGCGCGTGGAAGTAGGTGATGGCGACGTCGATCCGCCGTCCGGGCTCGATGTTGGCGACCCGCTGGGTGAAGACGCGGGGCCGGTCCTGGGTGAGGAGCGTGGCCGTGCGGCCCTGCCGGAGCGCCGCGCGGTAGATCTTCAGGGCCTCCTCGCGCTCGCGGATGATGCCGCGGATGCGGCGCTCGCCGATCGTCATCACGAACTCGCGGACCGCCGCGTCTTGCGGGAGCGGGAAGGAGTAGACCGCCTCGATCGTCCCGGCGCAGGGGTTGTGGTACTGCTGGGTGACGGTGACGGCGCTCACGTAGAGGGCGATCTGGGCCTTGACGTCCGTGCGCTTGAGGGGGAGGGATTCTTCACGGCCGTCCAGCCTCGCGCGGAGCTCTCCGCCGGGGAGCCCGCCCTGTGGACCTGGATTGGCCCGCCCGACTTCGCCGCCCGCCTCCTGCGCGGGCGGCCCCTCCTTCCGCTCGATGACGAGGATCTCCGTGATCCCGCCGGACTCGAAACGGAGCTCGAGGGGGGCGGCCTCGCGCGCGGCCGACGAGCATCCGAGGGCCGCGAGGCCGGCGATCGCCAGGAGGCCGCCGAGGCGCTTCGTCATTTCTTCCCTCCCGCACGGACGATATCGATCTTCGCCTCGAACCGCGCCCCGCCCGGCTGGGCGGCCGCGATCACCCTCGACGCGAACTCGACCGCGCCCGTCTCCTGCATGTGGAGCCGCGCCACCCGCACCCTCCCGGAGGGCGCGCCGGGCTCGGTCGTGAAGGCCGCCACGACGATCCGGCCCCCCTGGAGGGCCCCGGGGTCGTAGTAGGGGGCCTCCTGGTAGTGCGGCCCCTCGCCGCCCTCCACCCCCACGACCTTCCCCTTCGCCTCGTCGCAAACGGCCTCGAACTGGTAGGCCGCCAGCGCCTGGCCGCCCGTGTCGATGAAGACGTCGTACGCGACGAAACGGACCTCCGGCTCCTGGGCGGGGAGGGCGGCCAGGGCCAGGGCGAGGAGGGCGAACCGGCTCATCCGCCCCTCCTCGCAGGGATCGAGACGCATATCATCCCGATCGCGTCCACGTCCCTGCGGTCCACCACGCCGTCGCCATTGAGATCCCACTGCGGATCGAGGCGGTCCCCCGATTTGATCCGGACCGCCAGCGTGTAGGCGTCCAGGATGTCCACGGCGCCGCTGTGGTCCACGTCCCCGGGGGGCGCCGGGGGCAAGGCGAGCCAGACTCCCGCGAGGGCGGCCAGGACCGCCGCCGCGGCGGCCCAGAGCGGCGCCCGGGAGCGGGCAGGCCTGATCCGCCGGCGCGCCTCCGCCAGGATCGATCGGCGGACCGGGTCGGGAACCTCGACGCGCGGTCCCGCGAGGCGCGCCGCCAGGTCCCGCAGGCCCTCCACGGCCGCGGCGCACTCGGGGCAGAGCGCCGCGTGCTCGCGCTCGCCGGGCGAGCCCCCTCCGGCCCGCAGGGCGTCGAGCGCCAGGGGGTTCAGGTGTTCGCTCATGGCATCCCTTCAGCAAAGAAGGATTTCACAAGGTTCATCGGTTCGGCAAAGTCCTCCGCAGGGTCTCGATCGCCGCGTGGAGGCGCGACTTGACCGTGCCCAGGGGGATCTCCAGGGAGTCGGCGATCTCCTTGAGGTCGAGCCCGTCCACGAACCGCATGAGGACCACTTCCTTCTGTCCCTCGGGGAGGCCCCCCAGGAGCGCGTCCACTTCGCCGGGGGCGCGGTCCGGGACGGCGGGATCGGCGCCGCGCGGCAGGGGGGCCTGGCGCAGGCGGGCCTCCTTCCGCGAGAGCGCCAGGTGCTTCACCGCGGGGTAGAGGAACGTCTTCAGCTGGCACCGCAGTTCGAAGCCGGGGAGCTTCCGGAAGAAATAGGCGAACGTCTCCTGCAGGACGTCGAGCGCGTCCTCGCGGTCCCCGGCGAACCGGTAGGCGAGGGCGACGACCCAGTCCTGGTAGCGCGCGTAGAGCGCCTCGAACGCGGAGAGGTCTCCCCGGCGGATCTCCTGGAGGAGCGCCTCGTCGGTCTTTGTCGGGATCTCCGCCATGCCTCGGGGTAAGTGTACGCGGACGGGGCCGCGACCGGTATAATCATCGCAGTGGAGAAAATCCCGCTCGACGAGGCCGCGGGCCGGGGACTCATCCCCTGCTCGGTCTGCGGGGCGCCGGGGGCGGCGGTCCGGGAGGCGGGGGGGAAGAAGCACTTCCTCTGCCCGGGATGCGCGGCGCGGGGGCGGCGGTGGGCGTGGCCGGCCGTGGCGCTCGCCGCCGCGGCGCTCCTGGGGGGTGCTTGGCTCCTGTCCTCGCGCCGCGAGGAGGCCCCCCCCGGGCCCTCGGAGAATCTCGTCCGGGAGGTCAAGGTCCTCGCCGGCGAGGGAAAGGCGGGCGAGGCGCGCGAGCGGCTCCGCGAGGCCCTGCGGCTCGCCCCGGAAGATCCCGGACTGCATCTGCTCATGGGCCGCTGTCTCCGCCAGATGAGCCGTTTCGAGGCCTCGATCCCCCATTGGAAGGCGG
Organism: uncultured Planctomycetales bacterium; assembly: GCA_964395295.1. Lineage (GTDB taxonomy): Bacteria > Planctomycetota > MHYJ01 > MHYJ01 > JACPRB01 > CAYNDR01. The sequence continues at coordinate 10,130 of CAYNDR010000129.1, forward strand.
CGTTCGAGCGCCTCCCGGAAGCGCGGGAGGAGAGCGGTCTCGAACTCGGCACGGCGCATTTCCGGATGGGCCGCGCGAAGGAGGCGTTCGGATTCCTGGAGAAGCCTTTCGAGACGCCGGTCCTGGATCACGCCCGCCGGATGGCCCTGGCGGAGTGCTGTCTGGAGCTGGAGCTTTACGAGGACGCCCTGAAGACCCTGGAGGGATGGCCCCCCCATCGCGGCGTCCTCTGGATCCGGCACCGCGCGTTGAGCTTCCTGGGCCGGGCGGACGAGGCCCGCAAGGCGATCGAGGCCCTGGAGGGGCAGACTCCCGAGGACCGCCTGACGCGGGCCATTCTGGGGGCGTCGCTCTCCCGGGAGGAGGGCGACTTCGCCGCGGCGGGGAAGGCGCTGGAGGCGGCCCTGGGCCAGGTCGACCGGGGATCGCCCGACTGGGCCCGGCTCAAGCGCTCGGAGATCGCCCTCCGGATCGAGGGGGGGGAGACGGAGGCCCTGGCGGCGTTGACGGACGAGCTCGCGGGATCCTCGGAAGGGCACGCGGCGGGCGTGGCCCTCTGGGGGCGCGCGATCGGGCGGCTCCTGGCCGGGAAGCGGGACGAGGCGGCGGCGGCGGCGCGGGAGTTCCTGTCGCGGACCGATCCGGAGTTCACGCCCCTGCGGATGGAGCGCCTGATGATGCTCCACCTGGCGGGGCAGTTGAAGGAGGAGGCCCTCGAGGAGGAGGTCCGGGCCCTGTCCCGCACCTGGCAGAACGACCTCCTCTACTACATGGCGCTCTCGCGGGGGGGCGACCGCGCCCTGGCCGAGCGGGCGCTCCGGGCCACGCCGGGGCGCAACTTCCCCTACCACGCCATCCGCCGCCTGCTGAAGTAGGGCTACTCGATCCGGAGCCGCATGGCCCGCGGATCGAGGCGCAGGGTGCGGCCCTTGAGGGCCTCGCGGCCGAGGACGAATCCCACGGGGAAGCCGCAGGCCGCGTCGAGGCCGGGGGGAAAGGCGCGCGCGTCGGTCCGGGGCCGGGACAGGCGGATCGGGCCGGCATCGAGCTCGCGGACCTCGCCCCCGTGGGACTGCAGGAACGCGGCGGAGACTGCCGCCTCGACGCCGGGCAGGCCCGTGGCCAGGCCCACGAAGGTGTCCACGGCGCCGTTGAGCTTGCCGCGCACCAGGAGGGGGCCCTCGCCCGCGAGGACCGCCGGGGTCCCCCCCGCGCGGGGATCGGCCGAGGGGGCCGGGCGCCGCAGGATGAGCCTCCCCGCGCGGTCGTCCAGCGTGAAGTCGAACCGCGCCAGGAAGGCCATGCCGATCGTGCCGTCCGCGCGCGCCCCGGGGGCCGCGGGCGGCGCGCCCAGGCGGGCCGGGACATTCCGGACGCGCAGTTTCCCGAGGGCCGCCTCGTCGAGGATCGCCTCGTCGAGCCCCTTCTCGAAGGCGGCGGTCTTGATGCCGAAGACGCTCACCCGCGCCCGGGCGGCGAACTCGCGGTCGAGGGTGATCTCGCCCGTCCCGGTGTCCACGACGAAGAGGCCGGGGCGGCCGTTCACGGACATCTCCACGGCCGGGAGCGGGCCCGCGGCGCGGAAGGGGACCCGGACCTCGTCCTCGAGGCCCTCGACGATCCAGCCCACGCGGCGCGCGAGGGTCTCGTATTTCCGGGCCAGGGTCTGGTCGCCCGTGAGGAGGCACCAGCGCGAGGCGTTGAGGAAGTCGTCCGCCCGCGCGTAGGCGGCGGCCAGCTCGGGGTAGACGGAGGTGTCCCGCGTGTTGGCGCGGACGGCCTGCTCCAGGAGCGCGGCGCCCTCGCGGGGGCGGTTGTGGAGGAGGCGGATCCGGGCCCGCACGCGCAGGGCCAGCGGGTCGCGCGAGTCGCCGAGGAGCGCCTCGGCCCGCTCGAAGTCCCCGCGGCGGAAGGCCTCGAGGGCCGCCTCGGCGGGATCGGCGCCGCGCCCGGGCGCGCCGCAGCCTGCCAGGAAGGCAACGAAGAGGGCTCGTTTCATTTTCTTCTCTCCTTCGTCCGCCCCAGGTCCCCCTCGATGGCCTTGCGGCGCGCCTCGTCGCGGCAGATGGCGAGCGCCTTGCGGAAGGCGTCGGCGGCCCGGTCGGGGTCGCCCTTGTCGACGAGGACGAGGCCCAGGGCGCGGAGCGTGTCGGCCTCGGCGGAGATCCCCAGCGCCTTGCGGAGGCGCGACTCGGCCTCGTCCAGGAGCCCCAGGTCGTGGAAGAGGGCCCCGGAGCCCGCCCACGCGGCCCGGCACGCGGGATCGATCTTGATCGCCCGGTCGAAGTCCTCCCGGGCCCGGTCCATGTCGCCCAGGTTGTGGCGGACGGCGCCGCGGGCGGCGTAGAAGGGGGCCGGCTTGGGGTCCAGCTCGATGGCGCGCGTGTAGTCCGCGAGGGCCTCCGCGTGGCGGCCCTCCGCCAGGCGGGCGTTGCCGCGGTGGCAGCGCAGGTCCGCCCGTCCCGGCTCCAGCTCGATCGCGCGGTCGAGGGATCGGGCGGCCTCCGCGAAGCGGCGGCCCTCCATGAAGACGCGCGCCAGGGCCACCCGGGCCTGGAGGTGGCGCGGGTCGAGGTCCGCGGCGAACGAGAAGAGCCGTTCCGCCTCGTCCCGGAGGCCGTGGTTGAGGGCGCGGACCCCTTCATTGTAGAAGGAGTCGGCGAGGGCCGCGCCGCCCCGGCGGGCCTCGGCCGCGTCGAGTTCGGCCTCCTCGGGGCGCCCCGCGCGGCGGCGGAGGCGGGCGCGCCAGAGGAGGGCCTCGGTGTCGCCGGGGGCGATGCGGATCGCCTCCGAGAGGTCCGCCTCGGCCTCCCCCGCGCGGCCCCCCTCGGCCAGGAGGGCGGCGCGGCGCACCAGGAACGCGGCGAGATCGCCGGGGGAAGGCGATTCCCGGAGGAGGGAGATCGCCGCTTCGATGTCGGCGAGGGCATCGCCGGGGCGCCCCAGGGCGCGGAGGACGAGGGCGCGGGAGGCGAGGAACTCCGGCCGGGAGGGATCGATCCAGAGGGCGCGGTCGAGGAGGGGGAGCGCCTCGGCGGGATCGCCCTCCCGGGAGAGGCGGGAAAGA
>CAYNDR010000129.1:13206-16225 GCA_964395295.1 uncultured Planctomycetales bacterium
CGGGGGACGTGGCGGCGCAGGCCTGGAGGAGGAGCGCCAGCGCGGCGGCGCGGCGGATCATGGTCCGAGCCTCTTCTTCTTTTCCCAGAGGGTCTTGCGGCTCAGGCCCAGGCGCGCGGCGATCTCGGCGAGGTCGAGCTTGCCCTCCCAGCGCTCCAGCGTGGCGCGGACGTACTCGTCGAGCGACAGGATGGGGCCCTCGGCGGGGCCGGCGGCGGCGCGGTCGCGGAGGAACGCGAAGTCGGCCGCCTCGAGCGTCCCGGCGTCCGAGAGCGCCGCGGCGCGGCGGATCGCGTTCTCCAGCTCGCGGATGTTCCCCGGCCAGCGGTGCTCGAGGAAGGCGCCGAGGGCCTCCCGGGAGAGGCGCTTGCGGGGCGCGCCCGTCTCCGCCGCCGCGCGCTTGAGGAAGTGCTCCGCCAGGAGGGGGATGTCCTCCTTCCGCTCGCGCAGGGGCGGGAGGTCGAGCCGGAGGACGTTCAGCCGGTAGAAGAGGTCGCGGCGGAAGCCCTCGGCGCGATCCAGGTCCTCGTTCGTGGCGGCCACGACGCGGACGTCCGTCTTCTCGGTCCGCGTGCCGCCCACGCGGCGCACCTCGCCCGTCTCGAGGACGCGGAGGAACGATTCCTGGGCGGCGGGGGAGAGGCAGGCGACCTCGTCGAGGAAGAGGACGCCGCCGTGGGCCTGCTCGAAGAGGCCGGGGCGGTCGCGGTCGGCGCCGGTGAAGGCGCCGCGGGTGTGGCCGAAGAGCTCGGCGTCCAGGAGCTGTTCGGGGAGGGTGGCGCAGTTGGCGGCGAGGAAGGGGCCGCGGGCGCGGGGCCCGCGGCGGTGGATCGCCCGGGCCACGAGCTCCTTGCCGGTGCCGCTCTCGCCGTAGACGAGGACGGGGTAGGGGGCGGCGGAGACCTTGTCCAGGAGCCGCTGGAGCTCCCGCATGGGTTTCGAGGTCCCGACGAGCCGGCCGCGGCCGGCGCGGTCGAGGGCGAGGTCGAACTCGTCGGCGAAGCGGTCCAGGCGGGAGAGGTCCTCGAAGAGGCCCCTTTGGCGGAGGCTGTCGAGGACCACGGCGCCCTCGCAGGAGCGCAGGGGCAGGACGCAGACCGAGAGGACCTTCTGTCCCTGGAGGCTGGCGATGCCGGAGAGGTCGGCGTCGGAGGCCAGGAGGGGGCGGCCGTCGCGGAGGGCGCGCCCGAGGAGGGTGCGGCTGAGCTTTTCGCGGGCCTGGCGGACCTCCTCGCGGTCCATGTTGCGGGAGGTGAGGACGGCGAAGTCGTCCCCCTCGCGGAAGACGAGGAAGCCGCGCTCGGCGCCGGAGACCTGCAGGAGGGCGTCGAGGACGCCGGCGGGGTCCGGGTCGCGGGCAGCCCGGAGCAGGCGGAGGATGTCTTCGTCCTTCACAGGCACTCCCGCAGGAGGGACTCGCCGGCGGCGGCGAGCTCCTCGGCGCGCCCGATCGAGGGGGCGTCCGAGTAGACGCGGACGAGCGGCTCCGTCCCGCTCTTGCGGAAGAGGAGCCAGGAGTTGTCGCCGTAGACCCGCTTGAGGCCGTCGACCGTGACGTCGCGGAGGCGGCCCTCGGTGAGCCGGGTGCGGAGGCGGTCTTCGAGGGCCCGCATGAGGCCGTCTAGCCTATCCTCGTCGGCGGGGACGTTGCGCTTGGACTGGTGGAAGCGGGGGAACTCGGCGGCGAGTTCCGCGGCGGTCCTGCCGGACCGGGCCATGAGTTCGAGGAGCTTGGCGGTGGAGTAGAGGCCGTCGGACCAGAGGAACCGGCGGGCGAACCAGTACTTGCCGCACTCCTCGTAGCTGAAGGCGGCGCCGAGGCCGCGGATGGCCTGGATGGTGGGGGGCTGGCCGACCTCGCAGTATTCGAGGCGCGCGCCGATCTCGCGGCAGACCTGCTCGATGAGGCCGGAGGAGTTGACGGGGACGACGCAGACGTCGCCGGGGGAGAGGGTGGCGCGGGCGAAGAGGGCGCCGACGGTGTCCTCGCTGAGGGGGACGCCGTCGCGGCCGATGAAGAGGGCGCGGTCGGCGTCGACGTCGTAGCAGGCGCCGAGGTCGCAGGAGGTCTCGCGGACGCGGCGGGCGGCCTCGCCCACGGAATGGGCGCGGGGCTCGCTGGGGCGGGCGGGGACGGGGTTGGGGTCGGAGTTCACGAGTTCGACCGAACAGCCGAGGCGCCGGAGGAACTCGGGGGCGGCGGCGCAGGCGGTGCCGTTGGCGGGGTCGGCGAGGACGCGGAAGCCGCGGGAGCGGACGAGGGGGGCGTCCACGGCCTGGAGGATCTCGGAGAGGTGGAGTTCGGAGGGTTGCGAGGCCTCCTGGATGCGGCCGATGCGGCCGGGGGGGACCTCGCGGGGGCTTTCGGCGGCGAGGAGGGCCTCGACCTGGTCGGAGAGGGAGAAGGGGGCGATGGCGCCGTCGCCGGTGAGGAGGATGAGGCCGGTGCGGTCGGGGGGCATGTGGCTGCCGGTGACGAGGAGGGCGCCGTCCTGGCGGGAGCGGGAGACGTTGAGGGAGAAGGCGCCGGTGGTGAGGCAGCCGCAGGAGAGGACGTCGAGGCCGGCGGCGGCGAAGCCGCAGGCGGCGGCGCGGGCGAGGACGCCGGCGCCCCAGCGGGTGTCGTGGCCCACGGCGGCGGAGCCGTGGCGGCGGGCATGGGCGTGGATCCAGTCGCCGTAGGCGCGGGCGAGCTGGACGGCGAGCTCGGGGGTGATGCCGGCGTTGATGACGCCGCGGATGCCGGCGGTGCCGAAGAGCCGGTTGGCCATGGCGTGGGGGATGATAGCAGGGGGGCGTGCGGGGCCGCAAGGATACGGGGGCGGTCCGGGCGGTCCGGTTTCCTCTTGAATCGGGGGCAGGCGCGCCTATAATGGCGCTCTCGCCGGCCGTCTCGGGCGCCGCTAGCTCAGTTGGTAGAGCAGCTGATTCTTAATCAGCGGGTCGTGGGTTCGAGTCCCTCGCGGCGCACCAATAGCTACGCTGGGCGCTAGAAGCGCCGGACTGGTTAATTCCCACC
>CAYNDR010000130.1:0-15923 GCA_964395295.1 uncultured Planctomycetales bacterium
TAGGGGGAGGCTATCCGCGAAAACGCCGCCCGGGAGGGGGCAGTATTTCAAGTGCCCGGCGCGTTCGAAGGTTACCGGGCCCACGGCGAGGAACTCGCCGCCCCAGATGTTTCCGTCGAGCCCGTAGCCCGTGCCGTCGAAGGCCACGCCGAGGACTGGCTCGTCGAGGCCGTTCTCGGCCATGCAGGCGGCCACGTGGGCGTGGTGGTGCTGGACGCCGATCTTCTCGATCCCCGGGAGCGCGAGCGCGTGCCTCGTGGAGAGGTACTCGGGGTGGAGATCGTGGGCCACGGCCTCCGGCCGGATATCGAAGAACCGGCAGAAGTGCTCGATGCCCTGCTCGAACGATTCCAGCGTCTGGAGGTTTTCGAGGTCGCCGACGTGATGGCTCAGGTAGGCGAGGTTCTTCTTCGCCAGGCAGAAGGTGTTCTTGAGGAGGGCGCCCGCGGCGAGGATCGGCCGGGCGAACTCGAAGGGGAAGCGGAGGGGGGAGGGCGCGTGGCCCCGCGAGCGCCGGATTACCATCTCGCGTCCGCGGACCGCGCGGACCACGGAGTCGTCACAGCGGACGTGGATCTCCCGGTCGTGTGTCAGGAAAGAGTCGGCGAGGCCGGCCAGCCGTTCCCGCGCCTCGTCGTCCTTGAAGGCGATGGGCTCGTCGTGGAGGTTCCCGCTGGTCATGACGAGGACGAGGCCCGAGTCGCGGAGGAGGAGGTGATGGAGCGGGGTGTAGGGGAGCATGATCCCGAGGCAGTCCTGCCGGGGGGCCGCGTCCGCGGCGACGTCCCGTCCGCCCTTCCTCTTCAGTAGGACGATGGGGCGCGCCGGGCCCTGGAGGAGGGCGGCCTCGGCGTCGTCGACGTGCGCCAGGCTTCGGGCCGCATCGAGGTCGCGGACCATGAGGGCGAACGGTTCGCCGCGGCGGCGCTTCCGCTCGCGGAGCTCCGTTACGGCCCGGTCGTTCATGGCGTCGCAGGCGAGGTGGTAGCCCCCCAGCCCCTTCACGGCGACGATCCGGCCGTCGCGGAGGAGGGCGGCGGCCTCGCGGAGAGGGTCATCGCAGGGGATGGGCTTGCCCGAGCGGTCCACCAGCGCCAGCCGCGGCCCGCAGTCGGGGCACGCGTTGGGCTGGGCATGGAAGCGCCGGTCCGACGGGTCGTCGTACTCGGCCTGGCATCGGGGGCACATCTTGAAAGGGGCCATCGTGGTGCGGGGCCGGTCGTAGGGGACGTCGCGCGAGATCGTGAAGCGCGGCCCGCAGTTCGTGCAGTTGGTGAAGGGGTAGCGGTGGCGGCGGTCGGCCGGGTCGAAGACCTCCCGAAGGCACGCCTCGCAGGTGGCGAGGTCGGGCGGGATGGAGACGTCCTTCCCGGCGTGCGTCACGCTGTGGCGGATGGCGAAGTCAGGGTAGCCGGCGGGCGCCTCCACCGACGTCTCCAGCGTGAAGATCCGCGCCGCCGGCGGGAGTTCGGCTTTCAGGCTCTCGAGGAACCGGTCGACTTCCGGCACCGGCCCCTCAGCCTCGATGACGACGCCGCCGGTGTCGTTGAGGACATAGCCCTTCAAGGCGTACCGCGAGGCGAGCCCGTGGACGAACGGTCGGAATCCCACGCCCTGGACGATTCCCGTGGCCCGGACGACGAGGCGAACGTGGGGGGCCGGCTTCCCGCGGGTCGCATCCGCCATCAGGGACAGTATAAGGTTCCCTGCGGGGGGTTCGCTACCCCCGGAGGCGGCCTAACGCGGTTTCCGGGCCCGGCTCTTCTGGCCCCAGCCGAAAAGGGCGCCGCCGGCGAGCATGGTCAGATAGCCGGCGAGGGGAACGGTCGGGAAGAAACCGATCACGTTTCCCAGGAAGAGGAATGCCCCCACGACGAAGACGATGCCGCCCACGCCCATTCCCACGAGTCCCACGGTTTTCTCCCTTGGATGCCTGGAGTAATTATACAGGCTGGCCTGGATTTGAGGCCCTCAGGGCCCGGAAACATAGCGCACCTGGTATTCCCGGAACCCGTAGCAGGCCAACTCCGCCCTTGTCATCCGGCGAAACTTCCCCGTATTCCGGTCCATATACTCGCGGAGTTCCCGGAGCCTCGCCTCGGAGTCCTTGAGGAGGGGATGGCAGTGCGGGGCATCGGGGATGAGACGGCTGAGCTGGAGGGCCGCCAGGTCGCAGACGCGCTCGACGGCCTTCTCCTTCCGATCCTCCGGGAGTGTCTTGGTCTCCCCGAGGAAGATCCCGGGGCGGTATCGGCCGTCTTCCCCGCGCCTGGTCACGTCTTTCCCTTCAACCGCGATGACCGCGCCAGTCGTCTTAACCTCCCCGAGCGCGGCATGCAGGAGGGTGATGCAGTAAGGGTGGGCGAACCAGGCCCGACGGTCATAGTCATCCATTTCCCATTCCAGGAGCACCTCCCTCAACGTGGGGTGCAATGGATGACCTTTGCGAGCGATGGTGGCCAGCGCGGCGTCGCAGGCCGGAGTGGCCGCGCGCCCTATGGCATCGACGATTTTCCTGGCTTCGATGTCCGGGACCTCCGCGCCGGCCTCGACGTCGCGGGCGAGCGCGTCGATCGGCCCGTTCTCTCCCAGCTGGCACAGGCAGAAGGCCAGCCGGCGGCGCGTCCCGGCATCCTTTGCGGCGCCGTGGCGGAGGAGGAGGGCGGGGACGATCCGCCGGTCGCCCAGTTCTCCCAGGTAGGTCAGGTAGTCTTCCTCGATCCTTTCCGCTTGCTCGATCGTGGAAAGGTGTCGATCCATCGCGGCCAGGATCGCCTCGGCCGCGGTGGGATCCTTGAAGGAGGCAAGCTCCGGGCGGAAGGTCTGTCGGAGAGGATCGTCCGCGGGGAGCCATCGTCCCCAGTCGAGGCTCGGGACGCCGTCTAGGCGGGCGAGGTTTTCGGCAGCCTCGTGTTGCGTCTGGACCGTCGTCGCCGGGTCCTTGAGCAGGCGCATCATGCGTTCGGGGAAGGGGATCTTTCCAAGGTCCTCCCAGTACCGGTTGAGGATCCGTCCCGACTCGCGGATTTCCTCGGGCGCCATTAGGTTCACGGAAAGCCAGGGCCGGGTCCGCAGGATTCCCCCCAGGATGCGCAGTGCGGCGCCGCGGACCGGGAGGATCCACCGATGGTGATTCCATTCGCGCCAGACGTGGATCGAGCGCGTCAATCGGGGGTCCTCCTCGATGCATCGGAGGAGGGCAGGGACGGCCGCCTCGCCGCAGGCGATGAGGTGGCGCGCCGAGGGCTGGCCGTCGAGGGTCACGTATCCCGGTTCCTCCTTGCCTGGGTCGATCTGGTCCAGCGCGGCGACCAGGAAGTCGATCCGCTTCTCCATGGGCCAGGTGTCGAGGTCTTCCGGCAGGGGCGAGGGGGGCTTACCGAAGGTCCCCGCTTCCTTTCGACGCCGCACCTCGGCGAGGAGGGCTTTCCCGTCCTCAAGGTACCCGCTTTCGAAGCGGACCAGCCGATCGAGGGCGGGCAGAGCGTCGGCGTCTACCCCCACGATGTAGGCGTTCACGGCGAGGTCGAAGAGCGACCAGCCGTACAGGTCACGGAACCTCTTGATCGGATCGGCGGGCATGGGCCGGCGGAGCTGGCGAGAGGCCTCGTCGTCCCGCCCCAGCCGATGGAGCCATGCCGCCCAGACGAAGTGCTGGACATCGGAGCTCACGAAGATGCCCCCCTCGGATAGCCTGGGTCCGGGGATTTCCCTCCCGGCGGCTTCGGCCGCTAAATCAGCAGGCTTCAGGTCGTCGGGGGCGCGCACCTCCTGGAGGTTGTTCAACAGCAGGCGAGCCGGTCGCTCGGCCTCTGCGGGGATGAGCCAGCCGGGGGCCTGGATGGACTTTGTTTTGCCGTAGCAGGTCCTGAGCGTGATCGTGCCCCGGACGCGCCGGGCCTTCGCGGCGGCGGGATCGAAGAGTCCCTCGTTGAAAAGTTGATCAAGAGTGGCCGTCTCCTCACGGGACAGCGGCGGCTCCTGGAGGGACAGGAGGAGAACGAGGGTGAGCATCATTCAGTCCATAAAAACGGGAGGGAAGGGGGAAGGTTCGATAGGATGATGGGATTGATGGGACAGGATACACCCCGAGTGGAGGTGCCCTCGTGAGAGCGGTTCTGCTGTGCAGTCTCGTCGGCGGAATCCTTGGCGCGGCGTCCGTGATCGCGGGGCACGCCCTGCGTATACCCGGATATTGCGGGCAGACGGGATTCTGGGGGACACACTTCCTGGATTCGATGCTTTATGCGATGGGCAACGACAGGGTTGCGATCGCCATGGTCCTGCTGGTCTATTTCGTCTACGGAGCCCTGGCGGGAGCGGGGATCGGGATGTTCCTGGGGCCCCGGCGCAGGAAGGGATGAGATATCCCCTTGGTTCCTGATGGCGTTCACCCCCGCTGTCGTTATGATCGTGGAGTCGCAGGGAGGGATTCTTCATGAGCGTTTCGCTGGTAAGGGTCGGCGGTCTCCTCGGCGCGCTCGCCGTGGCCCTCATGGCGGCCGCCGGAGACAACGAGGGCTACCGCCTCGACGCGAAGTCCGCGATCTACGAGGCCGGCCCCGACCCGGCGCTCGACCTCGCCGACGAGGTCACCCTCGAGGCCTGGGTGAAGGCCGACAAGATGCCGGGCGGCGGCGGACGCATCCTCGACAAATCCTCCCCCGGCACCTCGGACGGCTACATGCTCGACACCTACCCCGGAAACTCGCTCCGCTTCACCGTCCTGAACGGCGCGGTCGGCTGCGACGCGAAGCTTCCCGGCGATCGGTGGACGTACGTCGCCGTCGTCTACAGCGCCTCGAAGAAGATCGAAAAGATCTACGTCGACGGCAAGGAGGTGGCGAGCAAGCGCGACGGCGCCTTCCCGCCCCTCTCGAAGACCGGCCACCCCCTGCGCGTCGGCGCGGACCCGGAGGACGGCAACCGCTTCGCGGGCCACATCCAGCGCGCGGCGGTCTACAGGCGGGCGCTCGGCGCCGACGAGGTCGCCAGGCGCGCCGCGGGCGGCCCGGCGCCGGACGGCGTGATCGGCGAGTGGGCGTTCGATCCCAAACCGGACCGGGCGATCAAGCCCGTCGCGGGGAAGCTGGCGCTCAAGAGGGCGGGCTTCGGCGGCGACACCTCCCAGCTCTCGGGCGAGGCCCCGCCCCCCGAGGGGCGCCTCACCCTCTGGTATCGCCAGCCCGCCAAGGTCTGGGACGAGGCCCAGCCGGTCGGGAACGGCCGCCTGGGCGCCATGGTGTTCGGCGGCGTGGCCGCCGAGCGCCTCCAGCTCAACGAGGACACCCTCTGGGACGGATACAAGCGCGACACGACCAATCCCGCCGCCCTCCAGGCCCTCCCCGAGGTCCGCCGCCTCCTCTTCGAGGGGAAGAACAAGGAGGCCACCGCCCTTGCCGGCCGCACGATGATGGGGATCCCGCAGAGGATCAAGTCCTACCAGTCCCTCGGGGACCTCTTCATCGAGATGCCGGGGATCGCCGCCGTGGAGGACTACCGGCGCGACCTCGACCTCGACACCGGGATCGCCGCCCTGCGGTTCAAGGCCGAAGGCGCGCTCCACACCCGCGAGGTCTTCAGCTTCGCCCCCGACAACGTGATCGCGGCACGCTGGGCCGCCGACAAGCCCGGCCGGGTCAACGCCCGCCTCCGCATCGCGCGGAAGCAGGACGCGAAGGCCCTCGCCGATCCCGCCGATCCGAAGCGCCTCGTCCTCCGCGGACGCATCAACTGCAAGGACGACAAGACGGGCGAGGATCGCGGCATGCGGTTCGAGGCGCAGGTCCTCGCCCTCGCCGAGGGCGGGAAGGTCTCAACGGCCGAAAACCAGCTCGCCGCCGCGGGCGCCCACTCGGTCCTCTTCCTGCTCGCCGGGGCCACCGACTTCCGCGGCGGCGCTCCGGAGAAGCTACGCCGCGCGGGCCTCGCCGCGGCGTCGAAGAAGCCCTTCAAGGCCCTGCGCGAGGCGCACGTGGCCGACCACCAGAGGCTTTTCCGCCGCGTGGAGCTGAACCTCCAGGGCGCGGGCGACGAGGCCGAGGCCGCGAAACTCCCCACCGACCAGCGCCTCCAGCGCGTCAAGAAGGGCGCCGCCGACGCCGGCTTCGTCGCGCAATACTTCCAGTTCGGCCGCTACCTCCTCATGGGCTCCTCGCGGCCCGGGACGATGCCCGCCAACCTTCAGGGGATCTGGAACGAGCACATGAACGCCCCCTGGAACGCCGATTACCACACGAACATCAACATCCAGATGAACTACTGGCCGGCCGAGCCGTGCAACCTGGCCGAGTGCCACCTGCCGCTCTTCGACTGGATGGAGTCGATCGTCCCCTCCGGCGAGCGCACCGCGAAGGTCCACTACGGCTGCCGGGGATGGGTCGTCCATCACCTCTCGGATCCGTTCGGCTTCACCGCGCCGGCCGACGGAGTCTGGGGCGTGTGGCCCGCGGGCGGGGCGTGGCTGGCCCAGCACGCCTGGGAGCACTACGCCTTCGGCGGGGACAAGGAGTTCCTCGCGAAGCGCGGCTACCCGCTCATCAAGGGGGCCGCGCAGTTCGTCCTCGACTTCCTCGTGGAGGCCCCGGCCGGGACGCCCGTGGCGGGAAAGCTCGTCCCCTCCCCGTCCCATTCGCCGGAGAACTCCTTCCGCAAGGCGGACGGGACCACCTCGATGTTCACCTACGCGGCGACGATGGACATCCAGATCTGCCACGACGTCCTGCGGAATGCCGTCGAGGCGGCCCAGGCGCTCGGGACGGACGCCGCGTTCCGCACGGAGTGCGAAAAGGCGCTCCAGCGGCTCGCGCCTCTTCAGATCAGCGCGAAGACGGGCCGGCTCCAGGAGTGGGTGGAGGACTACGACGAGCCGGAGCCGCAGCACCGCCATACCTCGCATCTCTTCGGCCTGCACCCCGGCCGGCAGATTACGGTGATCGGGACGCCCGAGCTGGCGGCGGCGGCGCGGAAGTCGCTGGAGCGCCGCGGCGACGGCGGGACGGGCTGGAGCATGGCGTGGAAGGTGAACTTCTGGGCGCGGTTCCACGACGGCGACCACGCCTTCAAGCTCCTGAGCAACCTCCTGGCGCGGGGGACGCTGCCGAACCTCTTCGACACCCACCCGCCGTTCCAGATCGACGGGAACTTCGGCGGCACGGCGGGGATCGCGGAGATGCTGCTCCAGAGCCACGCGGGGGACGTCCACCTCCTCCCGGCGCTGCCCTCGGCCTGGCCCTCGGGGAGCGTCAAGGGCCTCCGGGCCCGCGGCGGATTCGAGGTGGATATCGCGTGGAAGGGCGGGAAGCTCTCCGAGGCCGCGGTCCGGTCGAAGAAGGGGGGCGCGGCCAGGGTCCGCTGCGGGGACAAGGTCGTCGAGGTCAAGGTGGCGGAGGGGAAGGGCGTCACGCTCGGGCCGTTGCTTGAGACGAGATGAGCCCTACTTCTTGTCCACGAGGTCGTACACCCGGACGTAGTCGACCAGGAACGGATCGGGCAGGGCCGCCTTCCGGATGTCCCCCGCCCAGTCGCCGATCTCGTCGCTGATCTTGATGTAGAGCGGCACCTGGCAGACGCCCCCGTCCTTTGTCCGCCACGTCTCCTTGCCGTCCACGTAGAAGACGTACTCCTCTGGCGACCACCAGAGGCTGAAGGTGTGGAAGCCGTCCATGACGCCGGCGACCTTGGGGACGTGGCCCTTGCTCTTGTGCTCCTTGCCGTAGCCGTCCCAGTGGAGGGTCTGCTGGACGCGGTCGTCGAGCCAGGGCTTCTCGAAGATGTCGATCTCGGTCCCGTCCCGCCCTTCGTTGCCGACCTTGCCCACGCAGTCGTTGTAGAGCCAGAAGGCGGACCAGTGGCCCTCCTGCTTCTGGAGCTGAACGCGGCAGATGTAATAGCCGAAGGCGTGCTCGAACTTGCCCCGGGTGCGGACGCAGGCGTCGAGGAACTTGTCGCCGTCCTTGAGCGTGTTCATGACGAGGCGGCCCTTCCCGTCGAGCGAGACCGCCTTGCGCGACCACCACCCTCCGCGGCGCTTGTATTCGGGGACGTCCCACTTGGACTCGTCGAGCTTCGTGCCGTCGAACTCGTCGCTCCAGGCGAGCTTCCAGGCCTTGCCCGCGGGGGGTGGGGGCAGGGTGTCCTTCGGAGGGGCCGCCTGGGCGGACGCGAAGAGCGGGGCCGCCGCCAGGAGCGGGAGGAGTCGGAGCGGGGCTCTCATGGAAAACCTCCGTGGTCGGGACAGTCGCCTGGAAATATAACCCCCCGGTCGGGGACGGGGGTTCACCCGTCCGGGATAGTGAAGGGTTCAGACGCCTGCTCCCGTGGATATAATGGCCCCATGGCGGCCTGGCTGCGGCTTCCGGCGCTGCTCCTCCTCGTCCTCGCGTGTCCCGGCGCGGGGGGCGGTCCCGCCGAAGACGCCTTCGTGCACGGCGCCGACGTCTCCATGCTCCTCGAACTCGAAAAGGCCGGCGCGGTCTACCGCGACCGGGGACAGCCGAAGGACCCCATCCGCATCCTCCGCGACCGCGGCGTCAACCTCTTCCGCCTCCGGCTCTTCGTCGATCCGCAGAAGGACTACTCGAAATGCTGGGGCGCGACGCAGGACCTCGACGCCGTCCGCGCCCTGGCCAGGCGCATCAGGCCCACCGGTGCGGCGTGGCTCCTTGACCTCCACTATTCCGACACCTGGGCCGATCCCGCCCACCAGGACAAGCCCGCGGCCTGGAAGGAGCTCGACCTCCCCGCCCTCGAGAAAAAGGTGGAGGACTACACGGCCGGCGTCGTCCAGGCCCTCCACAAGGAAGGCCTCCGCCCCGAATGGATCCAGGTCGGCAACGAGATCACCCCCGGATTCCTCTGGCCGGACGGGAAGCTGGACGGCACGGAGGCGTCGTGGGAGCGCTTCACGCGCCTCCTCCAGGCCGGCCTCCGCGGCGCCCGCCGGCCCCTTGGGGCGGGCGACGCCGTCCGCGTCATGATCCATATCGACCGCGGCGGCGATGCGGGGGCCGTCCGCAGGTTCTTCGACAGCCTCGCGAAGCGGGGCGTGACCGGCTTCGACCTCATCGGCCTCAGCTTCTACCCGTGGTGGCACGGGACGGTCGACGACCTGAAGAAGGCCCTTCAGGCCGCGTCCGCCTGCGGGAAGGACGTCGTCGTCGTGGAGACCGCCTATCCTCATCGCGGGGGGGAGGCCTGGGCGAAACAGAAGAACATGGCGTGGCCCGCGACCCCGGAGGGCCAGCGTCGGTTCCTCGAGGACGTGATCGCCGCCGTGCGCGGGACTCCCGGCGGCCGCGGCCGGGGCGTCGTCTACTGGTACCCGGAAGCGGTCCCCGTGAAGGGCCTGGACATCTGGAACGGCGGGACCACGTCCCTCTTCGGCGCGGACGGCGAGCCCCTGACGGCGTTGAAGGCCTTTGCGCCGCGGTGATGGATCATTTCCCGGCGTGCGGCGGGAGCGCCGCCAGGAGCAGGCACGGAAGGCCCGCCAGCAGGGCCAGCGCCGCCGTCCCGTGGAGGGGGAGGAGGAACGGGACCGCGACGAACGCCGCGAGGCAGCCGCCCGCCACGTCGAGCGCGTAGAGGCGCGCGGCCGAGGCCGCCTCAGCCAGCGCGCCGTAGCAGGAGCCGGAGGCGAGCCCGCCGAGGACCATCAGGATCGCCAGCCAGGGGCCTCCCGCCGCGGGCAGGGCCAGCCCCGCGCAGACCGCGGCCAGGGCCGCCAGGGCCGCCCGCGCCGGGACGCGCCTCCACGATCCCGCGGCCGCGCCCGCCATGAAGGCGCCCACGAGGAACCCGAGCGCCACGTAGAGGTGTCCCACCGCCGCCTGGAAGGCCACGAGGACGCCCAGCGAGACGGCCATGCCGGCGAATCCCGTGTAAAACATCGCCGCCCCCCGCCGCCGGCACGCCGCGGGGGCCGCGAGGAGCAGGACCGCGAGCCACAGCGGCACGGACTCCGCCGCGGCCGCCGCGCGCCCCACGGCGTCCCCCGCATGCCAGGACCAGACGCGGATGGATTCGAAATAGCCGCGGGGGAGGGAGTGGGCTTCGCGTCCGACAGCGGATCGTACGCCCTCCCGGTGCGGAACTCGAAGTCCGCCTTTTCGACGTAGAACCGTTCCGCGACGGAGCTGAGGTTCACGCCGGCGCGGCCCCGCTTCATCGCGCGGGAGGTCAGCCCGTCCTCGTCCAGCGCGGGAGGCGCATCCGGCGAGGCCAGCAGCCATGCGGACGAGCCGGGCGTGGGCCGCACGTGGGGGAATACCTCCCGGGCGGTTCGGAAGAGGATCGCGTTGCGGCGCAGCAGCTCTTCGGAGGAATAGCCCGAAGGGGCCGAGACGGGCCCCACCGCGAGGATGCCCCCCGGCCTCAGCCGGCCCAGGGCCAGGCGGAAGAACTCCGTCGTGTAGAACCGGTTCCCCAGCGCCGTGTCGGGCTCGCCGGCCGCCACGAGGATCACGTCGTACCGTGCGTCTTCCGTCAGCAGGCGGCGCGCGTCCCCCGTGCGAAGGACGAGGCGCGAGTCGTCGAGCGCATGGGGATCGTGCCGGCGGATCCCGTCGAACGCGCGGGCATCGGCCTCCACCGCCTCGACGCGTTCGACGCCGTGGCGGAGGGCCTCGCGGGGGAACCACGAACTCGCCCCCGCGGCGAAGACGCGCCGCGGCGCGGGGTGCTGGAGCATCACGGCGCAGGCCAGGGGGGCGCCGGCCCCGCGGTCCGGGAGCGTGGCCGAGAGGCGCCCGCTCCGGTAGATCGAGAACTCCCCGTCCCGCTCCACGACCGCCACGGGCCCGTCCGGCGACTCGTACGAATCGGCCAGCCGGGTCCCCGGCCCGAGGTGGCGCCAGTACCGTCCCGAGGCCGCGCGGTCGATCCTCCCGGAGAAGGATGCCAGGGCGACGGCGGCCGCGAGGCCCGCCCACGCCCATCGCCGGCCGTCGAAGAGGAAGGCCCCGAGGAGGCACGCCGCGGCCATGGACGCGAGGGCGAAGGAGCCGATCGCGCCCGCCGCCAGGGCCGCCGCGACCGCCCCGAGCGAGGCCCCCGCGGCCTCCAGCGCGTAGATCCGGCCCGGGGCCGCCGCCCCGCGGACGATCCAGGCGAACGCCGCGCCGAGGATCAGGCACGGCGGCGCCAGGATCGCGCCCGCCGCGAGCGCCAGGCCGCCGAGCGGGAGGTACTGCCCCGCAGGAACGTCGAACCAGGAACGGAGGTCCCGGATCGCCAGGACTGCCGCCGGAAGAATCACCAGGAGGAGATGGGCCGCCCCCAGGAGGAGCTTCCCGGGATCGCGGCGCCATCGCGATCCGATTGCGCTCCCCACGGCGACCCAGAGGAGCCAGAGCCCGAAGACGATCGCGATCGAGAGTTCGTTGCCGTAGAAGACGGACAGGAACTCGCGGGCCAGGACGACCTGCGCGGCCTGGCCGGCGAAGCCGAAGGCGAGGGGGATCGGGGAGGGCACGGAGGGGACGGAGTTCACGGAGTCATTCAACCACGAAGCGCACAGAGATCACAGAAGGGTAACCGTTCACCCCCTGGATCAAGTCCCAGGACAAAATACCAAGAGCCAAGAACCAAATTCCAAACAAATCCCAAGCTCCAACGATCAAATTCCAAACGGCGTCCCCCCCTTCCTCCCCCCCGGGGGGGCAAGGAGTGGGAAATCCATTGGTATTTAGAATTTGTGACTTGGTCTTTGTTCGGTATTTGGATATTGGTTCTTGGGGCTTCGCCCCCCCCCGCTGAACGGACACACAGAAGGAATTCAGGATATATCGAGATGCATCTTCTTCCCTGTGTTCTCTGCGCTCTCTGTGGTTAATCTCTCTGTCTTCTCTGTGCCCTCTTCCACGCCGACGGCGGGGAACCCTACTTCCTCCCTCAGGTCGGCGCGTCGGCCTCGACGGCGGGCTTCGTCGTCCCCGGGGCCGCCTTGCGCTCGAGCCTCCGGAGGACCTCGTCGTAGATCTCGACCGGGCCGGGGGAAAGGAGGAAGTAGGCGCGCTTGATCGCGTGGTCCTCCCCCTTCGGCCCTCCGGAGAGCTTCCCGGCCAGCTCCTCGCGGGAAAGCTCGAAGTCCACCTCCGAGAGGCCCCGCGCCTCGTCCATCACCTTCTTCAGGCGGGCGCGGACCGCCTCCTTGTCCGCCTCCGTGGTGCCGGGCCGCCGGGCGTCCTCGAGGCCCGCGAAGAAGTCCGCGATGCGGTCCCGCGACTGGGGCCACATCCCCGCGGGGATCTTCCTCGCCTTGTGGAGGAGGTCGTCGGCCCAGTCGGGGACGGACGCCTGGCCCACGCGGACCGGGTCGCTGAGGTTCGAGGGCGGGACCAGACAGCAGGAGAAGTCGGAGAAGATGGCCCGCTGGGCGTCGGTGAGGGCGGCGTCCACCTTGCGGGAGAGGGACGAGACCGTCGCGAGCCCCTTCCACCCGTAGAGGCCCACGGAGTGGGCCGCGGCGACCTCGGCCTTGGCCGAGGCGGGGAAGGGCGCGCCCGACCGCGCCTCTCCCGGCGCCGCGTGGCAGCGCAGGCAGGAGGTCTTCCCGTGGCCCGGCCGCGGGGCCGTGAGCGTCTCCCTCAGGACGCGCGATTCCGCGGCGCGCGCCTGCATCACGCGGGCGCGGAGCGCCTCGCTCGCCGCCTCCCCCTTGAGGAGCACACCGTGGAGCTCCTGGTAGACGGCGCGGGCCTCCGCCAGCTCCTTCGAGAAGGCGCCCTTCGGGGCGGGGGGCGCCGCCCCGGCCTTCTCGACCTGCGCGGCCATCTCCCGGAGCCTGCGGACCTGCGCGGCGTCCAGGTTGAGGCCGTTGACCACGTTGATCGTCGAGAGATGCATGATCTGGAAGCCGAACTCCGCCAGCTGGTCCTCCCACGGGGCCTCGCCGTCCTTCGGCCCGCCCGGCGGGCCCGCGGCCAGGAGGAGGAGGCCCAAGGCGGCCGTCCAGGCGTTCTTCATGGCGTCGCTCCCGTCCAGTCCCAGACGCCCGGGATCTTCGCGCGGCAGAACCCGCAGGCGCCCTTCACGATCTTGTTCTCCAGGATCTTGAAGCCCAGGCGCTGGACCACCTCCTTGCGGCAGGCGGGACAGCGGGTGTTGTTCCCCTCGTGCGGCGAGACGTTGAAGATGTAGACATGCTCCAGGCCCGCGTCCAGGGCGATCTGCCGGCACTTCTCCAGCGTGGGCACCGGCGTCCGCGGCAGGTCCTTGAGGCGGTACTCCGGGACGAACCGGCCGAAGTGGAGCGGCACCTGGGCCCCCAGGGTCCTGCGGATCCACTCCGCCATCTCCTTCACTTTCGCCAGGTCGTCGTTGTAGCCCGGGACGACGAGGTTGACGATCTCGAGCCAGACCTTCTCCTCCCGGATGACCTCGAGCGCCTTGAGCACGGGCTTGAGCCGGGAGCCCAGGACCTTCTCGTAGAACGTCTCGTCGAATCCCTTGAGCGCCGCGGCGAAGGCGTCCGTGGTCTTGCACAGCTCCCGGAGCGGCTCCGGGTTGACGAAGAGGGCGCTGGCGACCACGTTCTTGAGGCCCTTCTGGCGCGCGAGCGCCGAGACGTCCATCGCGTACTCGAGGAAGGCCACGGGTTCCGTGTAGGCGTAGGCGAGGACGCGTACCTCCTTCTTCTTCGCCCCTTCCACGGCCTTCTCGCGCGGGACGTCGAAGGTCTTGATCTCGTCGGGCCTGGCCTGCGACTGCTGCCAGTTCTGGCAGTAGAGACAGCGGAGGTTGCACCCGCCCGCGGCCAGGGAGAGCGACTGCTCCCCCGGCAGGAAGTGCGCCAGGGGGAGCTTCTCCAGCGGATCGACCGTCAGGATGCACGGGTTGTCGTAGGCGTGCGAGAGGAGCTTCCCGTCGTGGTTGGTGCGGGTCCGGCAGAAGCAGGTCTCTCCCGGATTGAGGACGCAGTCGAGGGGGCAGACGAAGCACTGGGTCTTCTTGCCGTCGAGGGCCTTGGAGTGGGGGACCTCCTTGAGGGAGCCCGGCGCCCGCGCCTCGCGGGCGAAGAGCTCCAGGACCTCGACCGCCGGGAGGGCCGCGGCCGCCCCGCCGAGGAACGCGCGCCGCGTCATTTCCTGCATCGCAGGCTGCCTACCTTGATCTTGAACAGGTCCACGTCGGCCCCGCGGCACTTCTGGAGCTTCTCGGCCCCCGCGGCCTCCTCGATCTTGCCCTCCGCCGCGGCCTTGATCTCGGCGAGGCGCTCGAAGTAGGTCTTCTCCGCGCCGGGCGCCTTGAGGCTCAGCAGGGTGATCGCCTCGGACTCCTCCTTGGCCAGGAGCTTCCTGAGGAACTCCGAGAGGATGTTGCGGCCGTCCTCGCGGTCGGCCGACAGCATGGTGAGGAGGTCAGACTGGGCCTCGGCGAGCGCCTCGCGGACCTGCCCGGCGGCCTCGCCGGCGACCTCCAGCCAGTCCGTGAACTCCTCGATGCGGGGCTCCGGCCCCAGGCGCTCCACGCGGCGGCGGGGGGCGGCCGTGCGGCCGCAGGACGTGCACGGCTCGGCCCCGGCGATCTTGTCGAGGTCCACGGGCTTGGTCTCGCACTCGTGCGCGAGCTTCGCCTCCAGGAGGGGGGCGATGCGGGGGTTGAGGAGGTACTTGCCGGCTTTGGAGAGCCCGCCGGACGCCTTGAGATAGTAGGCGGTGAGCTCCTGCGCCTTGTCCTGGTGCTCCACGATCGGCTGGATGACCTCGAGGGCGAGGCTCCCCTTCTCGGACGCGAAATCCTGGTCGCTCATGGCCCGCGCCTTCTCCACGAGTCTGGTGAGGCGCGCCGTCTCGGCCTTGCGCTTCTCGGGCTCGAAGTTCCCCAGGATCTTCTCCTCGAAGGAGAGGTACATCTCGAAGAGCGCCTCGGCCACCGGCTTCCACGCCTTGTCCGGGAGGTTCCGGAGGGTTTCCAGGTGGTCCTCGAGGTCGCGGTGCTCGCCCTGGGCCTGGCCCACGCGGACGGGGTCCTTGAGGTCGTGGGGCGGGATGATGCAGGGATTGAAGGCCTCCACCACGCGCCTCTGGGCGGGGGTGAGCAGGGCGCAGAGGCGCTTCTCGATGGCGCGGAGCCCCTCGGAGTAGGCGTGCTTGGCGCCGCTGATCCGCAGCTCCTTGTCCTGGACGCGGCGCTCGAGGTCCGCGGGGATGTGGCCGCAGGCGGCGAGGGCCTTCCTGAGGTCCGCGAGGGCCGCCTCGAACTCCTTGAGGAGCTGGGCGTGGCTGAGGATCGTCTTGGCGCGGAGGTCCCCGGCCTCGCGCGCCAGCGCGATGACCTTTTCGGCCTGGCCCTTCGAGAGGTAGAGGCCGTTGACGAGGTTGAGGAGCGAGACCTCGTCCTGGAGGCGCGCGACCGAGGCCGCGCGGGCCTGGGTCTGGGGGTCGGCGCTATCGAAGGACTGCTCCCACTCCTGGGGCGCCAGCAGGAGCAGAAGGGCCAGCGTCATCATATCCTCCTCCTTTCACCGGAGGATACCGCCGGCGGTGCGTCTCGGTTTCAACCGGTTGCCGGCCGGGCCCGCACGGGGCCCGGCGCTCGCTCAGGGATTTCAACCCCCCTGGCAGCCCTTGCCCTTGGGAGCCTCTTTGCCCTTGGGGGGTTCCTTCGTCTTGGGCGGCTCCTTGACCTTGGGCGGCTCCTTGACTTTGGGGGGCTCCTTCACCTTGGGGGGCTCCTTTACCTTCGGAGGCTCCTTGCCCTTCTTCTCGGAGGCCTTGGCTTTCTCGCCCTTGGCCTTGCGCTCTTTCCCCTTCAGGTCCTTGGCCGGGGCGCACCGGCACATGGCCTTCAGCTTCTCCACGTCGTGGCGCAACTCCTCGATCGCGCGGGCGAGGCGGTGGATGGCCATGTCGGGCCCCTCGGGCCCGGCGGTTGCCAGCACCACGAACGGGGAGGCCGCGATCAGCCTGGCGTACTGCGGC
>CAYNDR010000131.1:0-956 GCA_964395295.1 uncultured Planctomycetales bacterium
GTTACGAGACGGCGGGCGTCGCGGAGGGCGACGTCCCCGCGTCGAGCCGGCTCCTGTGGGGCTTCTCCGTCCCTCCGGCCTCCATCTTCTGATCCCGTCATCTCCCCCCTGGATTTCCTGGGTGGATTGCGCTTGTGATCCGGGTGTCGGGGGCGAATCCGCCCTTGGGGGGATGCTGCGGGAAGGCCTCGCGGGGCCGCCGACGGGGCCGGATTCCATCCGTTCCGGGACTCGGGAGACTCAGCCGCCAAGTTCGCCGGCCGCGCGAAGGCAGGCGTCTCGCAGCCCCGGCGCCAGGAAGAGTCCCGCGGCCGCAACGTCATCGATCAGCGGCTTGACGCTGCCGACGATCCCGCGGCGCTTGGCGAGCAGGAGGATTCCCAGCGTGCCCCGCACCGGGATGCCGAGCGCCCGCGCGGCCGTGCGCCCCGCCCTGTCGTCCAGCAACGCCTCGGCGCCGGGCAGGGACATCGCGTGCGTGAGCACGGCCGCCTCTCCCAGTCCCAGGTTCCAGGGAGCGACCCTCGGGTGGACCGCCTTCGTTGCCAGGCGGCCCAGCCAGAAGGCTTCTCTTGTCAACCGCCGGGCCGGATCGCCTTCAGGACCCGCTTCGATCTCCTGAAAAACCTCGGCGGGGACATGAACGATCCGATAGGTCCGCTCAAGCAGGATCAAATGCCCGGCCCGGGCCAGGACGATCAGGGGAGAGGCGTTGCTGACCGCCTCGTCAGGCAACGCCGGACTCCCGGCGAAGATCCTCGGGCTCTTCCTGGAAAGGCGAGACCCCGAAGCGTCCCAAGAGCGTCAGGAACTCCGACCGGCTCACGCCCGCCAGTTCGGCCGCGCGCGCCTGCGACCCCGTGCCCATCTTCTACCACTTCCCTGCCGCAGCCAGCTTCACCTCGCCGGCCCAGCCGGCCTCGCCCCGCCTCCACAGGGCCCGCGACCCTCCCGCC
>CAYNDR010000131.1:966-15909 GCA_964395295.1 uncultured Planctomycetales bacterium
CCTATCGCGCCCATCGCTCCCCGTCAATGACGCCTACGCTTCCGCCTGGACGCGGAAACCCGCGCCGCCGTCCTGCGCCTGGCGGGCGAGCAACCCTGAGGAGCCCGCTCTCGTTCCGCGATTTCCCGAGACGCCCGTCCCGGGACGGCCATTCCCTGGGTTGAATGGATCCGGAATGGAGTTCCAGCCCCTTTTACCCGGAGAGCATGGTTCATGCTATACTTAGATGAAATTCGAACCTCGCTGGGGAGGGAGCGTCTTGCGGGCGATCGGCGGCCATTCCTTGTCCGGTCAGGGTCCGTCCCGAGGGCCCGTCGTCTTGAGGTTTGAGGGAGCGAAGCGATGAATCAGAGAACGCGCAGGGGTTTCCTGGCGATCGCGGTCCTCCTGTTGCTGGGGGGGCTGGCGCCGCTGGCGCTGAAGTCGCGGCGCGCGCGAACGCCGGACGCGCCCTCTCCCTGGCCAGTGACGGCGTCTCCTTTGGAGCAAGCCGTTTCCTCGCCCGTTTCAATGCCCGGGAAACCTTCGACCTCATCCGACAGAAACGGGCTGCGGAAAGCGGACCCAGCCGCCCAGGACCGGGCCCGGGGTGTGGCCAAGCGGATCTCGCCTCCGATCGCGGCGGCGCCGTCGGGGAAGGCGGGGGAGTACGTCCTCCGGGACCGGAACGTGAGCGCGTTTTTCACGGGGAAGGGGATAGCGCTGGCGATGGCCCGTCCGTCGGCGGCGCTTTCGCGCCTTGGCGTTCCGGTCAAGGCGGAGGCCCCGTTACCGACACCGGGCTGGGGTCTTCACTGGGGGATGGAAGGGGCCAGGGAAGTGGCCCCCCGGCCGGAGGGGGAACTCCCGGGGAAGGTGAACTATTTCGTGGGGGACAAGTCGAAGTGGAGGGCGGAGCAGCCCACGTACTCGAAGATGGTCTATTCCGGGGTTCAGCCCGGGGTGGACATGATCGTGGAGGCCCGGCCGCACGGCCTCGAATACCGTCTGGACGTGGCGGCGGGGGCGAAGCTGGACGCGCTCCGGTTCCGTTACGAGGGGGCCAAAGAAGTACGGGTCGTCGATAACGGATCAGCCTTGGAGATCGTGACGGGGCTGGGGGTGCTGAAGGAGGGTGAGCTCAAGTGCTGGCAGGAGGGGCCGGGGGGGAAGAAGGAGGTCGCGGCGCGTTACGTGTCGCGGGGCGGGGCGGAATACGGGATCGCGCTGGGGCCTCGGGACCCAAAGCTGCCGCTGGTTATCGACCCGACGGTCAGCTGGTCGTCGTTCCTGGGGGGCGGGATCGACGGAGTTGACGAACTGGCAAGCATGGCCCAGGACGGAGCCGGCAACATCTACCTCACGGGCAGGACTTCCACGCTAAGCTTTCCCACCAACGGCGGTTATGACACGACGTACGGAGGGGGCCCTTACGACGTTTTCGTGACCAAGGTGAGTTCGGCAGGAGCGCTCTTCTGGTCAACATACCTTGGAGGCGGGGGGCATGACGAGGGGGTTGACATTGCCGTGGATGCCTCGCAAAACGTCTACGTCACAGGGGAAACGCGTTCGTCCGACTTCCCGATTCTCGGAGGGTTCGATTCCTTGTTTCAGGGTACCCTGGAGGGTTTCATCACCAAGGTGGACGCAGGCGGGGCAAGCCTGGTCTGGTCGACCTATCTGGGGGGCACCGGGGACGAATTAGGTCGCGGTATTGCCGTTGATGCCTCAGGAAACGTCTACGTCGCGGGTCAGACGTACTCCTCGGATTTCCCTGTCGTCGGCGGATTCGATCCGTCGTTCGGGGGCGGATTGGAGGCCTTTGTCACCAAGGTGAGTTCGGACGGATCGGGCATCGTCTGGTCCTCGTTCCTGGGGGGGAGCGGGCAGGACTGGGGCATGGATATCGCGGTGGACGGCTCGGGGAATGCCTATGTCTCCGGCCAGACGGACTCCTCGGACTTCCCGGTGACGAACGGTTTCGACATGGCCTACGGAGGCGGGATAGACGGCTTCGTGACCAAGGTCAACGCGGACGGGGCGAGCCTTGCCTGGTCCTCGTTCATGGGAGGGAGCGCCCAGGATACCGGCGAGCGGATCGCGGTGGACGGTTCCGGGAATGCCTACGTCGCTGGCTCGACCTATTCATCCGATTTCGCCATGGCCGGGGGATTCGACACGACATTCAATGGGGGGACGCGGGATGTCTTTGTGGCCAAGGTGAACTCGGGAGGGGCCAGCCTGGCCTGGTCCACCTATCTTGGGGGGACCGGTGACGACTCCGGGACGGCTGTTGCGGTGGATGGATCCGGGAACGTCTACGTGACGGGGTCCACCCAGTCCGGTGATTTCCCCATCGTGGGAGGATTCGACGGGAGCAATGCGGGGGGGGGCGACGCGTTTGTCGTGATGCTTAATCCCTCGGGTTCAGGGATCACCTGGTCTTCATATCTGGGGGGGGCGGGATACGAATCAGGCGCGGGCCTCGGAGTGGACGGGACCGGGAACGTTTATGTCGCGGGGATTACGACATCTTATGATTTCCCCACCTTGTCGGCTTTCGATAATACCTATGGCGGCCAAATGGACACATTTATCACCAAGGTCGATGCCTCGGGGTCAGGAATCTTATGGTCATCCTACCTCGGCGGTAATAAGGATGATTGGGCTATGGGCGTCGCCGTAGACAATATGGGCAACGTCTACGTCACGGGAAAGACATGTTCAACCACCTTTCCAACCATAGGCAGCTTTGACGCTTCCTTCGGTGGGATAGAAGATGCTTTCATTGTAAAGATTGATACTTCCGGGACGAGCATAGTATGGTCATCTTACTTAGGTGGTAATTATGGTGATGGCGGCAATGACGTTACGGTTGATTCTTCAGGATATGTGTACGTGGTTGGGTATACCAGTTCTTCCGACTTCCCAATTGTGGCTGGCTTTGACCCTGTATATAAAAACGGGGACGCATTTATTGCAAAGATTGTTCCCTCTGGCTCAAGTATAGTCTGGTCATCTTACTTAGGCGGCACTTCTGGTTGGGACATTGCGGAAGACGTTGCTGTGGACAATGTTGGGAATGTATATGTTACGGGATTGACGATGAGCCCATCATTCCCTTCTACGGGTGGATTTGACTCTTCATTGGGCGGTGTACAGGATGCTTTTATCGCAAAGGTAAATGCTGACGGCACGAGTCTTGCTTGGGCATCCTATTTGGGTGGATCCGGTTCTGAATACGGATTTAACCTCGTCGTTGATCAGGACGGAAATGTTTACGTTACCGGCGATACATACTCTGTTGATTTCCCGACAACAGGAGGTATTGACAGCACCTTGGGTGGAACGAAGGATGCTTTCGTTACAAAAGTTGGATCAGATGGATCAGCTATAGTATGGTCAACATACCTGGGTGGGAGCGGTGAAGATCGCGGGAATGTAATAGCGATTGATTCGTCAGGCGATGTGTACGTCTGTGGATTTACCGGCTCATCGGATTTCCCGGCTATTAACGGTTTTAACAATACATTCGGAGGCTCATGGGACGCCTTTGTTACAAGGATAAATAGCGCCGGATCGAGTATCGTATGGTCATCGTATTTGGGGGGAGGGTCTAGCGAAGAGGCTAATGGTATTGCTCTTGATTCAATGGGTAATGTCTACGTCACCGGCCAAACTGGTTCCGTAGATTTTCCGATTATACGAGCAGTCGATTCTACTTACGCAGGAGGATATGATGCGTTCATCACCAAGATTAACGGATCTGGGACAACTGTAGCATGGTCGTCTTACCTTGGCGGGACAGCAGATGATTATGGTTATGGCGTGGCGGTTGACGGTTCAGGCAGTGTTTATGTCACTGGAGCTACAAATTCCAGTGATTTTGCCATGTCAGGAGGCTTCGATATTACATATGGAGGACGTTCGGACTGTTTCATCGCGAAAATACTTTCCGATTCGAGCCCGCCCTTGATCGGTACCGTCAGTGACGGCTCCGGCGCAGACGTCGACTTCCAAGTCTCCACCACCACGATCACCGCCAACTGGTCCGGCTTCAGCGACCCCCAGAGCGGCATCGCTGGCTACGAGTGGGCCATCGGCACCACCCCCGGAGGGACCGACGTCCAGGGCTGGACGAGCGTCGGACTCGCCACAAGCGCCACGAACTCCAGCCTGAGCCTGACCGTCGGACAAACCTACTACGTGACCGTCCGGGCCACCAACGGGGACGGATTGACCGCCACGGCCTCCTCGGATCGGATCACGATCAACAATCCGACCTGGTCCGGCACCGGGGCCCTGCTGTCGACTCGCGTGGGCCAGCAACTCGTCCTCCTTCCCAATGGCAAGGTCCTGGCCCTGGGCGGAAATAGCGATGGAAGCCATAGTCCGAAGGCGGATTGCGAACTCTTCGACCCCTCCCTGGGGACCTGGAGCGCCACCGGTTCCCTGTCGAGTCCCAGGTCCGGTGTTGCCGCCACCGTGCTTCCCAACGGGCTCATCCTCGCGTCCGGCGGCGGCAACAGCACCACAATAGTCAACACGTGCCAGCTCTATGATCCGTCTACCGGCACCTGGAGCCCCGCCGGCTCCATGGCCAATGCCCGTGGGGGTCATACGGCTACTCTCCTCAGCAACGGTAAGGTCCTGGTCGCGGGAGGCATAGCCGACCTCGCCGCCACCACGATGGTGACCCCCTGCGAACTCTATGACCCCGCCACCGACAGCTGGAGTCCCGCGGGCTCCCTGACGACGGGGCGGTACATGCACGCGGCCACGCTCCTGCCGGACGGCGACGTGCTGGTCTCGGGGGGCGGTATCGTCGGAGGAGGAGTTACGGCTGCTTGCGAACGTTATGATTCGGTCGCCGGAACCTGGAGCACGACCGGGGCCTTGAACCAGGCCCGGTGCCTGCACACCATGACGCTCCTCCCCTCGGGACTGGCCCTGGCCGCCAGCGGTCAAAATCCAGGAAGCACCATCGTCGCGTGCGAACTATACGATCCGGGATCGGGAACCTGGAGTCTGACGGGCTCGGTCGCCACAGGCCGGCTCTATCACTCCGCGAGCCTGCTTCCCAATGGGCAGGTCCTGATCGCCGGAGGCGATACGACCGTCGGATCGACCGGAGGCGGAACGACATCCTGCGAACTGTACGATCCGGCCAACGGGACGTGGAGTTCCACGGCCTCCATGGCGGCCGCCCGATATTCGCACGGTTCCGTGATCCTCCCCGGCGGGCAGGTGCTCGTGGCCGGAGGATCGCCCGAGGGAACATCCGGTCTTTCCTCCTGCGAGATTTACAGCCCGGCCATGGGTTCCTGGGTTGCCACGGGATCGCTGCCCGAGGCGCGAGGCCAGCATCAATCGGTCGTCCTCCCGGACGGTCGGGTGCTGGTGGCAGGCGGGACTGGCAGCAGCGGGACGCCCGTGAACACGGTTCGCTTGTATGACCCATCAACGGGCAATTGGAGCAACGCGGCCTCCATGGCCGAGTCGCGCTATGGCCACATGCTGATTTCCCTGTTGAGTGGGAAGGTCCTCGTCCTCGGTGGCACGAATGCCGTGGGGACCGATCTGACGGCGTGCGAAATATACGACCCATCCGCCAATAGATGGACCTACGCCAGCCCGATGTTCACTTCCCGGAGATGGTCCGAAGGGGTACGCCTGAAGGATGGCCACGTGCTGGTGGCCGGGAGCGGGTACGGATTCGCCGTCACGGGGCTGTGCGATATCTACGAACCCCTTGCCGGAAGTTGGAGCGCCACGAGCTCTTTGAATACGGGCCGGAACAACTATACGCTGACGCTCCTCCAGGACGGTCGGGTCCTGGCGGTGGGTGGCGCGGCCAGCGGGGCCTCGTCGCTCTCGAGTTGCGAGATTTTCGACCCTTCGGGGGGGGCCTGGACGACGACCAATCCACTGCCCAACGAGGCGCGGAGGGAACATACCGCGACGTTGCTCCCGGACGGCCGGGTCCTGGTCGCTGGAGGTTTCCAGGAGCCCCCCAACGTGCGGCTGGCCACGTGCGCCATCTACAATCCTTCGACGGGGACATGGGCGGTCACGGGTTCCATGAACGCGGCGCGCATGCAGCACTCGGCCGTGCTGCTCCCCTCAGGGAAGGTCCTGGTCAGCGGCGGCGACAACTCAGGGGCCCTCAAGAGTTGCGAAGTGTACGATCCAGCCACGGGACTGTGGACGGTGACGGCATCCCTGGCGGGGGGGCATCAACTGCATACGGCCAACCTCCTCCCGGACGGCCGCGTCCTAGCCGCGGGCGGGCTGAATGGCACGGCGACCGCCTTGTGCGAAATCTACGAGGATACGGGCGCAGACGCTGCCTGGCGCCCGACGATCGCGACGATCAACGGTTCGTCGAGTTCCCCGTTCCCTGTGGCGCCGGGTTCCACGCTGACTCTAGCCGGGGTCCGTTTCAGGGGCATCTCGCAGGCCTCGGGCGGCCGTCCGGCCGCATCCAGCGCGGATTACCCGATCGTGCGCCTGGTGAGCCTCTCCGGGAGTTCGGGGCAGTCGGGAGGCTGCGGCCGGGGCAACGGCCGGTCCTGGACGCTACCCTCCACCGGCTGGGTGGACGGGACGAGCCTGACGGTTCCGCTCCCTCCTGCCGGCGAGACGCCTGAGGATTACTATCTCCTCTCCGTCATCGTCAACGGCATCCCCGGCGAGGGCAGGATCCTCCGGATCGGCGACTCCACCGGTCCCACCATGGGCACGGTCAACGACGGGACCGGCTCCGATATCTCCGTGCAGGTTTCCACCACCGCGATCTCGGCCAACTGGTCGGGCTTCCGCGATCCCGAGAGCGGTATCGCCAGTTACCAGTGGGCCATCGGGACCACTTGGGGGGGGCAGGAGATCCAGGCGCTTACCGATGTGGGGCTGGCCACCCGGGCCACGAACGCCTCCCTTTCCCTCGCGGTCGGGACGACCTACTACGTCACCGTCCGCGCCATTAACGGGGTGGGGCTGATCACGTGGAACATCAGCAACGGGGCAACCATAAGCGCCGTGACCGCGGATAAGGTCGTCGTCCTGTCCGGCACGACCGTGTCGTGCGTGAGGCTTTCCGACAGCTCGACCGTGTGGTCCACGACCCTGGGCGGCGCCGAGCGGGTATACACGCTGGCCAATCAGGTGGAGGGGTGGAATGTCCTCGTCAGTCGGACCGTCGCCAGCGTGCCGGTGACGACTTGTCTGCAGGGGACCGCCGGCAACGAGATCTGGACCATGAACGGGGCGCTGGGCCCTCAATCGGACATCTACACCGATGCGCGCAAGGTCTTCTATTCCAACCCGGTGGCCGTGCCCTATGGCGCGCCGAACCGCCACGGGTCGGATTCCCCGGACATCATCCTCGTGCAAAGGGGGACGCCGTCCACCGTCAGGGTGGTGGACAGCGCGACGGGCGCCTGGGGCTTCCAGGTGTCGGTGGATTTCGAAGTCAACGAGGTCAACTGGCTGCCCGTCGGCGGCGCGTTCGGCCAGCCCGTGGATTATGACCTGATCTGTTGCTCGACCACGGGGCAGATGTGCCGGATCCGGGGGGATACGGGGGTCGAGGTCTGGAGGCGGAACGACCTGGCCAACCGTTACGGCGTCGGTATCCTGGATGTGAACGGCGACGGCATCGGCGACTTCGCCGCGGCCCGCAAGGTCTGGTCCGACGACATGCTGATGCTCTCCGGGGCTGACGGTTCGACGATCTGGACGGTGAATTACGGGAGCATGGACCTCGTGACCGGGACGCCCGAACTGGTGGAAGGGTCGAGCGGCGGGACCGATTTCATTGCAGGCGCTCAAGGGGCCTCGAGTGGGGCGGTGCGGCGCTATCGCTGCACGAATGGGACCCCCGTCTGGTCCTGCAACAGCACCTACAGCGACAATACGATATACGGCGTGATCTGGCGCACGAACGGTGGCACCGTGGTGTCGGGCTGGCGGCACCAGGATCGGGCTTGCGGGTTCGACCTCGCCAGCGGGACCGCGCTGTGGGACAACGTTCCCAACTACAATGCCGACATCGGCCTGATCGGCCTGCCGGACGTGACCGGCGACGGCAGCGACGACGTGCTCTCGCTCTCGACCGACGGGAATGCCCGGCTGTACGACGGCGTGAGCGGCACCGCGGTGGGCGGGTTCGTCCCGATCCCCGCCGCCGACCTCGCCTACCTGCCGCATTCGGGCACGCCTCCCGTGGCGGGGACGGTGAACGACGGCGCGGCGGCCGACATCGACATGCAGGGCTCCACCACCACGATCACGGCCAACTGGTCCGGCTTCACCGATCCCGAGAGCGGGATTGCCCAATACGAGTGGGCGATCGGGACCACAGCGGGCGGGATTGACATCCAGGACTGGACGGACGTGGCCCTGGCCACCAGCGCTACGAACTCGGGGCTGACGCTCTCCGCCGGGGCGACCTATTACGTGTCTGTCCGGGCCACGAACCTCTATAACATGCAGACCCTCGTCTCCTCGAACGGCGTCACGGTGGACACGAACGGGCCCACGGCGGGAACGGTGAACGACGGCGCCGGCGCGGACGCCGATTTCCAGGTCTCCACCACCACGATCGCCGCCAACTGGTCCGGCTTCGGCGACCCGGAGAGCGGCATCGCCGGCTACGATTGGGCCATCGGCACCACCTCCGGAGGGACCGACGTCCAGGGCTGGACGGGCGTTGGCCTCGCCACGAGCGCCACGAACAGCTCGCTCTCGCTCGCCAGCGGCACGACCTACTTCGTCACCGTCCGCGCCACCAACGGCGCGGGCCTCCAGTCCACCGCCGTCACCGCCGACGGCGTCCTGGCCGATGGAACCGCCCCGATCCGCGGGTGGATCCAGTTCGGGAACATGAGCATCGGCCGGATCGGCCATACCGTAACGCCATTGGATGACGGACGAATCCTGGTTGCCGGCGGAGGGTCCACAACGGACAATTCCTCAACCACGAACTCGGTCGAGATCTTCGATCCCGCCACCTCCACATTCACCTTGGTTGCCCCGATGATTTCTGTCAGGGGTTCCCACGAGGCCGTCAAATTGCAGGACGGAAGGGTGCTCGTCATCGGGGGGCACGATGCATCCGGCGCCATGATGGCCCAATGCGAGATGTATGATCCCGTCTCTGATTCCTGGACGGCGACCGGCTCGTTGAACAACGCAAGCGCCAATCACAGGGTTGCTCTCCTGGCCAACGGGCGGGTGGTGGTCTACGGCGAAAACGGCAGCGGTTTCGGTTCGACGGCGTGCGAGCTGTATAACCCCGGCACGGGCACATGGTCCCTCACGGGGTCCATGTCCGTCGCCAGGCATTCGCCGGGGGGATGCCTGATGGCCAACGGCAACGTCCTGGCCGCGGGAGGCTATGCGTTCAACTCGGGAGTGGAGGTCTATGACTCCGCGGCGGCCACGTGGAGCGTGGTGGGAAGTCTGCAGCATAGCGTGTCGGACTGCTACGCGGCGCAGCTACCGGACGGCAAGGTTTTTATCACGGGGGGGCACTACTGGAGCGGCGTCCACTATGTCTACCCCGACGTGAGCGTCTACACTCCCGCCACAGGTCTCGTCACGGTAGGCCCTCCCATGCTGACGGGCAGGGCCGAGCATGGAATGATCCTGACCCAGGCCGGGGACCTGGTCGCCATCGGCGGACTCTGGGCCGACGGCATGGGTAGCGCCGGGGCGCTAAATCCATGCGAACGGTATGATGTGTCCTCCGGTTCATGGAAGCCGTTCCCGGCGTTGAACACCGCCCGGCGACTGGGGCCCTATTCCCGTGCTGTAAAAGTCGGCGGCGTGATCTATGTGTTCGGCGGACTGGACAATGCGAACGGTGTATTAAGCTCCTGTGAGTACATCCCGGTTGATCCCCCCCAAACGACGGGGATCGTCAACGACGGCCCCGGGGCGGATATCGACGTTCAAACCTCGACCTCGACAATTTCGGCGAACTGGACCGGCTTCAGCGATCCGGAGAGCGGCATCACCGGGTACGAGTGGGCCATCGGCACCACCCCAGGAGGGACAAACGTCCAGGGCTGGACAAGCGTGGGCATGGCCACCAGCGCCACGAACTCATCCCTCTCCCTCGCATCGGGCACCACGTATTACGTGACCGTCCGCGCCACCAACGGCGCGGGCCTGCAGACGACCGCCACCTCCGACGGTGTCGCTGTGGACGCGACGGCGCCCGTCGCCGGCGCGGTGAACGACGGCGCGGGAGCCGATATCGCGTTCCAGGGCTCGACGACGACGATCTCCGCGAACTGGTCCGGCTTCAGCGATCCGGAAGAGGGAATCTCCGGCTACGAGTGGGCCATCGGCACCACCTCCGGGGGGACGAACGTCCAGGGCTGGACCGGCGTAGGCCTCTCCACGAGCGCCACCAACAGCTCGCTCACGCTCACCAGCGGCGTCACCTACTACGCCACCGTCCGGGCCACTAACGGCTCAGGGCTGACTTCCACGGCATCGTCGAACGGCGTCACCGTGGACACCACCGCGCCGCCGGCGGCGGCGATCAACGACGGGACCGGGGGGGACTCCGACTCCCAGACGTCCCTCACCACGATCAGCGGGAACTGGGCCGCCTTCGTCGATCCGGAGAGCGGAATCGCGCTTTACGAGTGGGCCATCGGCACCTCCCCGGGCGCCACCGACGTCCAGGGATGGACCGGCGCGGGCACCGCCACTTCCGCCACGAACAGCGGGCTTGCCCTCACCGTGGGCTCCACTTACTACGTCTCGGTGCGCGCCACCAACGGCGTCGGAATGCAGAACACGTCGTACACCAACGGGGTGACGATCACCACGACGAACAACCCGCCGCTGGCGATCCCGGGGGCGTCTCTCCAACAGTTCCAGAGCGGCGGCGTCACGCCGATCGGCGTCGGCGGGACAGCCACCTCGCCCAACGTGGTCCTCCGGGCGGCCTGCTCCGATCCCGACGCGGGCGACCCGGTGCGGCTCCAGGTCGAAGTCCGCAAGGTGAACGAGCCCCTGACGGGGACGATCACGAACGAGAGCCCCCTCGGGGCGAACGGCTCGATCCTGTCCGTGGACATCGGTCCGCTCGAGATCGGGGCGAATTACCACTGGCAGGCGCGGGTCCTGGACGGCCAGAACGCGCTGGGGCCGTGGACGGCCTTCGGCGGGAATGACGACCTGGTCTACCCCGCCGAGCCGGACTTCGCGATCGGCAATCCGCCGAACAACGCCCCTTCCGCGGCGGGTCAGGCCCAGAGGACGACGGGCCGCGCGGCCCTCCCGGTGTGCGGGGGCCTGACACCCCTGGATACGGGATTCAACGTCGAGGCCACCGTGAGCGACCCCGACGCGGGCCAGGAGGTCCGCCTTGAGGTCGAGATCAAGCCGGTGGATACGCCCTTCGCGGACGTGGCGACTCATAGCGCAGGCCCGGCGGCCAGTGGGACCCTGATCCAGGTGCCTGTCACCGGCCTCCAGAACGGCGGCAACCACTGGCAGTGCCGGGCGGTGGACAGCTTCGGCCTGCCCGGCCCCTGGACGTCGTTCGGCGGGAACGCGGAGACCGCGGCGGACGTCGTGGCGGGCGCGGGGCCTTCGTTCACGATGCCCGAGGGCCCGAAGGCGCCGGCGCTGGTGCTGTTCGATTCGCCCGAATACCCGGGGGACACGTTCTACGAATGGGACTTCGATTACGACGGCACGACCTTCACGGCCGACTATACGGGCCCGTCCACGGGGGACTGCAGCTACCGCTACACGGAGGCGCGGAATCAACCCTACCGGGCCCGCCTGGGGGTGACCGTGGCCGGGGTGGCGCAGTACTTCGACCTTTATGTCACGGTGGAGGCCCCGCCCGCGCCGCCGACCGTGACGGTGAGCGCGACGACGATCCAGGGCCAAGTCCCGCTGACGATCGACTTCACGGCGTCCGTGACGGGATTCGGGGTGATCAACTCGATCGAATGGGACTTCAACGGGGACGGGTCGGTGGACTACGTGACGATCAACGACCAGTTCACGGCGACCTATACGTATCTCCTCCCGGGCCAGTACACCTGCCGGGTGAAGGCCACGGATTCGGCGGGGGCGGCGGACGTGGACGAGATGACCATCGTCGCCCTGCCGGCCCCGGACGCGCCGACGGTCATCGGCCTCACGCCCCTGCCTCCGGTTGTCAATCCGGGGGACACGGTCGAGTTCGTTTGCACGGCGGACCCGGGAAGCTCGGGGCAGATCCTGCGGTTCGAGTGGGACTTCGACGGGAACGGGGACGTCGACTTCACCCACGTCGTTTCCCCGCCCGGGGCGGGCCCCGTCACGAGCACGGTCGCCCACGTCTACGACAAGACGGGCCTCTATCCATGCCGCGTGGTGGTGGTGGACAGCGACAACCTGGCGGCGGTGGCTTCTACTGAGGTCACGGTCAACGCGCCGCCGACGTTGTCGGTCTGGTGGTCTCAGCCCAAGGACGGCGAAAGCGTGCGGGGCAACGCGGTCACCCTCCTTGTCAACACGGCGCCGGGCAACCTCACGGCCAAGGTGGAGTTCTACTACCGCCCGAGCGCGGGCGTGGGTTCGCCCCAGCCGCCCATGACGAACTCGTCGTGGATCAAGATCGGCGAGTCCGTCCCGCCTCCCTTCTCGTTCTTCTCGGTGGCGTGGGACACCACGGGGCTGGCGGCGGGGCCTTACGATCTCCTGGCCGTGGCCACGGACACGTCCGGAACGAGGGTGTCCTCGCAGGCCAAGGGCAACGTGACGGTCGTGGTGACGCCGGCGGCGGTGCCGCAGGACGAGGCGAATCACGTCACGACCGTGGAATCCAATTCGGATGCGTCGGCGGTGGTGGCGGGGCGCATCGACCTGGAGATTGAGAACGGCGGGGTGGTGGACGCCGCGGGCCAGGTGCCGGCGAGCACCACCGTGACCATCGCGCCCCCGCCCGACGACGTCGCGCTCAACCACGCCACGGCGCAGGACTTGACCCTGCCGCGGCGCTACTACACGAGGATCACGCTGGAGGGGAGCCAGAAGCTGCAGAAGCCCGGCCGGCTGACCATGTATTACCGGGACGACAACAACGACGGGATCGAGGACTATTCGAAGGTGCCCGCGGAGAAGCTGAAGGGCTTCCGGTTCGACAAGGACAACGATCGATGGGAGCCTCTGCTGGACGTGACGGTGGACAAGGCAGAGAAGCGGGTGTACATGAGGACGCCGGCGTTCAGCGACTTCGCGCTGGGGGGCCCGACGTACGCCGCGGCCCCGGGCGAGGGGGGCAGCAGCAAGTGCTTCGGGGGCGTGGCGGCGGAGCCGCCGTCGCCGTGGGGCCCGCTGGCGCCCCTGGGGGCGGCCCTCGTGCTTTTGGGGGCCATCCGATTTGGAAGGGCGAACCGTGGTTGAGAGGACCGAACCGGAGCGCATCGACAGGATCCTCGTCAGGAAGGGGTGGATCAACGAGGATCAACTGAAGGCCGCTGTCCAGAAACAGGCGGCCGAGGCGGGGCAGGGACGGCGGCTGCGCCTGGGGGAGATCCTGGTGGAGATGGGTTTCCTCGATCCGGAGCAGGTCCGCGAGGTGCTGTCCCTCCAGGGCATGGTGCCGATGCGATGCCCGCGTTGCGGGAAGCTGTACAACGCCAAGCGGTCGGCCCCCGGGAACCGCGTTGTCTGTCGCAGCTGCCGGACGCCCCTCGTGGCGCCGGAATCGCCGTCGGACATCCACGTGGAGGAGACCCAGGGGGGGCTTCAACACGAGCCGGTAGGGGGCGCCGTCGACCCCGCTCTGGCGGATCTCGTGCCGGGCTACACGATCGAGAGACACCTGGGTTCGGGGGGGATGGGGGATGTCTACCTGGCTCGGCATAAGGCCCTGGATCGTCCCGCCGCCTTGAAGCTCCTTCCCTCCGAGTTTTCGAGGGACCGCGCCTTCATCGACCGTTTCCTGACCGAGGCCCGGCTGGCGGCGCGGCTTCACCATGAGAACATCGTGCGGGCCCTGGACGCAGGCGATTCCAGGGGCCGCTATTACTTCGCGATGGAATACGTCGAGGGGGAGACGCTGCATGGGCTCATCAAGCGCGAGGGACCGATATCCCAGAAGCGGGCCCTCGGGATCGCGCGGCAGGTCGCCTTGGGGCTGCGGCACGCCCAAGGCAACAACCTGATCCACCGGGACATCAAGCCGTCCAACATCATGCTGAGCGCGGAGGGGACGGCCAAGATCCTCGATTTCGGCCTGGCTCGGGACCTGACGTCGGACGTGGCCCAGACTCAGCAGGGTTTCGTCCGGTCGAGCCCCGCGTACGCCTCTCCGGAGCAGTGCCGGGCTCAGCCGCTGGACCACCGCACGGACATGTACTCCCTGGGCGTGACGCTCTTCGAGATGCTCACGGGCCGGCTCCCCTTCACCGCGGACGTCCCCAGCGCGCTCTTCGTCCAGCACGTGAACCAGGCTCCCCCCGCGCCGCGGGACCTGGTTCCCTCGATCACTCTCGAAGTCAGCCAGTTCGTCCTCCGCCTGCTTCGGAAGAAGCCCCAGGGGCGGTTCGACTCCTACGACGAGCTGCTTTCGGCCATGGACTCCATCGAGAAGCCTCCCGCCCCAAGGCCGAAGACCGTCCGCGCGACGGTCGTCCGGCCCGCGCGGCCGAAATGGGTGGTTCCTCTCGCGGTCGGGGGGTCATTGGCCTTCTTGGGGGTCGTCCTTGTCGTCGCCCTGGGATCGAGAAGGAAGCCGGAGAATTCCGCGCGACTCGTCGAGGCGAATCCGAAGGCCGTGGATCCGGCCGAGACTCAGCTCCAGGGCCTCTTGAAGCAGATGCGGGCCGTGCTCAAGTCCAGGTTCCCGGAGCTGCGGTCCTCCGTCGGCGTGGTGCCGCTCCTGTCCGGGGGAGGGTTCAAGCAGGCCGACCTGCTCCTCTCGTTCCAGGGGCCTGACCTGGA